>CAZRMD010000122.1:0-9196 GCA_964601135.1 uncultured Actinomycetes bacterium | reverse complement strand
ACGATCCCCAGTCGTGGCAGCATCGCGCCACGGAACAAGGTCTCTTCGACGACACCGGCCACAACGCCCAGGAAGATGATGGCGGCCGGGTTGTTGAAGTGGCTGAACAGGACGTTGCTGACGTCGGTGACCTTCTTCTGTTGTTCGGGGGCGACGACATTAGCTAGGGCTTCGATCCCAAACGCCGCGGCGAAGAACACGGCGATGGCTGCCGCCGCAATGATCCACCAGTAGGTGCGAATCGGCGGGACGAGGCCGAGACGCTCCGCCGCCTGGCGTGGCGATCGTCGGACGTAGATGCCGACCCCGACGAACGCCAGGATGAAAAAGGGGATGTCCTGGGCGAGCAGATCGGTGTAGGTCAGCGGTGGCTGCTGGGTCACCTGGGCTCCGATCTGCTGCGCAATCAGAAGGAGCGCGAAGACGATCGTCAGGTAGATCACCGGCGATCCCGGTCGCTTGAGCGGCAGCAGACGGGCGACCCGTTCTTGCACCGGCGGCCACAGATACAGCAGTCCGAGCGCACCGGCGATGCCGATGGGAGCCAGGGTGAGCAGGTTCCTGCGGAAGTCCGCGATGCCCTCCGCCCCGGAGGTGAACAGCAGCAGGAGCCACCCTGAGGCAACGCCACCGATCACGAGCGCCAGCCCGGCGAGGACGCCGCCGGCGATCAGTGCCAGCAGACGGGCGGTCGAGTTCCGCTCGCCGAAGTTCGCGAGCTGGAACAGCCCGATGATGATGCCCAGGACGATGACGACCCAGACATCCAGCCCGAGGTCGGCGCCGGTCAGGAGGTGGGTCAGGTTTTTGCCGGGGTCGCTGGGGTCGCGGGCGTCCTGGCCTTGCCGTCCGGCATAACGACCAGCTGCGAGAGCAGGTCGAGCGGCACCGGAAAGACGATCACGGTGTTCCGTTCGACGCCAATCTCGGTCAGGGTCTGCAGGTAGCGGAGCTGGAGCGCGCTCGGTTGCTGCGCGATCACGGTTGCCGCCTCAGTCAGCTGGGTCGCGGCGGCGTACTCACCCTCGGCGTGGATAATCTTGGCGCGCTTCTCGCGTTCGGCCTCGGCCTGCTTGGCCATCGCGCGCTGCATCGTCTGCGGAAGCTCGACGTCTTTGATTTCGACGGTCGAGACCTTGATGCCCCATGGCTCGGTCTGCTGGTCGATGATCTGCTGCAGGTTGGTGTTGATCTTCTCCCGGTTGGCCAGCAGCTCATCGAGGGACGACTGGCCGAGCACGCTGCGTAACGTGGTTTGTGCGATTTGTGAAGTTGCGTTGATGTAATTCGCGACCTTGGTAACGGCGTGGTTGGGGTCGATCACCAGGAAGTAGATGACGGCGTTCACCTTGATGGTGACGTTGTCGTGCGTGATGACTTCCTGGGGCGGGACCTCGAGGGTGACGGTCCGGAGGTCGATCTTCACCATCCGGTCGATGCCGAAGGGGATGATCAGTCGCAGTCCGGGTCCCTTGAGGGCCATCAGGCGTCCCAGCCGGAAGAGAACGCCACGCTCGTATTCGTTGATGATCCTGATCGCCGAGCTGAGACCGATCAAGACGACCAGGATGATGATGCCGAGGACGATCAGCGCGAAGACACCCATGGGTTGCTCCTCTCTTCAAAAGAAATATGTGTCATGTTACGGGCCCTGTCACGACGCCACGGTGCGCGGCCCGTCGGCGCGACCTGGCTGTGGAGTCAGTGGTTCCACGCGGAGGCGCAGTCCATCAATCGCCGTGACGCGCACCTGCGTCCCCGCGGGTACCGGTCCATTCGGCGCCGTCGCCTGCCAGAGCGCTCCGTCGACGAAGACCATGCCAGTGGGACTCAGAGGCTCGCGCACCGTGCCGACGACGCCGACCAGCGACTCCTGGCCCGCCGCGTATGGCAGCCGCCGGGCGGCGACCACCTTGCGCAGGATGAAGAGGAAGATGCCGGCAATCACCAGCACCGTGACGAGCAGTAACGGAATGTTGACCGCCTCGGAGATAAAGCCGGTGTCGATCAACAGCAGCCCGCCCAGGGTCATGGCGATGATGCCACCGGTCGTTAGGACTCCATGCGTGACGGCCTTGAGGTCGACGATGAAGAGAAGGATGGCCAGCAGGATCAGGAGCAGGCCTGCAATGTGGATGGGCAGGTTGAACAGCGAGAGCGCGGCCAGCAGGCCGGCGATCACCCCCACGACGCCTGGTAGGACCATTCCGGGATGCGTTACCCAGAAGCCGATGCCGATGATCGCCAGCAGGAAGAGCAGGTAAACGAGGTTTGGATCCGCGACCGCCTCCAGGAACTGATCGAAACCGCTCAAGTCGTATCGATCGATCGCGGCGTTCGCCGTGTGCAGCGTGTAGGTCTGCTGATTGGCTTTGGTGACCTGCCTGCCATCGAGATCCTGGAGCAGGGTATCGAGGTCACGGCTCTCGAGGTCGACGACGCCAAGTTTCACGGCTTCGTCAGCTGGCACGTTGATGCTTTGCCGAACCGCTTTTTCCGCCCAGTCCGCGTTGCGGTGGTGCATCGCCGCCAGCCCTTGCGCATACGCGGCGGCATCGTTTTCGATCTTCTGGTCCTCGATGTCGGGCGCGGACGAGTTTCCCGAGGCATTCGGGGTTGCACTCGGCGACGGGTTGGATCCCCCCAGGCTGACCGGGTGTGCGGATCCAATGTTCGTGCCGGGCGCCATCGCGGCGATGTCCGCAGCCTCTGTGATGTACATGCCGGCGGAGGCTGCCCGCGCACCCGACGGCGACACGAAGACGACGACGGGCAGGCGGGCACCGATGATCTTCTTGATGATGTCGCGCATCGAGGTGTCGAGCCCGCCAGGTGTGTCCATGGCAATGATCAAGGCGTTCGCATGGCTGCTCTGAGCCCGGTCGACGGCGCTCGAGATGTAGTTGTCGGTGATGGGATTGATGACGCCGCTGAGGGTGGCAACCAGCACGTGCGATCCGGCCGCGCGAACCGGAATCGCCGGCAGCAGCGCAGCCAGCGAAACGACGAGGAAAAAGAGGCGAACGCCCCTCCTCACGATCAGATGATATCTCCGGCCGAGCGCCAAGTCGCCTCTAGAATGGGGACGTGGCCCAGCAGCTTGCGCCGCAGCCTGCGGACGACGATCAGGACGGCTATCGCGCCCAGGTCGCGCGCTTTCCACGACTGTCAAACGAAGAAGAGCGGCGCCTCCTTGCCACTCGAGGTCGAGAGCGCGAGGCGGCCAACCGCCGGCTGATCGAGCACAACCTCTACCTCGTGTTCGAGGCGGCAGAGGCGCGCAAAGAGCGCGGGGTGCCGTTCGGCGATCTCTTCCAGGAGGGCACCGTCGGGCTGATCTCGGCCGTTGAGCATTACCGGCCGGACCATGGCGGCTTCCACGCCCGGCTGATGCATGCCATCAACGTCACCATGGACGATGTGCTGGCACAAACCCGGGCCGCCCAGCGGAACGATGAAGCCTTCGTCACCGCCTGCCGGGTGCTCGAGTCGGCGCAGCGCTTGCTGGCGGGCCGGTTGGGCCGCCCGGCCACGCCGGCTGAGCTGGCGAAGCTACTGCATTGGGAAGAGGCTCGCGTCAACCTGATCCTCGAGATGCTCAGCGAGGCGCGTGGCGTGCACGATCAAGAGCTGCTCGACTACCTCGACGACCTCGACGACGAAGAGGCATAGCACGCGACGACCAGACCAGCAGCGGTCGTGACGGCTGAGCGGACTCCGCTATACGACGAACACGTGCGCCTTGGAGCGCAGATGACGACCTTCAGCGGCTGGACGATGCCGCTGCAGTACACCAGCATCCGCGAGGAGCACCGGGCCGTGCGTGAGGCCGTGGGACTCTTTGATCTCTCCCACATGGGTGAGCTGCGGATCAAGGACGATGCCCTGGCCCAGCATGTCGTCAGCCGTGACCTCAGCAAGCTTCGCACCGGCCGCGCCCAGTACGCCGTGCTCTGCAATGACCGGGGTGGGATCGTCGACGACGTGCTCGTCTACGCGGTCGCGGACGGCGGGTATCTGCTGGTGGTCAACGCCGGCAATCAGGATGGCGACTTCGAGTGGATTCGCTCCCACGCTGCTGAAGATTCCTCCCCCTCTGGGCGAGGGCCGGGTGCGGACTCCGTTTCCAATGTGGGACGCGATTGGTCACTCATTGGTGTCCAGGGACCGAAGGCCACGGGGCTGGTGCAGCGGCTAACCAGCTCGGATCTGAGCGGGATCAAGTACTACGCATTTATCGAGGGGCGGGTCGCGGATGTCTTAAGCCTGATCTCCCGGACAGGCTACACGGGCGAGGACGGTTTCGAGTTGTTCTGCAGCCCGAAGGACGCGGTTGCGCTGTGGCGCGCACTGCTCGAGGAAGGAAAATCCGACGGGATCCGGCCGGCAGGGTTGGGTGCTCGCGATACGCTGCGTCTCGAAGCCGGCATGCGCCTGTACGGCAATGACATGGACACCGACTCCAACCCACTCGAGGCCGGTCTGGAGTGGACGCTGAATCTCGACAAGGACTTCATTGGGCGCGACGCGATCGTCCGCGCCCGCGAGCATGGTCTCGACCGCACCCTGGTTGGCCTCAAGATGCTCGACCGCAGCATCCCGCGGCATGGCTATCCGGTTACGGCCGATGGCCGCCAGGTCGGGACGGTCACCTCGGGCAACGTATCGTTCACCCTCGGCTTCAATATCGCCATGGCGTACGTGCCACCGGCGCTCGCCCAGCCGGGAACCCGGCTTGCGGTGGATGTGCGCGGCACCGCTGCGCCGGCGGAAGTGGTTCCCCTACCTTTCTATAAGCGACCGCATCCGAAATAAACGAAGGGGAGGAGCCATGGCAGACGTAAGCGGCCTGCGATTCAGCGAGACCCACGAGTGGGTGAAAAAAGACGGCGACAGTGCCACGGTTGGCATCACCCAGTACGCGCAGTCGCAGCTGGGTGACGTCATCTATCTCGAGCTGCCCAGCGTCGGCCAGCACCTCGACGTCGGCGATCGCCTCGGCGTGATCGAGTCGGTCAAGGCAGCGTCCGATCTGTACAGCCCGGTGGCCGGAGAGGTCACCGCGGTCAACCAGGACCTCAAGGACCATCCGGAATTCGTCAACGAGGATCCCTACGGCAAGGGCTGGATTGTCAAGGTGCGTGGGGTCACGGACAACCCCAAGCTGCTCGACCAGAAGGCGTACGACGACTTCGTGAAGGGTCAGTCGTAACCGTGACCTATCTGCCCAACGCGGAGTCCGAGCGGGCGGAAATGCTCGAGGCGCTCCAGCTGCAATCGGTGGACGGGCTCTTCAAGCACCTCCCCGAGTCCTTGCGGCTCGACCGCGTCGAGCTACCGGAGCCGCTATCCGAAGTCGAGCTGGTTCACTATTTCCGCGAGCTCGGCCGTCTCAACGCCCGCATCCCGCCCTCGCACAGCTTTCTGGGTGCCGGCGCGTCGCGCCGCTTCAGTCCGGCCATCGTCAACCAGGTTATTTCGCGGCCCGACTTCTACACCACCTACACGCCCTACCAGCCCGAGGCGAGCCAGGGAACGCTGCAGGCGATCTATGAGTTTCAGAGCATGATCACGCTGCTGACCGGGCTCGACGTGGCGAATGCATCCCTCTATGACGGTGCGACCTCGCTGGCCGAAGCGACCTACATGGCGGTCGCGCATACCGGCCGACAGAACGTGGTCGTGGCGGGCGCCCTCCATCCGGAGTACGCCCAGGTGCTGCAGACCTACTCCGCGGCTCAGCAGTACGAGATCTTGCGGGTGCCTGCCGCTGCCGACGGCCGGGTCGACATGTCCAAACTGGGGGATGCCGTGACCCAGACCACGGCGGCCGTCATCCTGCAGCAACCAAACTTTTTCGGCGTGCTCGAGAGTCCGCAGGCCGTCAGCGACATGGCCCATCGCTCGGGAGCGCTGCTGATCGCGTGCGTCGATCCCATTTCGCTGGGCCTGCTGGCAGCTCCAGGTGATTACGGCGCCGACCTGGCGGTTGGCGACGGTCAGCCGCTGGGCATTCCACTGTCGTTTGGCGGCCCCTACCTCGGATTCATCGCCTGCCGCGAAGCCTTGATGCGCCGGATGCCCGGGCGCCTGGCGGGCGCGACCGTCGACTCGCAAGGCCGGCGAGGTTACGTGCTGACCCTGCAGGCGCGCGAGCAGCACATCCGGCGCGAGCACGCCACCTCGAACATCACCACGAACCATGCACTGATGGCGCTCGCTGCGACGGTCTATCTCGGACACATGGGAGGAGCCGGCTTGAAACAGCTCGTGGAGTTGAGCGCGCAGCGGGCCCATCATCTCGCCAGCCAGCTGGGCGAGCACAAGGGTTATCGACTGGCCTTCGATGCGCCCTTCCTGTGGGAGTTCGCCGTTCACACACCGTATCCCGCCGAGCAAACGCAGGGAATCATGCTCGAGCGCGGGGTATTACCCGGGCTTCCGCTCGGTCGCTTTTTCCCTGAACTCGCCGACGCGCTGCTGATCTCCGTCACCGAGCTCAACCATCCGCGAGCGATCGAGCGCTTCCTCGAGGCGCTGCCGTGACGGAGCCGCTGCTGTTCGAGCTGGGCAGTCTGAACCGGCCCAGTCCACGACTTCCGGCGGCCGGCGTGAAGGTCCGGCCGATCGATGAGCTGGTCCCCGAGGCGGTGCGCCGCCGGTCGCCGCTTGCGATCCCGTCGATCAGCGAGCCCGATCTGGCCCGCCATTTCGGTCGCCTCGGCCGTCTGAATTTCAATCTCCACCAGGGCCTCTATCCGCTCGGCTCCTGCACGATGAAATACAACCCGGCGGTCAACGAGGCACTGGCCCGGCTGGACGATTTCGCCGACCTCCATCCCTACCACCCACCGGCACGGGCGCAGGGCGCCCTGCGCTTGATGTGGGAGCTGGAGCGAGCGCTGCTGGCGCTGACCGCGATGGACCGGATGAGTCTGCAGCCCGCCGCCGGCGCCCACGGCGAGTGGACCGGGCTGCGCATCATCCAGGCCTACCATCGCAGCCGCGGCGAGTCCCGCGACGAGGTGCTGGTTCCCGACAGCGCGCACGGTACCAACCCGGCCAGCGCCACGCTTTCACATCTGAAGACGATCGCGATCAAGTCGGGGACGGACGGCCTAGTGCAACTCGACGATTTCAAGAGCAAGCTCTCCAAGAATGTCGCCGCCGTGATGCTGACCAATCCCAACACCCTGGGCCTTTTCGAGAAGGACATCCTCGAGATCACCCGACTGGCCCACGAGCACGGCGTGCAGATGTACTACGACGGCGCCAACCTCAACGCCCTGGTGGGGATCGCCCGTCCGGGCGACATGGGTTTTGATGTCGTCCACCTCAACCTGCACAAGACCTTCTCCACCCCGCACGGCGGTGGTGGGCCGGGTGCCGGGCCGGTCGGCGTCAAGTCGCACCTGGTGCCATTTCTGCCCATACCGACCGTCGAGCGCAGTGACGAGGGGTTCCGGCTCGACTACGACCGTCCGCAATCGATCGGTAAGGTACGGGCCTTCTATGGCAACTTCGGCATGCTCCTCCGCGCCTACGCCTACATCCGCACCTATGGCAACACCATCAACGAGGTCGCGGAGAACGCCGTCCTCAACTCCAGCTACCTGCGACACCACCTGCGCAAGTGGTTCGACGATGCCTTTAGCGGGCCGTCGATGCACGAATTCGTGTTGACGGCAAAGAAGGCCAAAGCGCAGGGCGTTTCGGCCAAAGACATCGCCAAGCGGTTGATCGACCTCGGGGTCCACCCGCCGACGATCTACTTCCCATTGATCGTGCCGGAAGCGCTGATGATCGAGCCCACCGAAACCGAGTCCAGGGCCACGCTGGATGCGTTCATCGCGGCCATGGGGCAGATCGTCGAGGAAATCGCCGACGACCCCGAGACCGTCAAAACCGCCCCGCACGACGCCCCGGTTGGCCGGCTGGATGAGGTTCGGGCCGCCCGTCAGCTGGACCTTCGCTGGCGGCCAAAAGCGGCCGAATCGGCCCCTGTCGCGGCCTCTTGAGTAAGGTCCCAAACTCGTGACATTTTTAACCTCTCATGAACCGATTTTTCGCGCCAAATTCGATATAATTTGAACTCGCGATTTGCTGAATCCCAAAGAAAAAACGACGCCTGCCTATGACGCCAAAGCTATCCAGGTTTTGGAGGGTTTGGAGCCAGTCAGGCGACGGCCCGGCATGTACATCGGGTCGACCGACAACCGGGGGCTTCACCACCTTATCTACGAGCTCGTTGACAACTCTGTCGACGAGGCGCTCGCGGGCTATGCCACTCGGATCGAGGTAACCCTCCACAAGGACAACTCGGCCTCGATCGCGGACAATGGCCGCGGAATCCCGGTCGACATCATGAAAGACCAGGGCAAGCCAGCCCTCGAAGTCGTCATGACCAAGCTGCACGCCGGCGGAAAGTTCGGCGGCGGCGGGTACAAGGTCTCCGGCGGTCTGCACGGCGTCGGTCTCTCGGTCGTCAACGCCCTGTCGGAGCGGCTGCACGTTACCGTAATGCGCCACGGCAAGCAGCACGATCAGGACTACCGGCGTGGCACCCCCGTCGCGGCGCTGAAAGTCACCGGCAAGGCCGACACCACGGGTACCTATATCCGGTTCTCGCCGGATCCTGAGGTCTTCGAAGAGCTTGGTTTCCATTGGGATATCGTGTCGCACCGGCTTCGTGAGCTCGCCTTCCTGAACAAAGGCCTCACCATCGTCCTGCGCGATGAGCGCATCGACCTCGACTACACCTTCTACTTCGAGGGCGGCATCAGTGCCTTCGTGAAATATCTGAACAAGGACAAGGGCTGGGTCAACCTGCGGCCGCTCCACGTCGAGCGCGAAATCGAAGGCAACACGGTCGAGATTGCGCTGCAGTACAACCAGGGCTTCACCGAGAACGTCCTCGCCTTCGCCAATGACATCAACACGGTCGAGGGCGGGAGCCACGTGACGGGCTTCCGCTCGGCCCTGACGTCCGTGCTGAACAAGTACGCGCGCAAGGCCAACCTGATGCGGGAACAAGATCCGAACCTGACGGGCGATGACGTGCGCGAGGGTCTGACGGCCGTCATTAGTGTCAAGGTGCGCGAGCCGCAGTTCGAAGGCCAGACGAAGACGAAGCTCGGCAACTCCGAGGTCACCGGCCAGGTGCAGACGGTGTTCTCCGATTCGTTTACGCAGTACC
>CAZRMD010000121.1:0-9232 GCA_964601135.1 uncultured Actinomycetes bacterium | reverse complement strand
GACGTCCCCCGCCTGGTCCAGTACCTGAGTGGCGGGTTCGGCACGATCGCCGGCCTACTGCTGATCAGCATGGCTGCTGCCGCATTGCGGGAGAGGCGCCGAACGACGGTCTGAGGGCGCCGGGCCCGTGTTCTCGCGGTTCTCAGGTTTCTGGAGGCGCCGAACCCCAATCGATAGCGGCTCCGGGCGCGCAGACGGATACGACCTGCAGCCGGGGCGCCGCCGCAGACCGAAACGCCAGTCCGGCCCCCCAGCTCTGTCGCTCGTTGGGGTGCTTCGGCCCAAACGTCCTTGTGATTCCTGGATCGCCGACCACAAGATGTTGGGGTCGGATTATGGGAGGTAAGGCTTTCGAAGTGGACCCAGACATACACTTCTCGAACCTTTCGCGATGGGCCGCAGGCGCCATCACCCTGAACTCGCCGAAGCCCGGATTCCCGATCATCGAGGCCCTCGCGGCGCTCCGCGGCTTCAAGGTCGAATATGGTCGGCCGCCGACCGCCAGCTCCTGGACCGCCGCGGGCATGACTCCCTGCGAGAAGACGATCCGGAATCGCTTCGGCAGCTTTAGGAAAGCGATCGCGGCGGCGGGCTTGTCATGAGCCCACATCACTCCCACTGGGCGCGGCGCCCCGCTCCAGTTGACGCTCGAGCTCGTCCGGAGGGCTCTCCACTCCCCAGGCGAGGTGATGCGCGTGCGGGTAAAAGAACAGCTGGCCAACAAGCGTGGGCACCAGGGCGGTCATCACGACCACTGTGACCAGGACCGAGTATTGCGCTCGGCTGATGTAGCCGTGGTTGTATCCAAAGAGCGCGGAGATCGTACCGAACGTCAGGCCCGTGGACATCATCATCGTGGTGTACAGAGCCTGCTTGCCACGCACTCTGAAGGCAAGTGTGGCCGGATACACACCGGCGAACTTGGCCACGATTTTCACTCCGAACAGAAGGAGAACGGCACCAATCCCGGCGGTCACCGCCGTAAAGCTGACCAGCGTTCCAGCCCGCAGGAAGAAGAACGGGGTCAGAAGTGAGAACGCGGTGCCTCGGAGCCGGCCGAGCAGGCGAGGATCACGATGGAAAGTTCCGGCGGCGACGAGCCCGAGCAGGTAGGCAGGGAGCACAGCTTCGGACCGAGATGCGGAGGCGAGACCGCCCAGCGCGAAGAGAGCAAGAAGGACGAACTTGACCTCGGGCTCGCTGACCGCGTGCCCGAAGACCCTCACCAACCATTCGAGAACCCGGCTGAAGAAGATCATGACGAACGCGGTCGCGATCGCAAAGCCGACCAGCAGGATGTTGTAGTTGGCGAAGAGGATGCCGAGTGCTCCAACCGTGCCGATGTCGCAAACGAAGCACGCTGTCAGGATCAGCTTGCCGACGTCGGTCTTGTTGAGCCCCGTCTCGATCATCACCGCATAGACGACGGCGACCGAGGTCGTGGACAGTGCTATGCCGGCGATCTGGCTCGCATGCCACTGCCAATGGAGCACGAGCCATGCGAAGGCCCAGGCGCCGGCAAAGGGAAACGCGAATCCGATGCCGCCGATCGCCAGGCTCGGCTTCAGAAACCGCCGGAACGACTCCGGGTCGATCTCCGCCCCGGCAAGAAATGTGAGCAACACTGAGCCGAAACCAGCCAAGAAATTGATCCAGTCATTGGCCGCCAGATGCAGCAGGTTGCCAGCCATAGAACCGACCACGATCTCTGCCAGCGCCACCGCCAGGCCGATCCGGATCGAGATCAGGCTGGCCACCAGCGCCAGGGCGATCCAAGCGGCGGCGATGGCGTAGACGTTATTGAAGTCGTTCGGTGAGACGCCCTGGAGCAAAGCCGACATGATGGCCTCCTACCTCCGTGATCGGTAGGGCCCATCAGCCCTCGAAGGGCACGGGGCGAGACCCATCGCCGACGGCAGCGGCCGCCCCTCGCAGATTATCGGATTCGGCGATCAGGGGGCCCGTCGACCGGGGCGGTTCGAGAACTGTATGGGATGGTTATTTGAAGTGGGCGCGCGTGTGAAGCGGGGCGTGTGAAGTGGACCCGGCTTACCAGTACTCGAACCTGCTGGTGGTCGAGGGCGGTGGTATCACCCTGACCGGCGGTTCTCCGAGCGCGGCATTCGGGACAACTAGCCCGGCAGCTCGATCGGGCACCTCGGTCCCTGTGCAGACGCCAGCCGAGCATCGATCGTAATCAGGGTCGCGCCGAGACCCTCCGCCAGCGCGACGTACATCGCGTCCCAATGCGCCCGGCACGTGCTCGATGTCGAGGTGTTCGGCGTCATCCGTCGCGAACACCTGAGGGGGAAGCTGGACCGCACGTCGGCCCTCCAGGCGCTCGACGGCCTGGCCGAGTGGCCCGGGGAGCGTTTCGATCACCGCATGCTCTTGGAGCGCGCGTGGGACCTGAGAGGAACCGTTCGCGGCTTGTTAGTTGCGGAAGGAGCCGTGGAGGCTGGGTACTGACAATCCGTTGATCGTGGGCCGAGGCAATCCTCTCGGGCGTCAGACCGGCTCGAAGCTCCGCCCCGAAGATGTCAATTAACGGCACTTGAGAATGCGGCGAGTCAGCGCAGTATTTGGGGGTCTCTGGGCCGCACCGAGTACTGACGGCGCGTCAAGAGCGCGATGCACCATCGAATCGACTGACACTGTTGGCGCCCACTGGAACCGGCCGCAGGCCAACAGGAGGCCTGGCACGGAGGCAGGACTACGAGGCTCCGGGTGGCAGAGAATGGCTGGGGCTGGATAGACTACGGAGGCGACAACGCTGTCCAGCTCGTCCCACCATCCCGGGTGGCAAACAATGTGCCGGACACGGAGCATTGACCCTTGGGTGCCGCGCATGCGCTCTTCGTGATGATGGCCCAGCCGGTCGCTGCCGACGCGAAGTCAATCTCGGCGACCCCGTTGCCGTCCACCGCTGTGAAGGCGTGACGGGCCCAACTGCTGCCCCGGTTGCTGGTTGAGGCTACCGACACGCCACCCGAGGCGCTGGGCATGGCGACGACCCAGGCGTCGGCGCTAGAAACAGAGGCCACCTCA
This sequence comes from uncultured Actinomycetes bacterium, assembly GCA_964601135.1. GTDB lineage: Bacteria > Chloroflexota > Dormibacteria > CF-121 > CF-121 > CF-13. The sequence goes on along the minus strand of CAZRMD010000121.1, from coordinate 6,184 downwards.
GCAATGCCAGCCTCGGGCCGGTCCACCGCAGTAAGTCCGGCCAGTTGCCACGAATCGCCGTTGTTGCTGCTCTGCAGAAACGCGACGCCGTCGACAGCAGAGGCGGAACGCTGCATCAATAAGACGGGCGCGATGTTGGGCGCACCATGTACCCGCACTGCGGGGACTGCGAGCGGATAGTCGTTGGTCGGAACGGCGGATGCGGCGATCGTGGCGCGAGACCAGGTGGCGCCGCTATCGTGAGAAACCAGTATCAGATCGCGGCTGGTGATGTAGGCGTCGCTCTTGGTGAGGGCGCGCAGGTTGCCGAACGCCGTCGCCGTCCCGCCGCGCCAGGTGGCGCCAGCGTCCGTCGTGGTGTAGGCCTCCGCGCGGCTCACATTGGCGTCCGAGCTGTCATCCAGCAACATCCAGCCCTGCGTCACTGACGCAAAGTCAAAAACCGCCCGGTCGATCGGGACGCCACCCACCGGATGGGCAGTGAGCACCGATGGGTTCCACGTCGAGCCTCCGTCTGCGGTGTGGTAGATGGTCATTGTCGTGGACGCCATGGTTGGTGCCGGCGCCGCGTTCACGGTCGCGATCCAGCCTTGCTGGGGGTTGAGAAAGTAGATGCCGACAACCCGGTCGCTCGTTGTCGGTCCGATCTTCTGCCACGAGGCACCGCCATCAGCAGTCACCGTCAACCCTGAAGCTGTGAGCGCCCAGCCGAATTGCGACGTTACGAGCTGAGCGTCGCGAACCGTGTAATTTGGCGGGTTGGCACCGCTGGCACCATTGGTGTTCCCGGCGGTGTTCCCAGTCGTGCCCGGTGCCCGACCGCAGGCCGCGATCACCAGCAGCGCGGCAAGCACCACCGTGACGGAAGTCATTCGTGGTCGCGTCAACATGATGCATCCTCCTGCACTTCCCCTGGCCATCCCTCCGCTTCGGTGCCCGCAGTGTCCTCCCAGTTGTTGTAGAGCGTCCGCGCGTTCGCGCAGTCGTTGTCAACGTTGAGGGTGACGCCATTCCATGTCTCGTTGTGGCTCGAGTTGTACTGGTTGGCACGCTGATCGAAGACGTACGCTGGATCGCCCAGGTAGGCCCAGCCCCAGACGTTGTTGGCTCCGTTGTAGGTTGCAGCCCACACCGACTCCGGGTTGTACGAAATCGGAACGGTGATATTGATGACATACGGGGTCGAGTAGAGCCCCGCATACTGACTCAAGCCTTCGAGCTGCTGGTCCCATCCACTTACGAAAGCCTGCACGGCAGCGTCACATGCCGAACTGGCCGGATACGCCTCCATGTCGTAGTAGATCACGCCCCCGGCCGGAATGCCAAAGTTGTAAAGGGACTGCTGGTTGGCCGCTCGCGCCTCTGCGAACCCCTGCGAATTGGCGGTCGCCGTGTCCCAGGAGATGCCGCCAATGGAGCTGCACGGGGCTTGAGGTCCGACCCAAATCTGGGTCAGCGCCCACCCCTGATTGGCGACCGTCGTGAACCAGTTCCCATTGACTCCGCCCGGCCCGCAGTAGGCTGCGCTCCCGCCGATGTAGACGAACCAGTCGTAATAGGGCGTGCCATTCCAAAACGACTGCATCTGGGCCGTGCTGGGCTGGCTATAGCCCTGACACCCGTCGAGTCCGTCGGCACGCGTATTGCCCGCCCCGACATTGGCCTGGCTCGATGATGGTGCCGCCAGGGCCACAGCGGTCGAGCAGATGACGGCTACCGAGGCCCCTGCGAGTCGCCGTCGGAATCCCCCACGCATGTCCGCGCACCTCCCGTTGTGGACCGGCGGCTCACCGGTCGGTGCTTGTCATACACCTGCGCGGGTGGCTAATCAACACGTCAAGCGGCGAGTGCGGGGATGCGGGGCCTTTTTCTCCCGACCGTCAACTACCGAGGACGAGAAGGACGGCCGCGCCCATGCAACAGGTCGCGGCTGACTGTGGCCTGCCGGGGGGCCGCTGCCGTTCCCCGGCAGCCGCTCCGCTTCATGCAGCGCCGAAGCTGGCGTAGTCGAAAATGTAGTGCCGGTACCCCCAGCATGGGGTTGACCGCCGCGAACTGGACGTTGCTGGTGCGCTGGGCGCGTAGCCGCTTCGAGACGCAGGTGTTCCAGTCGGTGGCGGCGACGATATTGCGGCCCAGCCGCTTATCTTGCTCTCTCTCCTGATAGCACTTAGTGATCCACTGGGTCATCGTTTTCGAAGCCATGAGAGATGAGGTAGTTGAGTGCTTCGACCGGGATCCCACCGACACTGATTGCCAGCAATTCATTACCAGTGATGCCGATCGAGACCAAGCGATCGACGTCCTCTTCGGACAAACGGCGAATCCGCTTTCCAATCCGCTTGGGCCAAGCGTTGATGATGTCGGCGCGGGTGAGGCCTCTGTAGCCGGCCACCCGCAGGCGCCGTTCAAGCTCGGCCACGATAGCGCCAGCCTGCGCTCGGACCGCGCGCTGGCGGCGAGCGTCGTTCCTGACCAGCTCCTTGCGGAGGATAGCCTCCAGGTCACGTCTGGCCGTCCGCCGAGCATGCCGCTCGCTGATGTCAAGTGTGGACGCAATCTTGCGGTAAGTGAGACCGCTCAGGCGAAGGCGCAGCACGGCCAGGACGAGTTGTAGTCGGGGCCGCATTTCGGGCTGCGTGCGCAGCTCTCGAAGGAGGGCGATGGCGGCTGCGTGCGTCTTGGGGTAGCTGTAGATCAGCGATTCGAGGGCGGCCCAGGATGCCGCCTCGTCCAGGCGGGCGGGGCGCCCAGCGGCGGGGCGAATCCAGACGCGAGCCAGGTCGGAGTCCCGAACCAGGTAGACGCCACGCGGGCCCCGGCGGGCCGGCAGCCGGCCGGCGCGGATGCGGCGGCGCAGCGACTCGATGTGGCAGCCAAGCGTCCGCGCTGCGTCCGGAAGTGTCCGCTCAGCGTCCGCCGAGCGTCCGTTTTCGCGATTCATCGTCCGTTCTTTCGTCCGCCGGCGTCCGTGGTCGTCCCAATCTCGCAGAGTCAACATAAGCGGCCAAGTAGCCGAGGTCCAGTAGGGAAGTAGAGCGGTATTTGCCGCGGCTGCGGAGGGGTGTCCCGGCCGGCGCTGGGAAAGGAGGGACCGTGTCATCGACCGCGGATCGTTCGCGCCGTCATCGCCGGCAGGTTCATCTCCGTCTCGACGACGAGCAGCTGAGGGCGCTTCAGGCGTTGGCTGAGGCCAGAGACACGACGATGACGGCCGCGCTGCGGCTCGCCGTCGCCAGCGCCGTTGAAGCACAACGCGGACGACCTGGAGACGCGATCGCCGAACGCATGACGGCTCAGCTCCGCTCGCTGAGCCACGCGGCCGTCGGTTCGCTGGTTGCAGCCGAGCACACGCGATTGGTGGTTGAGAGGTTTCTCGGCCGGCACCAGTTCGAGCTCCTGGAGGGCCTCGAGGTAGAGGCCGCCGGCGCCGCTCGGCGGCGACTCATCGACCTGGAAGCCGCGGAGGTCGAGCTGTGAGGAGCTCCCGGGCGATCCTCTCGGTCAAGTACACCGCGGTCGGCGCCCGGGCGGCGTCGGCGGTGGCCGGCTTCCTTCGTTACGTGCAGTTCCGCGACCATCACGAGCGGCCTGAAGCGGCGGTCGGCGTGGAAGGTCTGACTCGCTACGTGGCCTATCGCGACCAGGCTTCTCCCCAGGGCCGGCTGTTCGACTCCGAGCGCACCATCGGCGACCGCGAGCGCCGGCAGTTGGTGGCCTATGTTCGCCGATCGACGGCTCACACGATGGGACGCGAAGGGCGGCCGGCCGGTGCCGTCTACCGGCTTGTGATCTCGCCCGAAGATGCCCGCGGCCTGGACCTCAGGCGCGTGGCTCGGGCTGCCATGGACGATCTGGCGCTGAAGGCCGGGGGTCTGCCGCCCTGGATCGCGGCCGAGCACCGCAACACCGCGCACCCGCACGTCCATGTCGTCCTGCCGGCCTTTCGGGAGGTGTCTCCCGGCCGATTCCGGCAGGTCATCATCACCAAGCCGCGGCTGGCGTCGATGAAAGTGGCGATGAGCCAGGAGATTCAACGGCAGCGCGGCGTGCGCAGCCTGGCGAGCGAGCGCTCAGGCGGAACTGCGCCGCCACGTCCGCGCCACGATCCCCTTCGCAGACGGCACCGCTCAGGCGAATGGCGATCCAAGCCTCGGGGGCTGGCTTCCCTGACCGCGCTGCTCCTGCGGGCGGGCGCTCGCTACCGCGCCCAGGCCGAGCGCGAATTCGAAGAGCGGCTATTTCGCCGCGCCCACGAGGCGCGTGAGCGCCACCAGGAGATGGAGCGCTGATCCCGGGCGACACCCATCAACCGGGCCCGTCAATGAGCGTGAAGAGGGCCCGGTTGCATCCTGATCCCAGGCCGACCAGCGCTGCGCCGAGCAGCACCATTGCGGGAGGGAGATTGAGCGACCGACCTATCGAGACCCAGCAGGCCTCATCTCGTCGACTGCGCTTGGAGTCGATCCGCATCCTGCCGCCCCAGTACGTGACCCTGACTGACGAGCAGGAGGTTCGAGCGGTGGCCGTCCTCTCCGAACTCCTGATGCCTCTATTGCGCGGGCGGCTGCTGCCGCCGGCAAATTCTTGTGAAGTCTCTTCCCGCGGCCGGCAGGAGCCGCTGTAGGTTGGCGGACATCGACTTGGAGGAGGGCAGTAGCTTGCGCGTCGCGACCTACATCCGGATTTCCACCGACGAAGAGAATCAGCCGTTCTCGCTGGAAGCCCAGGAGCTCCGGCTGGCTGCCTACGTCAAGAGCCAGGAGGGCTGGCACGCGGTCCGCGCCTACAGCGACCGCATGACCGGTAGCAAGCTCGAACGGCCGGGGCTTCAGAAGGCGCTGGCGGACGCCCGCGCCGCTTCGATCTGCTCCTCGTTTACCGGGTCGACCGGATCTCGCGCTCGGTCCGCGGGCTGGCGCAGATCCTGGAGGAGTTGGACCGCGCCAAGGTCAGCTTCCGCTCGGCCACCGAGCCCTTCGACACTGGCTCGCCGGCCGGTCGGATGATGGTCCAGATGCTCGGCGTCTTCGCCGAGTTCGAACGCGCCACCATCATCGACCGCGTCATCGCCGGCATGGAGCGGAAGGCCGCGCACGGCGGCTGGAACGGGGGCGGGATCCCCTTCGGCTACGCGCTCGACCGGGCGACTGGCAAGCTGGTCACGCGCGCCGACCAGGCGCCATTAGTCGCGACGATCTTCGAGCTCTACCTGAAGCGCCGCTGGGGCGCTCACAAGGTCGCCGCTTGGCTCAACGATCACGGCCATCGCACGAGCCTGGGCAAGCCGTGGGGCTACCGGTCGGTGCTCACCATGCTCCGGAACGAGGCCTACCTCGGTCGGGTCAACTTCCGCGGCAAGTGCCATCCGGCGGCGCATCCGCCGCTAGTCGACGAAATGACCTTCCGAGCCGCCCAAGAGCTGCTCGACGAGCGCGGTGAGGATCCTGGGCGTCGGCGCTCCAACGCATCCGATTACCTGCTCGCCGGTCTCCTGCGCTGCCAGCGCTGTGGGCGCCACTACATCGGCGCCGCGGCGCATGGCCACGGCGGACGCTATCGCTACTACGTCTGTCAGTCCCGCGACAAGCGCGGCAGCTACGGTTGCGACGGGCAGCGACTGCCCGCCGATGCGCTCGAGCGGGGTCTGATCGCATCGCTGATCGAGACGTTCACGAGCACCGACCTTATGGACCGCGCCGTCCACCTGGCCGCGGAGGCGAGCCGCGAGGCTCAAGTTTCAGCCGCCCAGCGTCTGGCCGGCGTCAACCGCGAGATCTCGAAGACCAAGGAGTCGCTTGATCGGTACTTCGCCGCCTTCGAGTCGGGTCGCATGAGCGAGGAGACGGCCGCGCCGCGCATCGAGGCGCTCAGCGCCAACCTACGGGAGCTTGGCCAAACGCGCGTCGAGCTCGAGGCGGCGAAGGAAGACGAGGAGGCCGTTCGAGCACCTTCGGCGGCGGACCTGGAGGCCGTCAGGGCCGAGCTAGCGAGCCTGCTCGGCGAGGCGGACAGCCGGGTCGCCAAGGCATTGCTCAACGAACTGGTCGCTGAGGTCCGCGTCGAGAGCCGCGCCTCGATCCAGCCCGTCTTCAAGCTGCCCACCCGCCAGGTTCGAGTACTGCACGGTATGGTGGGCGGCGAAGGACTCGAACCTTCTACCTCAGCGTTAGCCCCGGCTGAG
>CAZRMD010000120.1:0-9276 GCA_964601135.1 uncultured Actinomycetes bacterium | reverse complement strand
GGTGCCGGTGATCCTGTAGCGGTGCTGCCGCAAGTGCTCATCCCACGATGGCACCGCGTACAGCTCCACGAATCTGTGCGCCACCTCGCCATCCCGGAATAGACCCCACCCACTGGCGCCCGTGCGGAGCCGCGATTGGCGCACGTGAGCCATCGCGTCTAAGAAGGGCCGTTCCTTGTCAGGCGCGACCGTGTAGATGTTTCGCACCACGACCGGCCCGTCGTCGGGTTTCGCTTCAAAAGCGAGCTCCGGCTCGGGCCAGTAGGCCTTGGTGCCGCGCTCCATGCCTTCTGTCTCGATCAACGGCCAGAACCACATCGTTGCCAGCCCACCCACCATGACGGCAGCCGCGATCAGGAATGCCGCGGTGACGCCCAACGGTTGTGCGATCACCCCCCAGATCACGGCGCTGACCCCTTGGGCGCCGAATAGGACCATCTGGTAGACGGACAGGCCGCGTGCACGGACCCACGTCGGGAGGAAGAGTTGAAGCTCCGCATTGATGTCGGACAGGACCGCGATCCAGGCGGCTCCCGCGGGCAGCAGCACGATCACGGCGAGTACCGGAGTGGGCACCACGACGATAAGGACCAGCTCGAGCGCGTACACAACGCTGGCGCCACCGATCAATTGATTCGATGAAAGGCGCGCCCTGAACAGCGGCAGGATCAGTGCGCCGACGACTGCGCCCGCACCGAGCGCCGCAAGAAGCAAACCGTACCCATCTGCGCCCAGTCCGAGCCGACGCGTCGCGATCAGGGGCAGCAGGGCCCAGAGCACGCTGGCCGGGACCAGGAACATCGTCGCTCGAACCAGGATCCTGCGCACGACCGGCGCATTCACGATGTATCGACTACCGGCACGCATCGCGGAGAGGAGGCCTTCCGGCAGCTCGGCCGCGATGTCCGCCGGCGCCCGCCAGGAGATGAGCACGGCTGCAAAGACCACGTAAGTCAGGGCGTTGACGGCGAACACCGCGGGGACGCCCAGCTGTGCGATCAGGAGGCCCGCGAGCGCCGGACCAATCAGACGCGCGAGGTTTATCCCGATCGATCCCAGCGCGGAGGCTGCGCGCAGTTCGCCCCTCGGAACGAGCTCAGGGACAAGGGACTGATACGCGGGGTTCGTGACGACGGTGGAGAAGCCCATCAGGAACGTGAAGGTGAGCAGCAGCGCCGGCGGCATCTGGTCGGCGACGGTCAGGATCGTGAGCAGGCCGCCGACGCAGGCCATGGTCAACTGAACAACGATCAGCAGCCTGCGGCGGTCGAACACGTCGGCCAGCGCACCGCCTACGAGCCCGAAAAGTGCATCAGGGAGAAAGTCGGCGGTCTGCACCAGGGCGACCAGGATGGCGGCGTTCGGCAGGTGCACGAGCAGCCACTGCGCACCGACCATCTGCATCCAGGTCCCGATGTTTGCCACGAGTACGGCGATCCACATGGCGCGGAACACACCGATGCGCAATGGAGACCAGGTCGACGGTGACCCGTGCCGCTCGCGCCTAGCCATTTGGTACGTAGCCCCGCTCCACGAGGGCGAGGCCGGTCGCTGCGCCCACGGCGCCGACTCCGATGATGCCCACCTTCGAGTGGTCCACCACGCAGCCCATCCTCTCATCAACATGGCGCCTGCGAACGCGGTGTCCGTGGCCTCAGCCGCACAGCGGTTTGGCGATCTGATCCCGCCCTTCGGACGTAGGCTTCCGCTATGGCGGCGCTCGTTCGCCACCGCACCGCTGGCGAGGTGGTCGGGCTTAGATGCCCATGAACGCGCCCCAAAGCGGGATCTTGGCCCTCGGGTCGCCGTCGCACGCCTACCTCGAGTTCGACCTCCGACCCGGAGCCGATGGTCGCGCGCTGGTGATGGCGATGGCCGATGTGCGTGAGCCACGGACCACGATCGGCGGGGTCAACCTGGTGTCGGGGTTCCGGCCCGAGCTCTGGCGCCAGGTCGACCCCGACGGTCTGCCCGCCGACCTTGTCGGTTTCAACGAGTCGATCGCCGGAGCTGATGGGTTCGTCATGCCGGCCACGCAGCACGACGCCATGCTCTGGCTCTCGGGGAGCTCATACGACGTGGTCTTCGACGAGGCCCGGCAGGCGATCAATGGGCTGGCCTCGCTCACGACTGTCGCCGACGAGACGTCGAGCTGGTCCTACCGCCGCTATCGCGACCTGACGGGGTTCGTCGACGGGACCAAGAACCCGAGCCTGCTCGAAGCGCTGGACGTCGCGGTGATTCCGAATGGCAGTCCCGGTGCCGGAGGCACGATCCTCCTGCTGCAGAAGTGGGCCCACGACGTGAGCGCCTGGGAGGCGCTCGAGCAGAGCGAACAGGAGATGGTGATCGGCCGGACGAAGAGCGATGACGTGGAGCTCGACCCGCAGCCTCAGGGGTCCCACGTGTCGCGGACCGACCAGGAGATGTTCGGTGATGTGTTCCGGCGCAACATGCCCTATGGGACGGTGACCGAGCACGGGACGATGTTCGTCGGCTTCTGTCATGCCCAGCGCCCGCTGGCCGCGATGCTCGAGAGCATGGCGGGCCGGACGGATGGCGTGCGCGACGCGCTGACCCGGTACACGACACCGCTCAGCGGCGCGTATTACTTCGTTCCGTCGACGCAGGCGATCCGTGCCTACCGGAGCTCCGTGCCGGAGTCGTGAGAGCGGCCAGTACGAGGTCCACAGCCTGGTCCGCCAGGCGGATGTCGACCGGAGCGGTTCCCAGCAGCAGCCGGTAGTAGATGGCGCCCACCGCCATGTCGAGGGCGACGTCGTAAGGCGCGTCCGGCGCGATCTCGCCGCGATCGATGGCTCGCCGGAACACATCCCGGCTGCCCTCCCGAAGCGGGCGCACGACGCGCTCGCGCAACATCTGGGCGAAGCCGCGATCGAACTGCGCCGCGCCGACCAGCTCCGTGAGCATCTCGCGCACGGGCGGACGTCCGTAGGCTCCTGACACCGGTCCGGCCCAGCAACCCTGCGGGAGCCGATCGCCAAACTCGACGACCCCCGCCAGTTGACGTGACCTTCCAGGGCACCGGCCCTCCGGATCGCTCTAATCGCCCGGGCCGGGCTCACCGCCCCTTCGAGGCCAGCAGCGCTGCTGATTCGATAGGTTGGCGTCATGCGCGACGAGTCGAATGACGAGGTAAAGGACTGGCATGAGAGCAGCGAGGCGGTTGATGCACCGGGCGCGCCTCCTGTCGTCGACCGGGCTGCCTTCGAGGCCGACGTTGCGGACCTGCGGATCCGTGAGAAGGCGCACACCCACGAGGGCGATGCCATCGCAGCAGCCCGGCGCCGGTTACCCATGGTCGAGGTCGACCCCGCGACGCCCATCGTCGGGGCGGCTGGGCCGGCCCGGCTGGTGGACGCTTTCGAGGGACGCCAGCAGCTGATCGCCTACTACTTCATGTGGCACACCGGACGCCCGGCGCCCGAGCAGTGCGAGGGGTGCACGTGGGTGACGTCGCAGGTAACCGAGCTGTCCTACCTGCACTCGCGCCAGATCACCTATGCGATCTTCTGCCAGGGACCCTACGAGGAAAGCGCGCGCTACCGGAACTTCATGGGTTGGGACGTGCCTTGGTACTCGGCTGTCGGCTCCCTGCCCATCCTTCTCGGACCACCGAAGGAACCTGGACGTATGCACCTCGTCTGTTATCTGCTCCAGGGAGCGCGCGTCTTCGAGACCTACTGGACGACCATTCGTGGCGTGGAAGCGATGGACTACTCCTACGCCCTAATGGACCTCACGGTGTATGGGCGCCAGGAGGCCTGGGAGGACTCACCAGCGGGCTGGCCACGGAATGGCCACCTGACGCGGACGGACGGCGGCGCCCCGGACTGGCCTCGGGTGTCGGCGTGGCCCGGCGGCCGCCCGACGGCCCAATGGCCACGCCTCGCGGCGGGACGCTCCGACGATCTCCGAGGCGAGGCGCCATGACTCGGGGTGCGACGGTCCTGGCAGTGCAGCGCCGCGTCCCCGTACGAAGCCGCGTTTCAGCGCCTCCTGCCCTTGATCTCCGTGTCAGCCGGGTTGCTGCATCCTTCGCTGCATCTCGGATATGCTGGCATACCATGAGGCGTACCACGGTTAAGCTCCCTGACGAGCTCGATGCCCGGCTCCGCCACGAGGCCGACCGGCGCGGATTGACCGTCTCCGAGCTCACTCGACAGGCGATCGAAGCCCACCTGCTCGGCCGCTCGTCCAAGCGCAAGCTGGGCGCCCCCGGCCAGAGTGGCAGGGCTGACGTGTCGCGGCGAATAGAGGAGATCCTCCGGTCCGAGCTCGCGGCTCGCTGATCGTCGACGCCGGTCCCCTGTACGCCGCCTATGACGCTGACGATTCCGAGCATGAGCGGTGCCGCCGGCTCCTTGAGCGTCATCCTGGGCCGCTGATTATCCCGATCCTCGTCGTGACCGAGGTGGCGTACATGATTGGAACGCGCATAGGCGCCGAGACCGAGATCAGATTCCTAGGCGACGTTGCGTCAGGCGAGCTGGTTCCACAGCCTGTGGCGGCAGCGGATTGGATCCGCATGGCCGAACTCGTGGCGACCTATCGCGACCTTCCGCTTGGGACAGTCGACGCGTCTGTGGTCGCTGCTGCCGAACGGCTCCAAATCGAGGCCGTGGCCACGCTTGATCACCGACACTTCTCGGTCGTCAGGCCAGCGCACGCGCCGGCATTCGTGCTCGTGCCGTAGCGGGCGGAGGTTCGGTCGAGCGACCGAACGAAACGCCCGGAGATGGACGACTATTCAACTTCGACAAGTTCGACGACCCGCGCCGTGGGAGTTCCGATTCGGACCAGCGGGTTGCCCCAGAGTTCGCTCAATGCGCGATGCATCGCCTCGGCGGCGTCGCCGCTGTCGAACTCGAGGTCGATGGTTACGAGGTTCGGATCATCGGCCGCCCGTCCGACTCGATAGCCGCGCACATGCATGCGTTCGCGACCGATCGGGTCGGCATCAAAAGCGTTCCGCTTCCATGAGTCGAAGTCGGCGACCTGGTGTTCAACGCGGAGAATGTGCATTTGGCGTGCTCAGCCGACGACCGGGCGGTGGCGAGCAGACTCGAGGCAATAGGCGGCGACGATGATGCTCGCGGCGATCACTGTCGTGTGGAACACGAAGTCGATCGCGATGATCGACGGCCAGCCCTGTGCGACGCGGTGGAAGTTCGAGTGTGGCCACCAATTGATGAGGAGCCAGGTGATCGAGAGGTAGGTCGCTCGCGAGAGCGCCGGGCTCGTGGCGCCGTCGAGAAGCGGGCGACCGAAGAGCGCGAATGCGATCCCAACGCCGAACGCCACCGCTGGAATGACGACGGCGATGGCGACTAGGGCAGTAAGCACCGCGGGCGGCGGCGACGAGACGCCCGCCGGCGGTGGCCAGAGGACGAAGGAGAGCGGCGCGACCACCACGGCGGCCGGCGCCGCGACCGCCGGCCACTTCAAGCCGGGACGTGAGGCGAGGATGCTCATCGCCGGAGGATCGCCCAACCCCGGGCCACCCGCATCGGCGCCAGCACCTATTTTCCGAGGCCGCTCTCGATCTCGAGGTGCCGCGCGGCGTAGGCAGCGATCTCGGCGCGCTTGGTGGCTTCAAGCCTGCGCAGGATGTTGGACACGTGGTGCTCAACCGTTCTCGGGCTGACGAAGAGCCGAGTCGCTATCGCATCGTTGGAGAGCCCGGAGGCGACCAGTCGAGCGACCTCCTGCTCTCGGCGCGAAAGCCGGCCTGAGGTGGGCCGGCCGGCCGCAGCTCGCACGCCCAACCGTCGCAGAACGGCGCGTGCACGATCGACACGTGGTCCGGCGCCGATGGCCGCGAAGCGTTGCATCGCGAGCCTCGCCTCGCGGACAGCGAAGTCGCGGTTGTGGGCGGCCGACGTCTCGGCGAGGGCCAGCCGGGCGTCGGCTGCCTCGAGCGGCATCCGCGCCCGCTCGAGGCAATCGAGTGCCCGTTCCAGTGTCGGCACGGGGTCGGCGCCGGACGCCGCCAGCACCCAGCCGGTGGCGAGCGCCGCGATGCCGGTCAGGTAATCGCTTGGCGCGCCGGTTGCGAGACGAGCGAGGCTGGCTGCGGCAATCCTCGCGGGTCCGGTCTCGGCGCCGGCCAGGCGCGCCTCGACCAGCCTGAGCAGTACAAGCGCCGCCTGGAGGTTCCGTTCGCCGAGCTGGCGAAGGCGGCGCTCGAGGATGCCGACGGCTGCCGCCCGCTGGCCGCGCACCAATTCGACCTCGGCCAGTGGCAGCTGGGCGTCCGGGTGCGCCTCGTTGCCTTCGAGCAACCGGAGGGCCACATCGAGCCGGCCCTGGCGAACACGGAGTCCCGCCAGACGGACGATCGCATCTGCCCGCATTCCGGGCGCCCAAGCGTCGAACGTCTGCACCGCCTGACGAAGTTCCAGCTCGGCGCGCTCCCACTCGCCGGTCGCCGTGAGGACGCCGGCATAGGTGGCGCGGCAGGTGCCGGTGACGCCCACGTCGCCGTATGACGCGAGGAAGGGCTCCGCCACTCGCCGCCACTGTCGCGCACGGTCGAAGTCGACCGTATGCTCGCAGGCGGAGAGGAGCGCGCAGTAGATCTGGCCGATGGCCTCCGGAGCTCGCACCTCGCCGCCGTGGATTGCCGCCATCGCCTCGTCGATCCTGGCCCTTCCCTCGTCGATCGAACCCAGCGACAGCCGGGCGAGGCCGCCATAGGCAAGCGCGAGCGCCTCGTAGTCGCGATCGCCAAACTCCTGGGCCAGCGCCAACGCGCGATCCGCCCCCGCCGCGACGCGCTCTGGGTCGGCAGACGCCAGCGATCGGACGAGGAGGACACGGGCGAGCTCGGCCGACGGGGGCGCGTTTTCGATCAGCCGCTCGCAGCGCGCGACCCAGCCGGCGGCGAGGGCCTGGTCGCCCTTCAGCCGGAGGTAGTTCCCGGCCAGCCAAAGCGCTGACCAAGCCGCTCGGCCCGTCGCCCCCTCAGTGCGGAAGAGCGCGTGGGCTCGCTCCATGGCGTCGAGGGCGGCGTCGACCTTCGCCTGCCAGAAGAGCGCTATCGCGAGGTCGTGGTGCGACTGGCCGCCGCCACCCGCAGCGATGGCAGCTTCGGCGGCCATCTGGGCGGCCGCCCATGACGCGCGGCTCGGGCCGGCGGCGTGTTGGGTTGATGGCGGATCGTGAACCACCTGCTGTGAATTCTCCGGTATAGGAGCCAGCCGTCTGGATCTTAGTCCGGGCAACCGTGAGCGCCTTCAGGCCGGCCCCCGGCCGGGAAGTGCGAAGCGCTCCTGAAGTCGCCGAGAGCCTCGTCGCGAAAGCATCCCACGACAAGCCTGAGCCGCATGTGGCACGGCGCTCAGTCTGAAACCGTGAGGCTTATGCGGGATCTGGCGCGTTCGCGCCGGGACCTCACGGTTCCGACCAACGACCAGTTGCTGCATCCGTTGCTGCGCGGAGGCGCGCGTTCCCGAGTGGAGGAGGCGCCGAGTGCCGCATTTGTATTCGAAATTTTGGTCGGGGGGACGGGACACTATTTGAACCAGTTTGCCGAGTTCGAAACGAGTGTCCTCGGCGTGGTACGCGCCTACGCGCCAAAGGGTGACCACGATCGCTGACCCGGGCCGCGTCGCGCAACTCTTCTTGTGGGTCGTCCCCCGAGCTTCGGGGGCTCTTACCTTCCGGCTTCTGCGTTGGATCATGAAGGCGGAGTTCTCGCCGACCCCCTGAGTTGAGCGACCGGCGTCCGGTCGGGAAACGCGCGGAGCCGACTGAGCCACCGCCCACCGAACGTCAAGAGCACTACCAGAGCAGCAAGGGCGTACAGACCGGCGACCACGGGATCGCCATGCGCGCCGCTGTCAGCAAGCGGAACCAAGCGAGCAGCAAGGTTGTGCCCCGCGTGAGCGAGCATCACGATGAGCAGGCTGCCTCGCGTGCTGTTGAAGAGCCACGCGTACAGGATCGACGTCGAAATCAGGCGCACGAAGGTGAGAACAGCATCCGACCATGTTGTCGTCGCCGCGCCGCCCGGCGCGACTGCTGGCCACAGGTGCCAGAGACTCCAAACCGCTCCCACCACTACGGCAGCCACCAGCGCCCCGTACTTCAGTTGCAGCAGCGGCTGCCCAAGCCCTCGCCAACCGAGCTCCTCGCCAAAGGATCCCGCGATTAGCGCTCCGACCAGAAAGGCGAGCGCTGAAGCGCTCGGGATTGTTAGCCAGGAGGTGGGCAGCGGCGCCCGGACCAGGAGCCGAAGCACATCCCCGATCAGAAACAAGGCGGAGGGGCCAAGGAGAGCCAAGGCGTACCACTGGACGCCGGCGCGCCATTGGATGGCAGGGCGCAGCAAGCGCTTGAATCCGCCCGCGATCGGCGCTACTGCCAGCGCAGCCAAGGTGGGCGCGTACGCCGTCAGCTCTATCCCGATCCCAACGGTCACCGGAATCCGCGAGGAGAACGTCAGCTTGCTGAGATCGACGTGATAGACGAATAGCGGCAGCATGCCGATGCCGGTGATCGCAAAAAGGCCGATCACCCAGGCGAGGATGATGATCTCTACCGAGCGAACGCTTGGGTTTGAACCCACCTCCGCCGCCTCCAGACCTCGCTCCCTTCGCAGGCTGGTAAAGGCTGCTCTGCTCGGACCCGCCCGTCAAGGTCATTGAACGGGGCATCGGAGCGCGGAGGATCCGTGCGCCTCGCTGATTCGGCCTCGGCGGCGGACCAGTCGAGGGCGTCGCTGAGGAGCAAAACCACTCGCTGTCGCGGACGGCAGGTGCTGGATGGCGGCGAGCTAAGCCAGCTCGATCGTCTCCTGGTGGACCTCTGTGCAGTAACCGCCGCCCGCAAGCTGGGTGACTCTAGATGCACCTGGTCGGCGCACGGCAAATGGACCTTCTGCCCGCGCGACTCGGCGCAGTGCGGTTCAAATCCCGTTACTTGGTTCGATCCCCAGAGCACCGCCCGCCAAAGATCTAGTGGCGGGTTGCCGAGTGCCCACTCGATCTTGTGGTGCGAACTGCGCCGAATTGGTCGGGGGGACGGGACACTATTTGAACCGCTCGGCTGAGTTCGAAACGAGCGTCCTGGCCTTGATCCGCGAATACGGTCCGGCGGTCCGCCGATCGTGGACGGCGGAAGGAGGCTGTGCCTGTGGCCCTAGTTGCCCGGCTTCCCTCATCTCTGACCTCCTGAGCCTGCCAGGCAGGTACCAGTCGGCTTAGCCTGCCACGTCGAGGACCGCGGCCTCGAACTCGTCTGGCTGATCGA
>CAZRMD010000119.1:0-9296 GCA_964601135.1 uncultured Actinomycetes bacterium | reverse complement strand
CGATGTTGCCCTGGGTGTCATCGATCAGGTTGGAGGGCGCATCGCCGTTGGCGAAGGCCGTGGCGTAGACGTAGATCTTGAAGGATGAGCCCGGCTGCCGGCCCAACCCGTCCGTGAGGACGTTGTAGTTGCCGCCGATGGCCTGGTCGTCGTAGTTGGCGCTCCCCACCATGGCCAGCACCTGGCCGGTGCTGGGGTCGATGACCTCGGCGGCGCCGTTGTTGACGTTTCGAGATCGCAGGTCCGGACGGTTAACGTTGCTCGTGACCGCCCGTTCGGCCACCTGTTGCAGGTTGAAATCGAGGGTGGTCGTAATCGTCAGTCCCCCGCCTGAGACGACGGCGTCGCCATATTGCCGGCTCAGCTGCTGCAGGACGTAGTTGACGAACCAGGGGGCGTTCAAGTCTCGCTGGATGCTGCCGTTCTGGAATTTGAGCGGCTCTTTGACGGCCTTGTCGTATTCCGGCTGGCTGATGTAGTGGTCGCGCAACATATCGCGCAGCACCAGCTCCTGGCGCGCCTTCGCCCTTGGCAGCGTGGCGGCGTTGTAGGGATCGAACTCAGAAGGTGCATTTGGAATCGATGCCAGCATGGCCGCCTGCGCGAGATCGAGGTTTTTGGCGGAGGTCGCGAAATAGGTCTGGGCGGCGGCTTCCGCTCCGTACGCCTCATGCCCGTAGAAGATCTGGTTCAGATAGAGGGTCAGGATGTCATTCTTCGTGTAGCGTCGCTCGATCTCCATCGCCAGCACCGCTTCCCGAACCTTGCGTTCCAGGGAGGGGTCGTTGCCCACGAACATTCGCTTGACGAGCTGCTGGGTGATCGTGCTTCCGCCTTGCTCGATGCGCTGGTGCGTGACATTCGCGACTGCCGCGCTCACGATCCGCGGGATGTCGATGCCGTTGTGGGTATAGAAGTACCGGTCCTCCAGCGAGATGGTGGCCTCGATCAGATGCGGCGAAATGGCCGACAGCGGCACGACGGTTCGGACGACGCCGTCAGTGTGCTTGACGTACAGCAGCTTGCCGTTGCGGTCGTAGATCCTGGTGGCCTGGGCCAGCTCTTTGGCGTTGAGGGAGCTGGGGTCGGGCAGGTCGCGGGTGTAGGTCTGGTAAGTGTCAAAGGCTTCCGCGCCGCCACCAAGGCCCATCAACCCGAACACCGTCAGTCCGATGATGAAGTACTTGGCGAGGTTGCCGGTGCGACGCCGGCGCTTGAGCCGGCCGATTGCAAGCACGCGGATCGCGGCCAGTCGGGCAAACCGGTGCTTCTCTGGCGACACCGCGTCTATAACGGTTGAGTTCGACAAAAAAGCACAGTTGATTGAGCGAAGCGCCGATATACTCGCGTCTAGAACGCGTGACGGATTGATGAAGAGACAACAAAACTCCGATGACGCCTGGCAAGCGGTCACCAGTGGCGCCGTCGAGATCATCGATCGCGAGCATCTCCGGCAGCGCGTCGTCCGGGGCGACCGGCTGCGGGTCAAGCTGGGCCTGGACCCGACCAAGCCCGACATTCACCTCGGCCACACCGTCCAGTTGCGAACCCTTCGCCGCTACCAGCAGCATGGCCACCAGATTGTCCTGATCATCGGTGACTGGACGGCCCGCATCGGTGACCCTTCCGGACAGAACGTGACCCGGCCGCAGCTCACCCGTGAGGAGGTCGAGGCGGCGGCAAAGACCTATCTCGATCAAGCCTGGAAGATCCTCGATGAGGGCGAGACCGAGGTGCGATTTCAATCGGAATGGTTTGACCGCATGCGTCTCGATGATGTCGTCGGCTTGATGAGCAAGTACACGGTGGCCCGCATGCTCGCCCGCGAAGATTTCGCCAAGCGGGTGAAGGAGGGCCGCCCGGTCAGCCTGCACGAGCTGCTTTATCCGCTGTTACAGGCTTATGACTCGGTGGCGATCAAGTCGGACCTCGAGCTCGGCGGGACCGACCAAACCTTCAACCTGCTGGTCGGCCGAGACCTCCAGGAGGCATTCGGCCAGCCGCCGCAGGACATTCAGACCATGCCGTTGCTCGAGGGCCTCGACGGTGTCCAGAAAATGAGCAAGAGCCTGGATAACTACATCGGCATCGATGAACCGCCAGAGGTCATGTACCGGAAAGCCATGGCGGTGCCGGACAATCTGATTCTTCGCTACCTCGAACTTGCGACGGACGCAACGCCCGCAGAGATTGCAGCTGAAAGGCGCGCGCTACAAGAGGGTGCGAACCCGCGCGATGTGAAACAGCGACTTGCCGAGCGCATCATCCACCAGTTCCATCCCGATGTCGCACCCCACGCGTATCGGGAATCGGGCGGTCAATTCCGGACGACCGAACCGGAGATGGTCACCATCCGTCCGGGCGAACGAACGATCGCCGAACTCTTTCTGGAGGCGGGTCTGGTGAGCAGCAAGAGTGACGCGCGCCGGCTTGCGGCCCAGCGGGGCCTGGGGATCGACGAGCACAACGTAACCACCGTGGACGAGAAGGTCACCCCTCAAACAGGGTGGCTGTTACGGCGCGGCAATCATCGCCTCGTCCGGCTGAAGGTGAGCTAAACTTCCGACGGGGAGAAAATGTCCGGACACTCTAAATGGTCTTCGATCAAGCACAAGAAGGCCCTCACCGACGCGAAGAAAGGTCAGCAGTTCACCAAGATGGCACGCGAGATTACCATCGCGGCCCGCGAGGGTGGCGGGAATCCCGACGGCAATTACCGGCTGCGCCTCGCGATCGAAAAGGCACGCGATGTCAACATGCCGCAGGAAAACATCAAGCGCGCCATCCAGCGGGGCACCGGCGAGCTCGGTGGCGCCCAGATGGAACAACTTCGCTTCGAAGGCTATGGCCCGCACGGGGTCGCCATCCTCGTCGAGACGGTCACCGACAACCGGAACCGCACCAGCAGCGACATCCGCAACCTGTTCAGCCGCGCCGGCGGCAACCTCGGCACGACCGGCAGTGTCGGCTGGATGTTCTCCCGCCAGGGCGAGATCGTCGTCGATGCGAACGGCAAGGACCCGGACGAGATCGGCCTGGAGGCGATCGACGTCGGAGCGAGCGACGCCCGCGTCGATGGCAAAACCATCGACATTGTTACTGATCCGGCAAAGCTCGAAGCTGTGCAGCAGGCGCTGAAGAAGAAGGGCTACAAGATCGATTCCGCCGAGGTGACGATGAACGCCTCGCAACTGGTCGCGCTCAACGAGACGACGGCTCCGCCGGTGCTCAAGCTGCTCGATGCCCTCGAAGAACACGACGATGTGCAATCGGTGTACTCGAATATCGACGTGCCGGCCGACGTGATGGAGCGCATCAGCGAGCGTGTCTAGCGACGGTCTGCTTGTCCTCGGAGTCGATCCGGGGCTGGCCGACACTGGCTACGGGGCCGTGCGGCGGACCAACGGCAGGCTGCTGCTGATCACCTGCGGCACGCTGAAGACCCCGGCGAATGTTTCCGAACCCCGCCGCCTGCAGCTCCTCGCGGAGCAGCTCCGCACCCTGATGAACGAGCTGCATCCGCAGGCCGCCGCTTTCGAAGAGCTGTTCTTCAGCAAGAACGTCCGCACGGCGATGGCGGTCGGCCAGGCGCGCGGCGTCGCGCTCCTGTCGGCTGTCGAAGCCGGCGCAGAAGTCCATGAGTACACGCCCAACCAGGTGAAGATGTCGCTCACGGGCTACGGGGGCGCGACGAAGGGCCAGATCCTGAAGATGGTGCAATCCTTGCTCGCCACCCGGGAGCTGCCGCGGTCCGATGACGCGATCGACGCACTCGCGGTCGCCATCTGCCATCACCACAGCGGCCGCTTGCGGACGCTCATCAGCCGTCCGCCGGCAGGCGTTCGCGCTTGATCGGATCCCTCGAGGGCATCCTGGCCCAGCGAGGTTCGGAATCGGTCCTCGTGGACGTCCACGGCGTCGGGTATCTCGTCACCGTAGGCGGACGGACGCTGGCCGAGCTGCCGCGAGCCGGCGAGCGGGTCCGCCTCTATACCTATACCTATGTACGGGAAGATGCCCTGGGCCTCTTCGGCTTCCGCAGCCCGGACGAGCTCACCTTCTTCAAGCTGTTGCTGTCGGTCAAGGGCATCGGGCCCAAAGCTGGGCTGGCGATTCTGTCCCG
This sequence comes from uncultured Actinomycetes bacterium, assembly GCA_964601135.1. GTDB lineage: Bacteria > Chloroflexota > Dormibacteria > CF-121 > CF-121 > CF-13. The sequence goes on along the minus strand of CAZRMD010000119.1, from coordinate 5,173 downwards.
CGCCGAGATCGGCATCCTGAAGCGCGCCATCCTGAAGGAGGATGCCGCCCTGCTCGCGACGGTGCCGGGCATCGGTCCCAAGACGGCCGCCCGTGTCGTGCTCGAGCTCAAAGGGAAGCTGAAGGACGAGATGTTCGGAGAGGAGACGATGGCACCGGCAGCTGCCGGGGCCGACACCATGGCCCAGGCGCTCCAGGTGCTGACCGGCCTCGGCTACACGCCGGCTGAGGCCAAGGAGGCGGTCCGGAAAGCAAGTGCAGGCAACGGCGGCAGCCATACCCTGGAACAACTGGTGACGGTGGCCCTCAAAGGACTGGATCGCGGATGACCGATCGGGTCGTCACCACCGAGGAGCGCACCGAAGACCAGGAGTTCGATCGAAGTCTGCGGCCACGATCGCTCAGCGAATTTATCGGCCAGGAGGCGGTCAAGGCCAATCTCGAAATCCTGATCACCGCGGCGCGGGGCCGAAACGAGCCGATCGAGCACATCCTGATCGCCGGGCCGCCCGGCTTGGGAAAGACGACGCTCGCCAACATCATGGCCAACGAGATGGGGGTCAACATCCGGACGACGTCGGGTCCGGCGATCGAGCATCAGGGCGCCCTGGCATCGATCCTCACGAACCTCGAGGAGCGCGACATCTTCTTTGTCGATGAGATCCACCGCCTGGCCCGTCCGGTCGAGGAGTCGCTCTATCCGGCGATGGAAGACTTCAAGTTCGATTTCGTCAGCGGCAAGGGGGCGGGAGCCCAGCCGCTGCGGCTCCAACTCCCGCGCTTCACCGTGATCGGCGCGACCACCCGCCAGGGGATGCTCTCGGCACCGTTGCGCGACCGGTTTGGCGCGGTCTACGCGCTGTATTTCTATCGGCCCGACGACCTCTTTGCGATCGTCATGCGATCGGCGCAGCTGCTCCGCGTGCAGATCGACGAGTCAGGCGCGCGGATCATCGCCAGCCGGTCCCGGGGCACGCCTCGAGTCGCCAACCGGCTGTTGCGGCGAGTCCGCGACTACGCCCAGGTGCGGGCCCAGGGACGGGTCGATGAGCGGATCGCCCTCGATGCGCTGGCGATGCTCGAGGTGGATGATCTCGGTCTCGACTTGATCGACCGCCGAATCCTGCGCACGATCGTTGAGAAGTACGACGGCGGGCCGGTTGGGCTCGAGACGATCGCCGTGTCGGTCTCGGAGGACCCGGAAACCGTTGAAGACGTCTATGAGCCGTTCTTGATGCAGCTCGGCTTCCTGGCCCGCACACCGCGGGGACGGGTGGCGACGAAGCTCGCCTACGACCATTTGGGCCTCGTCAAGGCGAGCAGCGAACAGCCGCGACTCTTCTAGGCTATCCTTCGACCCCGCCGCCGGCCCTTCGCTACTGTTCATCCCATTGAGAACGGCTGACTTCGATTACGACCTGCCAGCGGAGTTGATCGCCCAGTACCCGCCGGCGGAGCGCGACGCCGCCCGCATGCTGGTCGTCGACCCATCCACCGATCGGCTGGTGCACGCGACGGTGCGCGATCTTCTGGAATATCTGCATCCCGGAGATGTCCTCGTTCTCAATGACAGCCGCGTTCTGCCGGCGCGTCTGCTCGGCCGCCGAGCGGATGGGGGAGAGGCCGAGGTGCTGCTGCTGCGGCCGGTCGATGGTGAGGCGCAACGCTGGGAAGCCTTGATCCGTCCGGCTCGCCGCCTCGATCCCGGCTCGAGGATCCAATTCCCCAATTCCAGGCTGGCCCTGACCATCGACGAACGCGTTGGCGAAACGGCGGTCGTCCGGCTGAACGCCGTCGATGACCCGCTGGCTGAAATTCGAAGCATCGGCCAGATGCCGACGCCGCCCTATATCAAGGAGCAGCTTGCCGATCCCGAGCGGTACCAGACCGTGTTCGCCCGGGTGGAAGGCTCGGCGGCGGCGCCCACGGCAGGTCTGCACTTCACGCCGCAATTGCTGTCCGCCATCCGCGCCCGGGGCGTCGAGGTGGTGTTCGTCACGTTGCACGTTGGCCTGGACACGTTTCGACCGGTGCGGGTCGAGGATCCCGGCAAACATGCCATCCATCGCGAGTGGTACCGGCTCGAGGCCGATGTTGCGTACAGAATCAACGAGGCGCATCGGCGTCAGGCGCGGGTGGTCGCGGTCGGGACCACCTGTGTCCGCGTCCTCGAAAGCGCAGCCGATGGCGATGTCGTTCACCCTGGCGAGCGATGGACCGAGCTGCTCATCCTTCCAGGGCACCGCTTTCGCATCGTCGACGCGCTGTTGACGAACTTCCATCTGCCGAAGAGCACATTGCTGATGCTGGTCAGCGCCTTCGCCGGTCGCGACCGGATGCTGAGCGCCTACCGCGAGGCGATCCGGGAGCGCTATCGCTTCTACAGCTTTGGCGACTGCATGTTCATCACGGCAAGGGCATGAGCTTCGAGCTGATCACCGAAGAGGGTGGGGCGCGGCGGGGCCGGCTGACCACGCCGCACGGCCCGATCGAGACGCCGGCGTTCATGCCAGTCGGCACCCAGGCCACGGTCAAGGCGCTCACTCCCGACGAAGTCCGCGCGGTCGGTGCTCAGGTCCTCCTCGGCAACACCTACCACCTGGCGCTGCGGCCTGGTGCCGATCGCATCGCCCGACTCGGTGGTCTCCATCACTTCATGGGATGGGACGGCGCCATCCTGACCGACAGCGGCGGCTTCCAGGTTTTCAGTCTCGACCACCTGGTGCAGGTAACGGACGATGGTGCAATCTTCCGCTCGCACCTGGACGGCAGCGAACAGCGGTTCACGCCAGAGTCCGCGATGCGAATCCAGTGCCAGCTCGGCTCCGATATCGCGATGGCGTTCGACCAGCCGGTGTCCTGGCCCGCGAACTCCGAGCTGGCGAAGACCGCAACCGAGCGGACCCACCGCTGGGCGATCCGCTGCCTCGAGGCACCCACTGCGAATGGCCAGCTCCGCTTTGGGATCACCCAGGGAGGTTTTGATGACGCACTGCGCGCATCGAGCGCGGAGATTCTCGCGGACCTCCCATTCGATGGGTACGGCATCGGCGGCCTCAGCCTGGGCGAGCCCAAATCCGTCACCTACCGGCTGCTGTCGATCCAGACCGATGTCCTGCCCAAAGAGCGCCCTCGTTACCTGATGGGGGTTGGTACGCCGGCGGATTTCATCGAGGCGATCGCTCGTGGGGTTGACATGTTCGACTGCGTGCTGCCGACGCGGATCGCCCGCAACGGCTCGATTCTGACGCGGGGCGGCCGGATCAACCTTCGAAACCGCCGGTTCATCGAAGATCAGGGACCGCCGGACGACAGCTGCGACTGCTATACCTGCCGTCGATTTTCTCGGGCGTATCTGCGGCACCTCTTCATGGCCGGGGAAATCCTCGGGCATCGCCTCGCGTCCATTCACAACCTCCGGATGCTGATCCGGCTGGTCGCCCGGCTGCGCGACGCGATCGGAACCGGGCGGTTGGATGTAGAACTCGGTGCGGTCCGAGAGGAATGGCAACTCGCGCCCCTGCCCTGAAAATGAGAGGTTTCTCACCAGTCCTTGCCTATACTTTCCCCGGATGCGCGCCGACCGTCGTCTCCTTCTGCTTATTGGCGTGGTTGCTGTGCTGGCCCTTTTCGTCGATGGGTTTGCCTACGTCTACCGGCTGGCCACGAACCAGTCGCTGACCGGAACGCTCCGCGGCGTTCCCACCCTCTCGATTCCGCCCCTTGGCGTCGACATGCAGATTTTTGTCCACAAGGGGCTCGACCTCCAGGGCGGCACCCACCTCGAGCTGGAGATCACCGACGTACGCTCCGGGAGAACCAAGTCAGAGGCACGCGACATCGCGGTCAATATCATCGAGCGCCGGGTGAACAGCAGCGGCTACGCGGAGTCGGTCGTCCGCGCTGAAGGTGAAAATCGGATCATCGTCGAGCTCCCCGGAGTCAACCTGGAGCAGGCCAAGGCAATCCTCGGAAAAACCTCCTATCTACGCATTTTCGAATGGGTCCCCGGCACCGCCACTGCCCAGGAGATTCAGAGCCTCAACCTCAGCCCCACCGATGCCAACTCCCATCAGGGATACAAGCCGCAATTCACTGGCATCGACGGAAGCATGATCACCAACGCCACGCGGTCCACCGATCCGAACACGAACCTGCCGGACGTGCAGATGTCCTTCAACGGGGACGGCAGTAACAAGTTCTGCAACCTCACCCGCGACCGGTTCACCCACAGCTATGGAAACCCGGACAACAAGATCGCCATCTTCATCGATCAAAACCTGATCGAGGACGCCAACGTCCAGAACGAGATCTGCGGTGGAACGGGCATCATCACCGGTGGCTTCACCGCCGCCAGCGCCAACCAGCTGGCTATCCAGCTGAACTCGGGCGCGCTGCCAGGCACCATTCAGATCGCTTCCGCCAGCGAAGTCGGCGCGACGCTGGGCGCCAGCACCGTGAAGCTGAGCCTGCTGGCCGGCGCCTTCGGGCTGGTGATCGTGGTCCTGTTCATGCTGCTCTACTACCGGCTCCCCGGTGTGGTGGCGAGCCTGGCCCTACTGCTCTATGCGGCGATCGCCCTGGCCATCTTCAAGCTATTTGGCGTGACGTTGACGCTGGCCGGGCTGGCCGGATTCATCCTCTCGGTCGGAATGGCGGTCGACGCCAACGTCCTGATCTTCGAACGCGTCAAGGAGGAACTGCGCGCGGGTCGGACCCTGGGCGCCGCCATGGAGGCCGGCGTCCATCGCGCCTGGCCGGCGATCCGCGATTCGAACACCTCCACCCTGATTACCTGTGGCGTCCTCTACTTCTTCGGGGCGCCACTGATCAAAGGCTTTGCCATCACCCTGGCGATTGGCGTGGCCGTGAGCATGTTCTCCGCCATCGTGACGACCCAACAGCTTCTGCAGATCGTGGCCGGGCTGCGCCCGGCGCGCCGCCTGGCGTTCTACGGCGTTCAGGCGCCGAAGGCGGCCTGATGGATATCGTCGGCCGGCGCAACCTTTATTTCTTGCTGTCGCTGGCCATCATCCTGCCCGGCATCATCTCCATGCTGCTCTTCGGCTTCCGGCTGGGAATCGATTTCCAGGGCGGAGATCAGTACACGTTGAGCTTCACCCAACCGGTGCAGGCGTCCGCGGTGCAGAAGGAGATGGACACGTTCAACGTCG
>CAZRMD010000118.1:0-9327 GCA_964601135.1 uncultured Actinomycetes bacterium | reverse complement strand
CAGATATCGCGACGGATCCCGACGGGGCGGCGCAATGGCGGCCCGTGTTCGAGCTGAAAACCGACGCTAATGGCGGCGGTCAGGCCACAGCGGCGGCGAGGGACTGGCGCTAACGGCGACGGCCGCAACGAAGTCGGGCCTGCTGGTCTCGTACTGCCAGACGCGCTCCGAGATCTGCGCGATCACCGACCAGCCGGTGGCCTCGTCGGGTCCGCTGAGGGCGACGGTCAGCACATAGGAAATCCGTCCTTTCGTGACGTAGGCGGAGTCGTTCTCGACGCCGTACATCGAGCCAATCTTGTGCGCCACCGTCACACCGGCGGGCAGGCCGGCCGGGATTCCCTGCTCGAAGGCCGTGTGCGTCAGGATGGAAAACAGCCATTGTTGCGCGGCACTGCCGCCCAGCCGGCCGAGGACCTCGTTGACCCAGGCTGATGAAAGGTCGGTTGGCGTCGCCGTGTTCGGATCCCATAGCAGGGAGCTGCTCATGCCGATTGACCGCCCGTAGGCATTCAGCGCATCGGGACCGCCAAGGTAGCGGACCAGGATGTGCGCGGCGGTGTTGTCCGAGTAACGGCCCGCCCTGACAGCCAGATCCTGACGGCTGAAGCAGGTACCGACATCGTAGTCGGTGAACCATCCGTCCTCCTGGTCGGATGGGTCATAGCACAGGACGTCTGAGGGGCTGGCCTGGCCGCCGGCAATCTGCTGCGCCTCGGCCATCAGCAAGGGCAGCTTGTATGCGCTGGCCGCATAAAAGCTTTGATTGCCGTTGATGGTCAGGCTGGTTCGCCGCGGCCCGCTCAATTCCTGGAGGTCGATTGCGACTTGACCACCGCTTCGTGCGACGATGGCGGTCAGGTCGGTGTGGAGCTGGTCGATAGCGGTGGGTGCGAGCACGGTCGTGATGCGACCCGGGACTGTCGTGCTCACCTCGGCGCTCGTCACCGGGGGATTGGGGGAGGTGAGCCCCGCCGCGATGGCCAGCTGGTGCGACGATGAGCCGACCGCCGTACTCGTGAGGTCGGGCCCCGGATAGGCCGCGCTCGCCGCAAGGGGAAGCAGGGCCAAGACGAGAGGATAGATCGCGACGTGCACGACCGCTCTCCCGGTCCCACCCCTCATCGTTGGCGCACAGCTTAACGACGTTGGCCACCGGTTTCATGTGGACTTTATGACAATGTGAGCGATGTCACTGAATCGTGACTGGCCGCTGTTCGGCCTACGAGTCGAAACTCCGCGCCTGACACTCGCCTATCCCACGGACGACGATCTCGACGCGCTGAATGCCGTCGCCAGCCGCGGCATCCACGATCCATCTGTCATGCCGTTCCTGATTCCGTGGACGGACGACCCTCCCGAAATCCGCCCCCGAAATTCGCTGCAGTTCTGGTGGGGGCTGCGAGCCAGATGGCAACCAAGCAAATGGCAGCTGACGATGGTGGTGCGGGAAGACGCGAACGTCGTTGGAGTGCAGGAAATGACGGCCACCGATTTCGCGGTCACCCGCCAGGTGACGACAGGCTCCTGGCTGGGCAAGGCGTATCAGGGCCGCGGCATCGGCAAGGAGATGCGAGCCGCCATCCTGCACCTGGCCTTTGCCGGGCTGGGTGCTGAGCGCGCCAAGAGCGGCGCGTTCGAGGACAACGTGGCATCGCTCGCCGTGTCGAAAGCCCTTGGCTACGTCGAGAACGGCGACGACATCGACGCGCCGCGCGGGAAGCCGCAGCGCCATATCCGGCTCCTCCTCACACGCAAGGTGTGGGAGCAAACCCGGCGCACCGACATTCGAATTCACGGCCTGGATGCGTGTCTCCCGATGTTCGGACTCGAATCCAGCGCCCGTTAAGGGACCTGCTCCGGCACCTCGACCACCACCTCGACCCCGAAGGGCGACCGGTTGTAGGAAACGGCCACCAGCCCGCCGATGAGGCCGCCGACCAGCGCCGCGAATATCCCGAGGAGTAACCCGGCGAAGGGCACGACGATGAACCAGTCGGACTGGATACGCTGGAGAACCGGGATCTGATTTCCGAATGGGAGCAGTTGCTCCGTGACGCCAAGCGTGAGGCTCAGGTCACGCTGCCAGTTCAAGATCGCGCCCGCAAACCATGCCAATGCCGCCCCCAGCACCGCGCCAGTCACGACGCCCAGGCCGAATCCGATCCAGGCGCCGGCGATGATCGCGGCGCGTACCGAAAGCGCCACCACCCGACCGCTGACCTGGTGAATCATGAGGCGCGGGGTAGGTCTCGCGAACCCGGCCAGAATTTCACCCGACGCCGCCGCGGAATCACGAGGAGGAGCACCAGGATGATGGCCGGGATCGCCACGGCCACCGCCAGCGCGTAGGCCAGGAATCCAAGGAATTGCAGACCCTCGTCGAGCGCGCGATGGCGCGGTGCGCCGGAGGCGCTGGACACGATCTTCTGCCGGGCTCCCTGACCCGCGCCGCCACTGAAGCGTTCAGCGGCGGCAGGGCCCGCCGCCCGGGGATCGCCGTTTGGCGTGAAGAGGCCGAAGTGCTCGATTTTCACCCCCGGGCGCTGGGTCCAGTAATCGTCCAGCGTCCACCAGGTCACGGCCGCCACGAAACCTGAAGGATTGATATCGAGGTCGGGCGCGGTCGCCTCGTAGGTGTCGACCAGAATCCGACGCTGGTCTTGCTCCTCGCCGCTGTTGTCGGACCAGCGCCCGAACTCCATGATCAGGATGGGCTTGCGGGGAAAGGTGGCGTGCGCGATCTGGAGTGCGCGAGCCGTTCCTGTTAACGCGTCCGGTCCGTAGAAGACGCCGTAATAAAAGGTATAGCCGGCGACATCGAGCGGGCCGCTCGTGGTGTCGTTGGGCTGGTTGCCGTAGGCGGCCTGTCCGGTCAAACGTGTCCCGTCGATCGCGCGATCAAGGTTATGGAGGGTGGCCAGCGCCTGCTCGCGCTCGATCCCGCCGGTCGACTCATTGGCCAGGCCGTGAAACAGAACGGATGGATGGTTCATGTCGCGGAGATCCATTTCGCTCAGCATCTGCTGCGGGATGCCACGGTCCATCGCAATGCCGAAGGTTGCCGGCGTGTAGTGGTAGAGCGGGATCTCTTCCCAGATGGCGTACCCCAGCCGGTCCGCCAGCATCAGCAGCAGCGGGTTCGCCGGGTGGTGATCGGCGCGGATCAACTGCACATTCGTCGTATTGGCTTTTTCCAGCAGAAGGCGGATGTCATCGGGCGTCACCACCGGGCCACCGCGCGGCTCCCCATGGACGCCCGGATAGACGCGCTCATCGTGGATCGCAACGCCTGCGTAAGCCACGACATTGCCATTGAGCAACAGCCGCGGCGATTTCGAATCGACCGCCACTCGCCGCAGCCCGAAGGTCTCGAAGAGTTGATCGACCCGGCGCTCCTGCCAGAAGACGTCGACCTGCAAGACGTAAAGCGCCGGCGACTGCGGTGACCAGAGATCGGCATTCGCCAGGGAAAAGCTGGCGCGCACCTGGCTGGTGCCGTTGCGCGGCAGCTGGCCGCCATCGACGCGTTGCGAGGCGATGGGGACAGCGCCGGCGGGGATGAGGCTGCGCGGATCGGGATTCGTCAGGTTGGTGGGGTCGACAGCCGCCGGCAGGATGTCGAGCCCAACCTGTACCGGCGCGGGATCACCGCCGCGCTGATGCAGCGTCACCGAGACGTCGGCCCCATCGAGGTGCGGCACGACGTCAGCGCGGGCCGCATAGATCGAGGCGGTCGCCTCCAGCCATACCGGCTGGGTAAGGCCGCCATAATTCCACCAATCGGTGAGCCCCCAGGGAACGATGTCCTGACGAGTGCCCCAGGGTGGATTATCGACCCGAACTGCAATCGTGTTGACATCGCCGGCGACGATGTCGTCGGTCACATCAAAGGCGAAGGGTGTCGAGCCACCTTCGTGGTAGCCGAGGTAATGGCCGTTGAGCCACACGTCGGCGACGTAATTCGCCGCGCCGAACTTGAGAGTGATCGTTTGGTTCTGCCATTCCGGCGGCACATCAAAGTCTTTCCGATACCAGGCGCCATCGATGAAGGAGGACGGAGGCGGGTTAAACGACCCCGGGACTTCGACGGTAGACCAGCGGCTGTCGTCGTACAACGGCTGCTCGCGGCCGCGCGCATCGGCGATGATCTGTTTCAACGCGTGCGGCCGCTTGGATAGGGAGAGGTCGTTGTCCATCGGCATCACATTGACCCGCCAGCGACCCGTCAGATCGAGGCGCCGCCGAGGTTGGAAGGAAAATGTCGGTACCGGGATGCCATCCTGGAAGGCGATCCGGCTACCGGCGACCGACTTGAAGCTGAGGGTGGGCGCGAGCTCAGCCTGGGCAACCGGGCTGGCACACGCTGAGAGCAGGAGCCCGAGCAAGACGGTGGCGAGGACGATACCGGCGAACCGGCGGGCAGGGCGCAACGACGGAATTATGGACCGAGATTGGCTGGCTTAGGGGCGGAGGCCGCGCTCCTCGAGTAGCCGACGGACTCCAGTCGCGTCCTCGAGACCGAGCGCGGCAGTTGCGACCGTGGCAGCCTCGCGGCTGTCGAGCTTCCGGACGGCGCCCTTGATCCGGGGAACCAGCGGCGGGTGAATACTCAGCTCGTCGACCCCCAGGCCGACCAGGAGCGGCACGGCCCAGAGATCGCTGGCCATCTCGCCGCAAACCCCGACCCATCGATGCTGGGCGTGGGCGGCGCTGACCACCTGGCCGACCAGTCGCAGGAGCGCCGGATGAAGGCTGTCGGCGAGTGGGGCCAGTTCCGGATTCGTCCGGTCGGCGGCAAAGAGATATTGCGTCAGGTCGTTGGTCCCCAGGCTGAAGAAGTCGACCTCCCTCGCCAGGATGTCCGCGCTGAGCGCGGCCGCCGGGACCTCGATCATGATCCCAACCTCCATCTTCACGGACGCCACGCCGAGCTCGCTTCTGGCCTCGTCGAGCAGGCGCTTCGCCTGGCGAACCTCGTCGATGGTCGACACCATCGGAAACATCACCCGCAGTGGGTGCCTGACCGCCACCCGCAGCGCCGCGCGTAGCTGGTCCTTCAGGAGATCCGGCCGCCGCAACAGCTGGAGGCGCAGACCGCGCACGCCGAGGGCGGGATTCGCCTCGGCGGGTTGCGGCAACGAGGGCAGCGGCTTATCGGCTCCAACGTCGAGGGTCCGAACGATCACTGGCCGATCGCCCATCGCCGCGTGCACCTGCTCGAGTACTGCCACCTGCTCGTCCTCGTTGGGCAACCGGTCGCCGCTGAGAAACAGAAACTCGCTGCGCAGCAACCCGATGCCATCCGCACCGGCGGCTGCCGCGCGCTGCGCGTCGTTGAGGTTGGCGGCGTTGCACCCCACCTCGATCCGCCGGCCGTCCCGAGTGATCGACGGCTTCGCGTCGGCCGCGGGTTGCACCGATGCCGTAACCCGCGTGGCATCCTCCGGGGCGGGATCGATGACCAGCGTGCCGGCATCACCATCGAGCATCAACGGCTGGCCATCGGCCACGGCATCGACGAGCCCGGCAATCCCGACAACGGCTGGGAGCCCGAGGGCGCGCGCCAGGATGGCCGTATGCGCGGTGGCCGTCCCCTGTTCTGTGGCAAAGCCGACGACCAGCGTGCGATCGAGACCAGCCGTTTGCGATGGGGCAAGGTCGCGAGCCACGACGATCGAAGGCCGGTCAGGCGGCGGCGGCACCTCGCTCACTCCATGAAGCGCGCGGCGCAGCTGCTGGACGACATCCTCGAGGTCGGCGGCGCGCGCTTTGAAAACGGGATCGTCGGAGGCGCGCAGCATCTCCGCGAATGGCGCCATCGTCTCCCCTACCGCCTCGTCGGCCGGTCGACCCTGCCGGATGAGCCCGGTGGCGCCCTCGATCAACGCCGGATCGTCGAGCATGAGTGACTGCGCCTCCATGATGCCGGCCTCGGGGGCGGCGCCGCTGGCCGCCAACCGTCGTGCCTTTTCAACCAGCGCCGTCTTGACCTCTGCAACTGCCAGCTGCAAGCGCGTGATGCCCGCCTCACCGGTGAGGTCGACGCCCGAGTCATGGATGCGCTCATCGGTCCATCGCCAGGCTGGCGCAACCACCTGACCCGGTGCCGCCGCGATCCCGCGCAGCCGGGTTTGCGCCGGGCTACTCGTCGAAGTCACGATCCACCAGCTCGGTCAGGGCCGCGATCGCCGCTTCTGCCTGCGGTCCCTCAGCGCGAACCGTAATGGTGGTGCCCTGACTGACGCCCAGGGTGAGGACACTGAGGATGCTCTTCGCGTCTCGAGCCGCGCCGTTCTTGACCACCTCGACCCTGGTGTCTTTGAAGCGCGCAGCCGTCTGAACGAACAACGCCGCCGGGCGCGCGTGCAAACCAACCTTGTTCATGATGGTCAGGTCACGCTCTGCGGTTGTGGTGGCCACACCCTCTCCTTGAGCAGATGTTAGTGTCGGCGACCGTACAATTCAAGCCATCCCTGAGGAGGTGGAGGCGATAGCCACGCGCGCGATCGTGCCGCCGCTCCGCGTACGCCCCGTCGATGGCTCCGTTACGCGCCTCCAGAACATGTTCGCGCGTGTCCCTGTGGCGGCGGTCATTCGCCGGGCCGAAGAACTTCCTCGGGCGCTCGCCTCGCAGGTGCCGGCGGTGTTCTTCGTGCGCGCCCCCGCGTTTCACCTCGGTCCACTTGTCTGGGCGGTGCAGGCAAAAAACAAGATGGCCTTCGTCCACATCGATCTGATTGCCGGACTCGGAAAAGACCGCGCCGGGATTGCGTTTCTGGCACGGGAGATCGGCGTCAACGGCATCATCACCTCGCACAGCTCCCTGGTCGCGGCCGCCAAAGCCGAAGGCGTCATCGCGATCCAGCGACTGCTGCTGTATGACGACCTGGCGCTGCCCTCGGCGCTGACGGCCCTCGACCACGCGCGCCCGGCCATCGTCGAAATCCTTCCCGGCGTGATCTTCCCGATGGTCGTCGACAACATCCGGGCGCGACTGGCGGTACCGATCATCGTTGGTGGTTTTGTTACCGAGCCCGGACAGCGCGAGGCAGCGCTGCAGCGCGGCGCCCTGGCCATCAGCACCAGCACGAGTGCGTTGTGGCCGTGAGATCGCCGGACGTATCCGGGGTGATGCTGCCGGCCGTTCGGGATGGCGCCTCACTCAACCAGGCGCTCGACCTCGGCTACCGGCAGGTGCTCCTGGAACGAGGCAGTTTGCTGGCCCTGGTCGGCCCCCTCGCGTCGGCCGCCCGCCAGGGGATTGCCGTCTTCGTAAACCTCGATGCCGTGGAGGGCCTGGCCCCGGACAGCGCCGCGCTCAACTTCCTGGCGACGGACCTGGGCTTTGCTGGCGTCATCTCGGTGAAACCGCACGCGCTTCGCGACGCCAGCCGCTTTCGATTACGAACGGTCCAGCGAATCCACGCCATCGACTCGACCGGGCTCGAAACCGGGCTCAGCAGTATCGTGTCGCCGGCACCATATGCGATCGCGGTTGCGCCCGCCGTGGCCGTTCCGCAGGTGATTGCAACCGTGCGTGCCGCGATCGCCGTTCCGATCTGGGGCACCGGCTTCATTACCTCCGTCGAGCAAGCCGGCGAGGTACTGGCCGCGGGCGCGGCGGTGGTTTCGAGTTCACGGGCTGACGTCTGGCAGGCCTTCAGCCCGATCCCTGTGTCCTAGCGCCGCATCGTCGTACCGCTCCGTACACCAGTTCGCCGAACTCCCAACGCCATCACGAGTGCAATTGACAGCACTCCAAGCGTGTGCTATGACATCCCTGCAGCGACTGGCGGGACACTGAAAGGAAAAGTCCTGACCTATGCGCTCCAATCGGAGTGTGCAGGTCAGGACTTTTTTGTTGCCGCACATGCGCCCAAAGGAGGTGGGAGAGGGGAACAGAACCCGATCAGCGCTTTGTCGTGCGACATATCTATAGAAGGAGGAACACATGGCAGTAGCGGAAGAAAGCTGGACTAAAAAGTACCTGGGCGAAGTGCTCGGGGTATTCGTCCTGGTCTTCCTGGGCGACAGCTTTGTGGCCTATGCGGTCTCAGGCCCCAAGGGCGTCGGTTTCCTGGCGGGATTGCTGGGCGCCGGGTTCTTCTGGGGCTTTGCCGTCACGCTCGCGATCTACGCCTGTGGGGCCGTATCGGGCGCGCATCTGAACCCAGCCGTGACGCTGGCCCTTGCCTGGCGGCGTGGCTTCCCGTGGGCACGGGTGCCCGGCTACATCGGTTCGCAAGTTGTCGGCGCATTTCTCGGGGCCGCCGGTGTCTCTTTTGTCTGGAACGGGATCATCTACAACTACGAGCACACCGCAAAGCCTGTGATCGAACGCGGTGGCGACAATGGGATCGAGAGCGGGCTGATCTTCTCCGCGAACTGGCCCCATCCGTTGTTGGTCGGCCACAATGCCGCCGCGCTGCAACAGGATCCCTGGTGGGTCGGCGCGGGGACCGAGATCATCATCACCGCGCTTCTCGTGATCACCGTCCTGGGGATCATCGAAGATAGGGTGCCGTCGGCCGCCAACGTCGCACCGCTCGCGATCGGCATCGTGGTGGCGGCGCTGGTCGGGCTCTTCGCGCCGATCGAGATGGCATCATTGAACCCGGCCCGCGACTTCGGGCCTCGGCTGTGGATGCTCCTGATCGGCTACGGCTCCAACGCGATTCCCGGCCCCAACTTCAACATCCTGGTCACGACATTGATGCCGCTGGTTGGCGGGCCGCTCGGCGCGTGGATCTACGACTTCGTCGTCCACCAGCATCTGCCGGTCCCGGTTGGTCCAGCCGTCGCCGAAACCGCAGAGGAACGCGCGGTTACCGCGCGGGCGCAGCGCGCGTAAGCAGATAGATGTCACGCCGGCTGAAGCGACAGCTCGGCAAGACGCAGGGCGGGCGAGGCGCCGTGGCCTCGCCTACCCGGCGCACACGCACCCCCGAGCAGAGGGTGAACCGCATCCTTCTCATTGGCGGCGGCGGACTGGCCCTGGGGGCCGTAGCGGTTGCCTTGCTGGCGCCGCACCCGAATCTCCCTGGGTTGGGAATCAACCTGGCAGCCATCGCGGTCGGGCTCCTGATGGGGAAAGGCATCGGGAGGTTTGTCTTCCGGCGCGCATCACCACACACGGGAAATCCCGTGACCCTAACAAACAGAGGCAAGTAAGAGGAGGTACCGATGCCAGAGGCAGCAGTAACGACCCGACTCAAGAAACTGATCAACACGCCCGAGACCGAGGTCAAGGACGCACTCGCCGGCATGGAGGCGGCCCACGGAGACCTCATCCGGGTGGAGTACGACCCCAACGTGATCATCCGC
>CAZRMD010000117.1:1365-9417 GCA_964601135.1 uncultured Actinomycetes bacterium | reverse complement strand
CTTGCTTGGCGTCAGGCATGTGAGCCTCCTTGAGGTGGTGTGGTGATCGAGGGCGCGCCACGAAGAAACAGGCTGGCGCATGCCTGGGCGAGCGCTTGGGGCTTCATCGATGGCTCCCCTGCGCGCTGAAAGTAGTTCCAATAGCCGACCTGGCTGGCGAGCCCGATGAGGGCGGCAGCCGCCAGCTCGGGCGCGCGAACCCCGAGCTGCATGAGCGTGGGTCGAAAGCCGATGGCCAGCGTTTCATAGAGCTCCGCCTGGCGCGCTTCAAAGCTCTCGTCGATCCCGAGTCCCTCGATCATCAGGCGGTGGTTCCACGCCCGGTACTCGTCGTAGAACTCGAAGTACGCGTTAAGCCCAGCCTGGAGCCGCGCTACCGGGTCGCTTTCGTCGCGAGTAGCCCAGTAGATCCGGCGTCGCAACAGGGTGGCCATCTCCTCCTGCAGCGCGGCGAACACCGCGCGTTTATCGCTGAAGTAAAGGTAGAACGCACCTTGAGAGAGGCCGGCTGTCTGCACGATCGCACTAACGGTCGTGCCATGGTAGCCGTCACGTTCGAAGACGCGCCGAGCGGCCTCCAAAAGCTCGCCGCGCCGCACCCATTGCCGTTCCGTGAGCGGCGCGGCAGCGGCAGGCCGAATACTGACTGACACGTCAGTCACCAGCTTATCAGACGGCAAACCGTCTGCCTACTGAATTCGAAGGTAGAGGCGATCCGCGATCCGGTCCGGCTGCTGCTTTCCGGTCAGGATCAGGGCCTTAAGGGGCTGGACATTGGGCTTCACGTCGCGGTCGTACTGCCCCTGGGCGTCGGGCGGCAGGGCGGCGCGGATTTCGGCTGCGCCCTGCGCGATCTCGACGAAGAACGTGGCGTCCGGGTCTTTGTCGACGTGACTGGCGGTCCAGGCATAGGCAGGAGTCCCGGCGATGTTCCCTTCCCGGACGGTGTCGATGACCGCCGAGACCTGGTCTGGCGTCGTCCCGATGATGCCGAGGTTGTCGCTGACGGCATACGCCGGCGCATACCCCATTTGCGTGAACGTGGGGTCGGCCACGAAGGTCTCGAGCACTCCCTGATGGATCTGCTTCTGAACGGTGATGCTCCCCGAGGCCTGCGCCGATGCAACAACGTTATCGAGGAAGGTCCGAAGACTGGCCGCGTTGTCGGTGCTGACGATCAGTGCGCCGCCCGCCGCCGGCGATGAGCTGGGGCCCAGATAGACGGCCGCCAACCCGGTCAGGTGGGCGAGCGCACCGCTGGGACCGGTGAGGCCGAGCTGGTCGAGCGCCTGTTTGGCGTCATTGCCAGAACTCGCCATCTGGTCGGTGAAAGACTGCGCGATCTGCTTGGCGGAGTTCGTGGCGAAGAAGGCGTAGGCCTTGGCCGGCACATACTTGATCACCGAGCTCAGTGATTTACGCTGGCTGAGCGCTGTCCTTGTCGAGTTATCCAGCTTGGACGGGTCCAGGCGAATCTGCAGGTCGGCGGCGAGGCCATCCGATTGGGCGCTGACCGCGAAGCCAAGGCTACGGAAGGCGTCGAGCTGGTTGAGGCTGCTCGCTGGCACGCCGGTCGAGCCCGAGCGCAGCGAGTCTTTCAGTCGCCGATCGATCCTTCCACCGTCGACGTAGACGAGCAGCAGGTGATCGGCCGGCAGCAGGGCGAGCGTCGACTTGTACGGTGTCGAGTCGGCAAGCCGAGCCCGGACGCCCCGGTCGGCGTCAATCGCATCGTGGACCAAACCTTCGTTGTTCGACAGCAGCACGGTGTGGTCGACATACGCGTACACAGACGGCTCCGACCCGTCGGTCGATGTGCCGACCGAGACCGTCTGTCCCTGGTACGTGGTGTCGCTCCAATGCAGGGCCGTGGCCGGTTCGCTATGTCGGACCTTCGCCAGCGCCGCCTTGGCTTTCGCATCGTCGCGCGAGTCGACCATGAGGAGCACCGCCGGCTTATCACTGACGGTGACCGACAGCCCGATCTTGGAGCCCAGCCAGGGCTTGACGTCCTTGTCGAATGAGAGGCCGGCCCCCTTGAAGCCCTGGTTCAGTGCGTCGTCGAGCTGACGACTGAGGTCCTGACCCGTTTTTAGTTGGGGAAATTTCTGCGACAGGCGTAGAAGGTTCGCCTTCTGGCTGACCGAGGGATCGAGGTCGGCAACCACCACGACGTCGGCGCTGTCGGGGACCAGCTTGTCGATGACCGCCTGGTGCCGTAGGACGAAGAAGAAAAGGAGAACCACCAGCGCGACGATCAGCACAAGCGCGGCGCCGGCGACGGCCATGAGCGGCGGTGGAATGCCAGACCGGGAGTGGCTTAGCGCAACCGGCTCACCGGGTTCCGGAGTCGTAGCGCTCATGTCCTTTTCTTACGGCATGCGGCCCGCGTCGGGGAAGGGACCGTGATCGCCGGGTGTCTGGCTGCCGGCTAGTGGATGAAGACGATGAGCCGCTCCAGCACGCCGTCCTGGCTGGCGGTGGCCGTCAGGATGAAGGCCTTGAGCGGCGTCAGGTCCGCCTTCGCTTTGCTGTCGATGCTTCCGCTGAGCATGGGTGACCGCTCGACGACTGCCAGCACGCGCGCCACGTCCAGGTAGAAGATGCCGGCGGGATGGGACAACGAGGCTTGGCTCGCGGCTGAATACGTTGGGTCTGCCGCGATCGAATGGTGGTCCTTGTGGGCGTCGATCACGGCCATCAGCTCGGCGCGCCGCGAGGCGATGATGCCCATGCCGTCCAGGACCGCGTACGAGGGGGTCAGCTGACCTGCCAGGCTCGGCTGATGGAAGTCGAGGGTCGTGATCCTGACGCCGCGGTAGGTGGACGTCGTCGTCGTGGCGGTGGGTTGGCCCTCCTTGATGAGGGTCACGATCCCGCCCAGGAACTTCTGCATACTCGCCGCGTTGTCGGTGCCCAGCATGAGGGCGCCAGCGGGCACGATCGACGAATCGACCGTCGCCTCCAGACCGGCGTCGCCCGTCAGATGCTGCAGGACGCCGTTCGGACCGGTCAAACCGATTTCGTCCGTGCTGGCCTTGACCGATGGGTCGTTGCTCCCCAGCTGGTCCAGGGCGGCCTGGATACCCTGCTTCAAGCCGGTGGCGCTCCAGAATGCGTCAGCCGTGGCCGGAACCCAGGCAACCACATTGCCCGCGTCCCCCGACTGCTGCAGCGCCGCTCTGGTCGACCCGCTGAGCTTCGACGAATCGAGCTTGGCCGCCGCGTCCAGCACGATACCGTCGGAGCGAGCCGACAGGACGAGGCCGATTCCTTGCAGAGCGTTGGCATCGGCCATCCCCTGGGTGTTCAGGCCTTGCGGCAGCAGCGAGCGCATGCTCGGGGACGCCAGGTCGCTCATCTGCGACTTGAGCTTCGCGACCAGCGACTTGCCATTGACATAGACGAGCGCGAGCCGGTCCGAGGGCAGTTTGGCGAAGGTCGCCTTGTAGTCGCTCGAGTCGATCAGCCGAGCGGCACGGCCGTGGTCGGTGTCGATGATCTGATGGATGAGATCTTCGGTCGACGAGATGATCACGACGTGGTCCACCAGCGCGTAGGCACCCGGCTTTGCCGATTCCGAGGTTGGTGAGCCAACCGTGATGGTGACGCCGTCGTACGTCTTGGTTGACCAGTGGTAGTCCTTGCCATACTTGCCGGTTTGCAGTTTGGTCAGCGCCACTTTGGCTTTGGCGTCGTCGCGGGATGAGATCAGCAGTGCGGTCGGCGGATCGCCCGAATCCTTGGCCAGCTGGAGCGCAAACCCGAGCTGGGGACCCAGCCAGGGCTGGACGTCGCCGCTGAAGCTCAGGCCGCTGTCTTTCAATGCCTTGTCGAGCTGGTCACTGATCTTCTTATCGGTGCTGGTATCCGGGAAGCGGTGCACGGCTTGTAGCAAATTCAACTTCTGGCCGGCCGATGGGTCGAGGCTTACCAGGCCGTAGACGTCCGTCGACGCCGGGATCATCTTCTCGACGGACAGCGTGGGCTTGAGGACGAGGAACAGGGCACCGACAGCCACAGCCGCAACGACGGCGACCCCCACCCCACCGATGACGAAACGGTGCCAGCGAGACCACCAGGATTGTGGAGCGCTGACCGGGCCGCCGGTGAATGCGATAGGTCCGGACGGATCGGGAGTGGATGGTGTGAGGTCGCTTGGATCGGTCATCGTCGGTTGGCCTTGGGAGGCACAACTCCGACGTTGCGGACAACTTGTTAGGTGCGCGCGGTCGTTGCCAGGGCGTTTCCGAAATGCAACTTCGCCAGGCTTTGCATCTCGTCGGGCGAGAAGCCAGTCGTCCGTCCGGCGCCGTACTGACGCTGCACTTCTTCGTGGATGGCGATGATGCGCGGATCGTCCTTGCGGATCTGCGCCGATCCTCTCAGACCGAGTGTCGTGTTCAACCAGTAGGCGATCCCGGCGAGTCCCGATCGGTCGTTGACCGTGATCCCCAGCGGCCGATCCAGGATGCGCGTGGTGTCGAAGATGTTGTAGATCTCCTCGTTTTTTAGCAGGCCGTCGGCGTGGATGCCGGCGCTCGTGACGTTGAAACCGGCGCCCGCGAACGGATAGTTCGAAGGCAGCGGGGTGCCCAGCGAATCACGGAAATACGCAGCGGCGCGCGTGATGGCCGTCGTGTCAGTCCCACCTTCGTCACCGGTCAGGCCGATGTAATCGATCACCAGCGCCTCCAGCGGCGGATTGCCGGTTCGTTCGCCGAATCCAAACAGCGATCCGTTGGCGGCGGCGCAACCGTACAGCCACGCGGCGACGGTGTTGACCTCGCCACGGTGGAAGTCGTTGTGGCCGTGCCATTCGAGCTGCTCTGGTGCGACGCCCAGCGTCTGGGTAAAGTACCGCACCAGCCGGGGAACACCCCGCGGCAGCGCGGCTTCCGGCCAGGGCAGGCCGAACCCCATCGTGTCGCAGAGCCGGAACTTCAGCGGGAGGCCGGCGCGCCGACCGACCTCTTGAAGCGACGCAACCAGCGGGGCAACGAAGCCGTCGAGGTCAGCGCGCGTCAGGTCCTCGAGGTGGATCCGCGGCCGAATGCCCGCATCGACGACGGCGCTGACCGCGCGACGATAGTCGTCGGCGGCTTGTGCCCGAGTGCGATTCATCTTGAGATAGATGTGGTAATCCGAGGCCGACACCAGGATGCCCGTCTCCTTGACGCCGGTGGGCAGGACCTTCTTGAGGTCGTCAACTGACGCCCGCATCCAGGTCGTGACCTCGGGGCCTTTGCGTTGCTGGCACGCCGCGATCGCCTCGCGGTCGAGCGGCGTATAGGCGAACAGCTCGGTTTGCCGGATCACCGGCCCACCCAGCTGTGCCAGCAAGTCGTAGAGGTGGACGATCTGCTCGGGCGTGTAGGGCGCGCGGGCCTGCTGGCCGTCACGGAAGGTCGTGTCGGTGATCCAGATGGCTGGCGGAAGCGCTTGTGGGACGGCGTCCCGCTCGAAGCGGATGGGCGGGATGCGGCTGTACGGAAAGTCGTCGCGGAGCAGGTTCGGTTGGGCCGGATCGACCACTACCGTGATTCTATACATACATTGATTTGCATTGCAATAGGTTGACTGAAACGATCAAGTTCGATACTGTTCGTAGCGTGATCGAGATCCACGGCGAGGAGTATCTGAGCGCTGCCGAGGCGAGCGAGGAGCTCGGCATCAAACTGGCGACGCTCTACGCCTACGTCAGTCGCGGGGTGCTTCCCAGCTATCGGCAGGGCATCAAGCGCCAGCGCTTATATCGCCGGCGAGACGTCCAGCGAGTCCTCAACCTCCACCCGACCAGCGGCCGTCATCCCCTCCCCCGCGCCGCCGATTGGATGGGCGATCCCTAACGCGCTAAGCGGGCACCATGTGGGTCGCCCCGCAGATCCGGCACTTCTCCTCGCGTTGCCCTCCCTGCGTGTTCCCGGTTGCCTTCCATGGCCAGCCGGACCGCTTGATGTGACAGACGCACCACTTCTCGGACTTCGCGTTTTTCTGGGCCATCTCTTCCCTCCCGTTTGATTGTCAGCGAAAGGTGCTGTAGTCGATCTCCTTCTTGCGCTCGAACGCCTCTTCGCGCGTATTAAAGGTTTGGAAGTACCCGCGCCCGTGGAGGACGTAGATCCCATCGACGTCGTCGCGGGTCACGCGCAGGTCGGGCAGGTCGATGTTGTAGACCTGTCCCGAATCGGTGGCACGAAGGCGCGGAGCCGCCATGGGCGGATTCTATCCCCGCGGTCCGCCGCTTAACTTAGGCGACCGTGACCTCCTCCATCAAATAGACGTCCTGGACGGCGTTGAGCAGCTGGATGCCTTCGCTCATCGGTCGCATGAACGCCTTGCGGCCGGTGATCAGGCCCATCCCGCCGGCGCGCTTGTTGATCACGGCGGTCTTGACAGCATCTTTCAGGTCGCTCTCCCCGGAGGACGCCCCACCCGAATTGATCAGCCCGCTGCGACCGAGATAGCAGTTAACCACCTGGTATCGGGTCAGGTCGATTGGATGGTCGGTGGTCAGCTTGTCGTAGACCTTCGAGGATGTTTTGCCGAACTTCAGCACCTCGTAGCCGCGGTTGGTCTCGGGGAGCTTCTGCTTGATGATGTCGGCCTCGATCGTCACCCCGATGTGGTTGGCCTGTCCCGTCAGGTCGGCCGCCACCTCGTAGTTGACGCCATCCTTACTGAAGGCGGGATTGCGCAGGTAGCACCAGAGCACGGTCGCCATGCCGAGCTCGTGCGCCTGATGAAACGCCCGCGAAATTTCCTGGATCTGCCGGTCGGACTCCGGAGACCCGAAGTAGATCGTGGCCCCCAGCGCGACCGCGCCGAGCTCCCACGCTTCCTTCACCGTTCCGAACTCGATCTGGTCGTATTTGTTCGGATAGGTCAGCAGCTCGTTGTGGTTGATCTTGCAGATGAAGGGGATCTTGTGGGCGTACTTCCGCGCCACTGATCCCAACACCCCGAAGGTCGACGCCACGGCATTGCAGCCACCCTCGATCGCGAGCTCGACGATCTTCTCGCCGTCGAAGTAGTCGGGGTTGGTCGAAAAGGACGCGCCGGCCGAGTGCTCGATCCCCTGGTCCACCGGCAGGATCGACAGATATCCGGTGCCGGCCAGGCGGCCGTGATCGAAGAGCGACTCCAGGCTGCGCAGCACGCGAGTGGGCCGGTCACTCGTGGCGAAGATGCGGGTGACGAAGTCTGGGCCCGGCAGGTGGAGCTTCGACTTTGGAATCGTCTTGGACTCATGCTCGAGCAGGCTCTTGGCATCGTCGCCGAGGATCGACTCCAGCCGGCTGAGCGAGGTCGCGGTTGCGGTGGCCATTCAAAATTCCTCCTCCGCGGTGGTTATTCCCAGTCTACCCACTAAATAACAGCCGAATCCCCACCAGGCCGAGGGCGACGGCGAGTAGCCGGATGATCATCCCGCCTCCGACCCGGCGCGATAGCGCCGCTCCAAGCTGGGCGCCGGCGACGACACCAATGGCCAGCTCGATGGTCAGGCGCAGGAACG
The DNA here is from genome assembly GCA_964601135.1 of uncultured Actinomycetes bacterium. Taxonomy (GTDB): domain Bacteria; phylum Chloroflexota; class Dormibacteria; order CF-121; family CF-121; genus CF-13. Next base: position 1,901 of record CAZRMD010000117.1, on the reverse strand, counting down.
GCGCGTACACCCCTTGCACGATGTGCGTGATCGTGCCGGTTGCTGCGGTGAACATCAGGGCGAACTGGGCGGTCGCGGTGGCCACATGGGCCGGGAAGCCGAAGAAGCTGGTTAGCAGCGGCACCTGGATGATCCCGCCGCCGATGCCGAGCAGGCTCGACAGGAATCCGATCCCAAGGCTGAAGAGAGCCGCCAGCGCCAGGTTGAATCGATACGTGTAGCTCGTGTTCTGAAGATCAAGCAGGCTGCGGCTGACCGTGAAGCGAGAATTAAGCCAGAGCGACCGCGAGCCGTGGGGCCGCAGCAGGAGAAAGATCGAAACGGCGATCAGCGCGATGCCCATGACGACGTCGAACGTCCGTCGTGGAATGAAGCCAACGACGATGGCGCCCAGGACTGCGCCAGGGACGGTGGCGGCGGCGAGGACGACGCCGGAACGGTAGTCGATGCGACGCATCCGCGAATAACTCAGTGAGCCTGAACAGGCGTTGACAAAGACGACAGCGAGCGAAATTGCGGTGACCTGTGTCGCTGAA
>CAZRMD010000117.1:0-1355 GCA_964601135.1 uncultured Actinomycetes bacterium | reverse complement strand
CGGCGACGGCGGCGAGTTCGGCCTTGGTCTCCGAGAGGGTGACGTAGAGGCCAGCTTCGCCGAGCCTCACGCCTTCCAGGAGATACTGGAGTGCGAGGGTGGTCTTCCCCGAGCCGGGGTTGCCCTCGACCAGATAGACCCGGTCGGGAGTGAAGCCGCCGCCCGCACCGATCAGGGTGCCGTAGGCACCGACACCCAGTCCCAGGGCGATCCAGCCAATCGTCGAGAGGACGTCAGGCAAGGCCGACCCGGTCGAATCTCACGCTGCTAGCCTTACACCTCGTGGCCGCGGATGCGATTGATCTGAGTCGCCGGCGAGCGCTGGTCACGGGCGCCGCATCAGGGATCGGCCTCGCCATCGCACAGCGATTGAGCTCCTTGGGCGCCGCCGTGGTGATCGCGGACCTTCCGGGGCAAAGGTTGCAGGAGGCCGTCGCCTCGATGGCGAACGTCGCGCCCATCTCCGCCGATCTCACGAAGCGTGCTGACGTCCACCGGCTGGCTAAAGAAGCCGGTGACATCGACATCCTCGTCAACAATGCCGGCTTCCAGCACGTCAGTCCAATCGAAGAATTCGACGAGGCGAAATGGGACAGCATGATCGCGCTGATGTTGAGCGCGCCGTTCGTCTTGATCAAGATGCTCCTGCCGGGCATGTATCGCCGCGGCTGGGCACGAATCATCAGCATTGACTCGGTCCACGGCCTGGTCGCCTCCGCGTTCAAGGCCGGATACGTCTCCGCGAAACACGGCCTGCTCGGTTTGACGAAGACGGTAGCCCTCGAGGCGGCGACGCATTCGCCGAATGTCACCGTGAACGCGATCTGTCCCTCGTACGTACGGACCCCACTGGTCGAGAAACAGATCGCGGACCAGGCCAAGCATCACGGGATCAGCGAGGGCGAGGTGATAGAGCGGATCCTGCTCGATCGCAACGCCATCAAACAGCTAATCGAGCCGGAAGACGTGGCGACCATGGTGGCGTTCCTCTGCCGCGACGACATGTGGTCGATCACCGGCCGGGCGCTGCCCATGGATGCGGGCTGGCTCGCCCACTGAGAAAAGCGTGCGGCGATGCCCAGCGGGGCATCGCCGCATTGGCGTCGATCAGGCGCGCGTGGGTGCGCCGGCCGCCGCCGCTATCGCTGGTTGCTCGTCGTACTCGACCGAGATGTCCTGTTTCGACCGCTCCTTGACGGTCAGGACGGCGATCAGCGAGATCACCGCACAGATCGCGATGTAAACAGCGATCGCGAAGCTGTTGTGGTAACCGGTGACCTTGATGCCCTTTCCACCAAATAGGTCGGTACCCGGAATGACGCCGCCGGCGAAAAGCAGCGCCGCGATGATTGGCG
>CAZRMD010000116.1:0-9469 GCA_964601135.1 uncultured Actinomycetes bacterium | reverse complement strand
CGCCGTCGTTCACGATCGACGATCAATCGCTCGGCGGCGTAATCGGGAAACACCCCCGTCAGGAACAGGCTGAGATCGCCCAGGCGGCGATAGACGGACGGCCGCTCCGTCTCGGGAAGCAGCTCCGCCAGCTCGACGAGCCGGACTGGGTCGAGCTCGCTGAAGCGCCGCCGGCGCCAGCCGCGGCTGGTCTGCACCATCACGCTTCCGCTGGCGACGTGGGTGTACGACGCCAGCAGCTCGGTCAGGAAGAAGCGTCGAACCGGATGCGCGCCGAAATCGCGAAGCCCGCTGACGTCGAAAACCGGCACGCGTTGGCGGGGGGCCACCCACTCTTCGACGAAGGACGCCTGATTGAGATCACGGGTGGCACGATGAACCAGCACGGCGAAGACAAGGAAGGGCGAGCCCTGCAGCAGCGGGTCGCGACCGGGCTGGTTGAAGAGCGTCCGGTACAGCGCCGGGTTGTCGAGCGCCGCCTCGATGGCATCGGGATCGCGGCGCACGTCGGGCGTCTCCGCGGCGGCGGCCAGCAGGCTGAGGTCGGTGTCGCTCAGGTGTTCGAGGTACAGGGGGCCAATCACTAATGCATATCATGAGGAGTCCTCGAAAACCTGGAGGACCAGTGATGGAGCGGCCTACCGACGAATGTCCATACCCGAAGCCATTCCCGGCAGACTTCGATGACTGTCCGGCCTTCCAGGCGCGCCAGTTCATCCCGCTGGACACGATGTACCAGCCGCTCGATCCGGTGCTGACCTGCCGCCACCTCGAGACCCGAGCCCTGGCTCAACGCCATCGCTGGTATGCGGCCTGCGCGCTGGGTGACGCCGAGGCCCGGCGTCGCTGGACTCGCGAGGTCGGCACGGTGCGGCTCGACCGCATCCGGACGATGCAACGACAGCTTGGCTCCGTGGTTGCGCCGTACAGCGCCAGGCTGTGGACCCTGAAGGGGCAGCAACTTCGCGCGTATCGCGATGCCAGGGACGCTGCGCCGTTGACCGGGGCTCTTCGAGAGCTTGCCGAGCAGATGGGAGCCGACGTGGATAAATTCCTCAGTGAACACCGTGACGCGTTCGCCGAAATCGACATGCCGGTCGATGCGGCCCGCCAATTAACCCACGTGGCCATCGATCGCTTCATCGACACCCAGTTTGCGAGCGAGGTCAGCTTCGAGGTTCCGGATGACGTGCTGAAGCGATTTCCGGAACCGGTGCAGACGTTTTTCCGGCCCGCCGTGCCGCAGGGTCAGCCGGCTCGCTGAGAAGACCCTCTGTGGAGGGATTAAGCGCGACCTTCGCTGGCCTCAGCCTTGCGAGCCAATCCCTGCAGAAGCGGCGGGAACGTGTTGGCAATCTGCTTTCCCATCATGCCGCCGACCAGTCCACCGAGCGGGCCACCAACCCGCACACCCTGGCTGATGGTGGTCTTGCCCGCCGGCCCGGCGGCCACCGTGCAGTCGAAGAGGAACGTTGTCAGCGGGATGACGGTCGTCTCCAGGCGAAATGACCGACCCGGCACGACGTCGGTCAACGTGACTTGCCGCGTCCCTTGCTTGGTCTTCATCACTCCAGTGGTCCCGGTGGCGAAGGGGCCGTTGAGGGTCATCGATTGGACGTCCGGGTTCCATTCCTGCCAGGTCGACGTGTCCGACCAGATCTTCCAGACCGCCGCGGGGCTGGCGGTCGTTTCCGTAGATCGCTCGTTGTCGGCCATGCTCTCCTCCTATCGCTTCAACGTCGCGGCGCGCCGTCGATTGAGAAGAAGGTATATCACGCCGGCAACGAGGAAGCCGATGAAGTAGCCAAAGTCCGCATCACCAAACCACGATGCGAATGGCCCGTGGGCCTTCAAACCGAAGACCTGAAATTCCTCAGAGATGAAGAGGAGTGATACCAGCAGGCCGATGATCCATGCGATCAGGCCGTTCCAGTTGGCTGGGACGGCCTGGCTGAAGCCTAACGGCTCGCGGTGGCCAAATCCGTAGAAGTCGAGCAGGACGACGGCAAGCCAGGGCATGATCCAGTAGTCGAGGACGATCAGGAAGTTCTGGTAGTTCTGCGCAAAGTTCTGGAAGCCAAGCAGCGCGAGCACGAGGCCCAGCGCGCCGCCGATGACCGCCAGCTGCCATCGCTGCAAGCGGATGTCGAGCACCTTTGCCGACATCGTGTTGGAGTAAAGGTTGAGGACGTTGGCCGTCGTGGCGCCCAGGATGACGGCAACCACAGCGAGCACGCCAAAGCCGCCCATGGCGGTTTTCAGTGCCCCGATTGGCGTTGCGGCGTTTGGCGCCAGGATGGCGACCAGCATGCCGACCACCTCAGTCAGGAATGAGGCGACGACGGCGCCGAGGAAGACGTAGATCGCGATATACGACCGCGACGTGATCTCGGGCAGGTAGCGCGAATAGTCGGAGGCGTAGGGCGACCAGCTCATGATGTACGAGAACGAAATCGCCAGGACGATCGCGAACAGCGCGAGATTACTGGCCTTCGGATGCCACGCGGAAATCGTCGACCCATGAATCAGCGCGATCACGATGGCGACCACGAAAAGAACACCGAGGATCGCGGCCATATAGCGCTCGAAAGCCTGGATCAGGTTGTGCCCGTAAATGACGAGCAGCGCCTGCGCGACCACCAGGATCAGCGCGGCCAGCCAGAACGGGACGACGGGTGCCAGGAGCTCGATGGCGTTGCTGCCGAGGATGGTGTTGACGGTGAACCAGCCTGCCGTACTGATCCAGTTGAGAGCCGCTGGTACGTATCCGCCAACCCGTCCGAAGGCACGCCGGCCGATATACATCTGCGGGTAACCGGCCGCCGGTCCCATTGCCGCCGACCAGGCGAGCACCAGGCCGCCGAGGATGTTGCCGATCGCCAGAGCCAGGATTGCTGGACCGATGGCCAACCCGAGCACACCCGCGACGAACCATCCGATCGCGTAGTCGGCGATGGTCAGGTTGGCTGCCAGCCAGAGCCAGAGCAACTGGCGACTGTGGCCGTGCCGCTCGGCGAATGGGATGTGTTCGATCGAATAGGGCTCGGGCACGGCGATCCGGTCGCCGTAGCGAGCGGTCTCAGCCACGGCTACAGCCTAGCAAGGTGCAAGAGGACTGCCATCGTCGATTTTGAGCGCCCTTGATTCGTCGTAGTGTTAAAAGCGGCCAGAGCCGCGAAGATCAAGGAGGAATGCCCTGATGAAGTACGTGCTCCTGTTTGGCGAGACGCGGGAGTTCTCGAAATCCCTGGATTCGCCTCAACACGAGGCGCTGATGGCCCCGGTCATGAAATGGTTCGAGAAATACGGCAGCCGGATCCGCGGCGGCCACCAGCTCCAGCCGGATCGAACGGCGACCACGGTACGATTCAACAACGGCAAGCCGGTCGTCGTCGATGGTCCGTTTATCGAGGGCAAGGAGACGATTGGCGGTTATGCCGAGATCGAGGTCGAGGATCTCGACCAGGCGCTCGCGATGGCCAAGGATTGGCCCACCGGTGGCACGGTGGAAGTTCGCCCGATTATCGATCGAGAGGGGATGTAGTCAGCGCCGACAAACGAACCGCGACCGACGCCGCGCTGACCGCCGTCGTCCGCGAGGAGGCGGGCCGGTTGACCGCCGCATTGGTTCGCATGCTCGGCGACTTCGATCTTGCGGAGGAACTGGTCCAGGAGGCACTGCTCGAAGCGGTCGAGCACTGGCCCCATGAGGGCATCCCGCAGCGACCGGGCGCATGGCTGCTCACGACGGCGCGGCGGAAAGGCCTCGACCGGCTGCGACGGGAAGCTCGCTATCGCGAGAAGCTGGCCTTCCTCGAGAACGCGCCCGTGAGTGCCGATACCGCCGAAGGCGACGATCGGCTTCGCCTGATCTTCATTTGCTGCCACCCCGCCCTCTCGCGCGAGGCGCAGGTGGCGCTCACGCTTCGCGCAGTTGCCGGCCTCACGACCAGGGAGATCGCGCGGGCGTTCATCACCAGCGAGGCCACCATCGCCCAGCGGATCGTGCGAGCGAAACGGAAGATCGTCGACGCGAATATCCCGTATCGGATTCCGCAGGCAGAGGACCTTGGCGAGCGCCTGGATGAGGTGCTGAGCGTTCTCTATTTGATGTTCAACGAGGGCTACCTGGCGACCGCCGAGCGTGGCTCACGGCGTGATCTGGCCGAGGACGCCGCCTGGCTCGCCGGATTGATGGCTCGTTTGATGCCGGAGCAAGCTGAGGCGCTCGGTCTCCTGGCGCTGATGCGACTCCATCTGGCGCGCGCCGATGCCCGCTTCGACGCTGACGGCAACATCACGCTCCTGCAGGATCAGGACCGCGGCCGCTGGGATCGGGAGCGGATCGCCTCCGCCATCGCGCTCTTGCATCGGGCAGCCGCGCTGCACCAGCCCGGCCCATATCAGTTGCAGGCCGCGATCGCCGCTTGCCATGCCGAGGCACCGTCCTGGGAGCAGACGGACTGGCGCCAGATCGTTGCCCTGTACGACACGCTCCTCGAAATGGCGCCGTCGCCGGTGGTACAGCTCAACCGCGCCATCGCACTCCGCTATCTCCAGGGAGCGCAGGCCGCGCTGCGCGACGTGGAGGCTTTGGGCGGGGCGCTCGACAGCTACTACCTGTTCCATGCCACGCGCGCCGAGCTGCTGCGGGATCTAGGACAGGAGCGAGAAGCTGATCACGCGGTGCTCCGCGCTCTTCAGCTCACGACCAACCCGGCCGAGCGAGCGTTACTGCAAAAACGTCTCGGCTGAGCTTCCGTCGCGACGCGGTTCATCCGCCTAGGATTGAGGCGCACGTTTCATGGCCAGGAAGAGCGCCGGCTATCCGTTGAAAAGCCCTCGCGGCCGCCCCCATAGTCTGGCGGCTCGCGTTTTCGACTACGTCGAGGACGGGATCTATGTCGTCGTGGCGGCGCTGCTGGTCATTGCCGGCGTGTTCGTGCTTGGGAACACCCTGGGCTCGCTGGTGCACGATATCGCCAAAACTCCTTCCCAGGTCGCTGTCGACATTCTGGACAACGGCCTTCTCCTGTTCATCATTGCCGAGCTGCTCCATACGGTCCGGGCGACCATCCAGGAGCGAACGCTGGTGGTGGAACCATTTCTGATCGTGGGCATCATCGCAGGCGTCCGGCGACTCCTGCTGCTGACGGCTCAGCTCGCCGCTCAAAGCACCACAGGTAACGCCGCTAGCCAGTTCACGTGGGCCCGCCAGGGCGTGGAGATGAGCGTCCTCATCGGGCTGATCATCGGAATCACGATCGCCCTGGTTCTCTATCACCGGTATCACGGATCAACGACCCAGGAAGCCGTCTAACTTGCCCCGAGCGACAGCCGCGCCAGTGACCAGCTTCCACTTCGACATGGTGCCGGAGGGTCCGTTCGATCTGGAGAACCAGACGGCGCATTTCGGTGGCTGGCCCCGCCTTGGCGACGCGATTGTCCAGGCATTTCCTGTGGAGGGATGGCGAAGTTCGGCGGCCGTCGTCATGCGGCAGGTGGACGGCGGCATCGATGGTGATGTCCATGGGGCCGCGGACGATACGGTTGCGCAACGTGCCTGGCAGCAGGCACTGGCCACCGTCTCCCTCGACGTCGACGGCAGCGCCTTTGCCGACGTTGGGAGGCGGGACCCGGTCATTGGTCGCCTGCAAAGCGAGTTCAAGAATCTTCGACCGGTGCTTTTTCACTCGCCGTACGAGGCTGCCTGCGCCTTCCTGATCGGGCATCGCATCACCATCCTGCAAACGCGACGCATCCGGCAGCAAATGGCCGAGTCGGCAGGCGCGGCCATTGCGGTCAACGGCCATCGTTTCCGCGCCTTCCCTGACCCGCACGCATTGCTCAAAATGACCGAATTCCCTGGTGTTTCTTCGGTGAAGATCGAGCGCCTGCATGCGGCGGCTCGCGCGGCGCTGGACGGCAAGCTCGACCGCGAACAGCTGCGCTCAATGCCGGAAGCCGAGGCCCTGAAGCAGCTGCGCACGTTGCCGGGCATCGGCGAGTTCTTCGCGCAGGCCATTCTGATGCGCGGCGCCGGTCTGGTCGATGCCGTGACCGATGATGATCTGACCCCACGAGCGGTCCAGCTGCTCTATGGACTGAAGGAAAGGCCCACCCACGCAGAGGTGCGAAAGCGAGCCATGGCCTGGCGTCCGTTTCGAATGTGGTCCGTGGTGCTCTTGAACGTGTGGGTGCGCAGCCAGCCGGCAGACGTTGTGGGACGGCGACAGATTCGCACTCGACAGAAGTAAGGTACCGGGATGCGGAGCCTGATGAATCTCGGCCTGGGCTGCAGTGGCTGCGTCACCCTGCTCGGCATCCTGCTCACCGTGACCCTCGTTTTCCATGTCATCGGAATTCCGCTGGTCGTGGTCGGTGTTCTCGGCCTGATCGGCTTCGGGATCGGCCGGGCGGCGTTTCGCGAACCGCGTCAATACTGATTTCTCAGACCGTTTTCAGCTGATCGACATGCCGGCGCCGTACGCTGCAGTCGATGAGCAGCGCTGCGCGGCTTCGATTCGCGATTTTGAGCGGGGTGGTGCCACTGCTCGCCGCCTGCGGCACAAACGCCGGCGCCAACGTCCCCCTATCGCCGGTATCGCCGATGACCTCAGCGACGCCCGCCCAGGGCGGCGGCTCCGGTGCATCGACTGTCGAGCGCGGGGTCGTCTACTGCACCGACGGAGGCGTTGCTCTCACCGTGGATATCTACCGGCCCAGCCAATCGGGCAGCGGGTCCGTGCCGGCCGTTCTCTATGTCCATGGCGGAGGCTGGGAGCACGGCGATGCCAGACTCGGTGGCGTCAATGCCTTGATCGCGCATGACCTGAACCAGCGCGGCATCCTCGTGGCTGCGGTCAATTACCGGCTGGCGCCGCAGAACCAGTGGCCGGCCCAGATCGAGGACGTCAAGTGCGCCGTTCGCTACCTGCGCGCGAATGCCCAGCGCTACGGCATCAATCCATCCGAGATCGGCGCCTGGGGTGGCAGCGCCGGTGGCCACCTCGTGAGCATGCTGGGAACCGCCGGTAGGGGCGCCGGCTTCGACACCGGTCAGTACCTTGAGCAATCCAGCTCCATCCAGGCCGTGGTCGACATGTTCGGTCCCGCTGACCTCACCGCCGGCGGCTGGGGTTCGTATGCGACGTCGGTTGTGCAACAGGTATTCGGCGTGACGCCCGGGCAGGACAGCGGCGTCCTGGCAAAGGCGAGCCCGGTCACCTACATTCAGCCCAATGACCCGCCATTTCTGATCTTTCAGGGAGTCAGCGACGCCGTCGTGCCGCCGTCGCAATCGCAGGAACTCGCTGCGCGGTTGCAGGCCGCCGGTGATTCGGCAACCCTCGTGATGGTGCAGAACGCCGGCCACGGCTTTGCGCCCGCTGGCGGCCCGATCAGTCCCTCGCTGGATCAGATCGCCACCGCGACGGCTGAGTTCCTCGCCCAGCACCTGTAAAGATAGGTCGCATGCGGGCGACCGGCCGGTGAGCGATTACGAGGTTCGCTATCCACCAATCGGCGACTACGGCATGATCGGCGACCTCCGCTCGGCGGCGCTGCTCAGCAGGCAGGGATCGATCGACTGGATGTGCCTGCCTCGCTTCGACAGTCCATGGGTCTTCGGCCGGCTGCTCGACTGGGATCAAGGCGGGTTTCTGCAGCTGATCCCCGCGCTCCCCGGCGCCAGCAATTTCCGGCAATACCGGCGGGATTCGAACGTCATTCAGACGGTCTGGAGCCTCGAACACTCGCGGATGCGCGTCCTCGATTTCATGCCGTTGACGGTGCGCCGCCAAAAACTGAAACCTCCGGAGTCGCTTCGGCTCGTTCGAATGATGCAGCCGCTCGCTGGCCGGACGGAGTGGAAGGCGATCTTCAAAGCTCGGGCTGACTACGGCCGCGAGGCGGCCAACCTTCGCGAGGTGCGGCCCGGAATGCTTGCGGCTCGCGGCTCGCACGGCAACATGTTTCTGCAGTACCCGCATTCGGCAGGAGTCGAGATCGCCGATGGGACGGCGGTGATCCGTGGTCGCATCATGCCAGGCCATCGGGGAGCGATCCTGTTGCACCATTCGAGCAGCCAGGCGCCGCCGGCGACGATCAGCATCGACGACGCGCACGCGTTTCTCCATCAGACCGATGATTACTGGCTGGAGTGGCTGCGCTCGACGACGTATCGTGGACGGTTTGACGAGCCGCTCCATCGCTCGGCCCTGGCCCTGAAGCTGATGCAGTACCTGCCCACGGGCGCCTTCGTCGCGGCGCCCACGACGTCGCTTCCCGAGAGCCCCGGCGGGTCGCTCAACTGGGACTACCGCTACAGCTGGATCAGGGATACGTCGGACCTGGTCAACGCCCTTTTTCAGATGGGCTTTCACGAAGAAGCCGACGGATTCATCCGCTGGGTGAGGGCGTCGCACGAGCGGCATCCGACGCGCTTCCAGATCTTGTACACGATCGACGGGGAAGACTGCGCTCCGGAGTACGTCCTCGAGGATCTCGACGGCTATCGCGGCTCCAGGCCCGTCCGAATCGGCAATGCGGCGGCGGACCAGCTGCAGCTCGATATCTACGGTGAGGTGCTGCAGACGATCTATACGGTGTGGCGCTCCCGGCGTCAACTGCCGCGGCCCCGCCGAAGAGTGGTGCTGGACGTCATCGACTTCATCCTCGAGAACTGGCAGGCGGAGGATTCTGGAATCTGGGAGTCGCGCCGGCGGCCGCAACGCTACCTCTACTCGCAGGTGCTGATGTGGTGCGGGCTCGACCGCGCACTGCAGATGGAAACGGCCATCCGGATGGGACAGCGCCGGAAAACGCAGGTTCGAAAAACTCGCGATGCCATCAAGCGACAGGTCCTCGAGCTCGGCTATAACCGCGAGGTGGGCGCGTTTACCCAATCACTCGGATCGAAAGCCCTGGACGCCACTGCGCTGGCCATCCCGATGTACGGCATGCTGCCGGCCACGGATCCGCGGGTCGTGTCGACGGTGAACGTGTTGCAGGAGCGGCTGACGAGCAACGGATTCCTGTACCGCTATGTCCCGGAGGAGTCGGAGTTCCACCAGCCTGAAGGCGTCTTCATCATCTGCACGCTGTGGCTGGTCAACGTCCTGGCGCAGATGGGCCGGATCGATGAGGCGGAAGACCTGTTTAGCCGGGTGACGGAGTCAGCCAATGATCTCGGCCTGTTTGCAGAAGAGTACGACCCGGCCAGCCGCGAGATGCTGGGCAACTTTCCGCAGGCGCTCACCCATCTTGGAGTGATCACGGCGATCTTCAACCTTGAAGGGCGCCCATCCGGCAAGAGCCGTCATTCGGGGCGGCTCAAGGGCGGATAGAATCGACACGCCGCGGAGCGGTCGCCTAGTCCGGTCGAGGGCGCGGCACTGGAAATGCCGTAACCGGGGTAACTCGGTTCGCGAGTTCGAATCTCGCCCGCTCCGCCACCACGTCTGGTAGC
>CAZRMD010000115.1:0-9472 GCA_964601135.1 uncultured Actinomycetes bacterium | reverse complement strand
GTCGTTTTGCCACTGCCCGGCGGGCCCCACAGGATCATCGATCCGATCCGATCCTCCTCGATCGCGCGGCGCAGCTCGTGCTCCGGACCCACCAGGTGCTCCTGGCCGACGAACTCGTCGAGGCTGCGTGGCCGCATGCGCGCCGCCAGCGGCTGGTCCTTCGGCTGCGGTTCGTCGGCCGCCGCCGGGAAGAGGGTCTCCTGCGCCATCAACTGACTATAAGGAGTCCCCGTAACATTCGCGGATGGTCGACGGCGCCTACTACCAGGACTTACTGCGGCCCATCTTCAGCGAGCGGCGTGTGGTCGTTATCGGGCTCCCGCTGGCGGGTGCGACAGAAGTGGTCAAGCGACTGCGTACACTCGGGGCTTTCCGTTGCCTGGTGATCGCCTCGGGTCCCGGAACGGGCACGTTTCCAAGCACGGATGATGCGGAGTGGATGATTCTTCAGCATCGTGCCCCCGACATCGTGGCGGAGCTCCACGAGATCGAGCACCTGATGGCGGATCCGCCGCCAGCGGTCGTCGATGCGATCGAACGCTACGATCCTGACCGAAGGGCCCTGATCCTGCCGCCGATCGTGACCCTGGGGCCGATTCCGGCGGCGATGATGGGACGGAAGGTATGGGGCCGCCGCCCTCACGCCTCGCTGCCGCTTGAAGATAAGGCGAAGATCGATGGTTTCTGGGACCGGATCGGCGTCGAGCGCGCGCCCTCGGTCGTCGCGCCGGTTTCGGTCGACGCGCTGACCGGCGCCCATCACCGCATGAACGGCGGAGCGGGCTCGGTCATGGCGGGCGATGCGCGCGACGGTCTCCACGGTGGGGCGCACCTCATTCGCTGGATTCGCAGCGATCACGATCTGACGAGAGCGCTAGAGCTGTATGGCGAGCATTGCGATCGCGTTCGGGTCATGCCGTTTCTCGAAGGCGTTCCCTCTAGCATTCACGGCCTGGTGTTTCGCGATTATTCGTTGGCTGTGCGGCCGGTTGAATTGCTCACCCTCCGACCGGCAGATCGCTTTACCTTTCTGTACGCCGGCGCGGCGACCTTCTGGGATCCAGCCGATCGCGACCGTGCATACATGCGATCTGTGGCTCGCCGAGTCGGCGACGCGTATCGGACACTGGTTGGAACCGGCGCCTTTACCGTTGACGGCGTCATGACTGAACAGGGCTGGCTTCCGACGGAGCTCAATCCGCGTTTTGGGGCGGGTCTCAATGTCATCGCCCGCCGGCTGACGGACTTACCGCTGAACCTCCTCATCCAGGCATTGCAAGCTGGCGAATCCATGGATTACCGGCCGCAGGACCTGGAGAGGTTGCTGATCTCGGCGGCGGACGAGCATCGCGCGGGTGGCGGATGGACCGTCATCAAGGCCTCAAAGACGCAGACGCAGGAGGTCAGGCTGGCCCGCGAGAACGGCGGCTACCGTCTGGCAAGCGAAGACGAGCCAGACGATGGCACGCTGCTGGTGGGGCCCTCGAATGTCGGCGGCTTTGTTCGATTCACTCCTGAGCCAACTCGGACCCCCATCGGCCCCTCCATTGCACCCGCAGTTATTGCCGCCTTCGCCCTGGCCGACCGCGAGTTCGGGACGGGGCTTGGCCCGCTCACCCCTGCTGCTCAGGTCCGCCGTTGAGCCGAACGATCACCGGGGTGGTCTTCGACGTCGGCTACACGCTGCTCGACGAGACGCGCCGCTGGGATGAGTGGGCGGAGTGGATCAAGGTCACGCCGGAGGAACTGTGGATAAGCCTGCGCGCCGTGATCGCCGAGGGCGTGCATCACATGGAGGCGCTGCGGCGGTTAGCGCCCGGTTTCGATCTGCGGTCGGCTCGCGCCGACCGGGCCAGGAGTGGCCGCCGCGACGAGTTTCTCGAGCGCGATCTCTACCCGGATGTCTTCCCATGCATCGCTCGCTTGAAGGCGGCCGGCATCAAGGTTGGCGCCGCGGGCAACATGTCGGCTGACGTCGAGCAGTTCCTCGCGAGCAGCGGGCTCGGCTTCGACATGCTTGGCTCGTCCGAGCGGTGGGGCGTCGAAAAACCAAATCCCAGGTTTTTCCAGCGGCTGATCGACGACATGCGGTTGCCGGCGGCACAGCTCGCGTATGTCGGTGACCGGGTCGACAATGACGTTGCGCCAGCAGCGGCGGCGGGCATGACGGCGGTCTTCCTGCGCCGCGGCCCGTGGGCCGACGTGCTGGCCGAACGACCGGATCGGCAATCTGCGTCGGCCGTCATTGACTCCTTGGAGGAGTTGCCGCCGTTCCTCGCTCAGGATGGGCGTTCAGAGGGAAGCCGAATTCCGCCAAACAGCAACAGGAACGTCAACCCGGCCAGTAGGTAGAAGGCCGCGCTGACCGAGAACGCCAGCTGGTAGCCGCCGATGACCTGCAGGAAACCGCTGGTCAGCGGCCCAATTCCGCCGTTTCCAATGCCGTTGACGACGATCATCGCGGTGGTCAGCCGCGCCCGCTGCTGCGGATCGACGTACCCCATGGCGAAGACCTGGCCGAGGGGACCCTGCACATTGAGCGCGACCTGGCGGAGGTACATGATCGCCACGGCCAACGGGAGGTTCATGAGAAACGCCAGTGCCAGGACAAGCGGGGAGCCGAGGACCTGGAGAATCCCGATGCTGCGGCTGAGCCCGAACAGGCGGCTGATGCCCGGAGCTGCCAGGGTGATCAGGGCGGTCAGGGCTGAACCGATTCCCAGGATGAGCCCGATGGGGCCCGGAGTCAGACCAAAGCGCTGGGAAAGATAGAGCTGGATGAAATTCAGGTACATGCCCGCGCCGATGCCGAGCAGCAGGCTGGGAAACAAGAGCCTGGCAAAGCGGCCGACATCGATCTGCAGCAGCTGCCGAATCGGGAAGACGGCGACAGGCCGCAGGCTGGCGCTGCGCGCCAGACGCAGCAAAAATGGCAGGCTGATGACGGTCAGCAGAAGCGTCGCGCCAAAGGCGGCGCGGATGGCGCCCGCAGACGCGCTGGAATGGTGGCCGAGGCGACCGGCAAGTTCCGGAACGAAGCCCCCGAGCAGGCTGCCGCCCAGCGTTGCCAGCCAGGACAGCGAGGCGCTGACGGCGAAGAGGGCAAGGCGCTCGCCTTCGGAACTGATCTGGGCGAGCAGCGGGCTGCCGAGCACTTGAATCACGATGATGGCCACGGCGTAGGTGCCGGCGGCGAACACGGCGATCAGTCGCACGCCCGCGATTGTCAGCACGACTGAGGCTGCCACGGCGATCGCGGCACCGACGAGCAGGAACAGCCGGTAGCCGCTCCGATCCGCGAGCGCGGCCAGCGGCAGGCCGACGAATAACAGCGCGACCGCCGGCAGGGAATTGAACAGGCCGATTACGGCGTTGGAGAATCCGAGCGCGCTCATGTAGAGGTTGAACACCAGGTTGAAGACCGCCCAGCCCATGCCAAGCAGCAGGGAGACCGCGAGGAACTGGCGCGCCGGTCCGCTGAAGGTCGCATAGGCGGCGAACCACCGCCGAACGCCAGACGCTACCTGGTCGATTGAATCGCCTGGTAGATCTGCTGTCCGACGGCGGCCTGGACGGCGACCGGGTCGTTCTTGCGGTAGTCGAGCCAGTACCGGACTTCCAGCGTCAACCCGCCGTCGACGTTGGGCTGGAGCACGACCTGCGGCGGCGGGTCCTTGGCGATGTCCGGCCGATTCCGCAACTGTTCACGCAGGTGATCCACCAGGCCATCGGAGGTGACGTCACCGGGAACCTTGGCGGTCAGGGTGAACAGGCGGGTGGGATAGCGAGTCCGGTTGATGATGGTTCCGGTGTACACGAGCGAGTTCGGCGTCAGGACCTGTTCGCCATCGCTGGTCCGCAGCGTGGTCGTCCGCATCTCGATGTTTTCCACGACGCCCGTGTGATTGTCCACGATGATCTCATCGCCAAGACGGAATGGCCGCTCGAGCAACAGGAACATGCCGGCAATGAAGTTCTTCAGGATGTCCTGGAAGGCAAGGCTGAATGCGAGCGCGAGAAATCCGAAACCGCCGAAGACCAGGGCGGGACTGCCGAAGAGCTCGGTGAAGGCTGCGATGACGCCGACGACGAGTGCCGTGAGGAAGGCCAGCCGGGTAACGAGCAGGGTCACTTGCGGATCCGCCCTGATGCGCCGCATTTCGTTCCCGGCCAGCTTGCGCACAAGGCGACCGATCAGGTAGAAGACAACGACGACGAGAACGGCGACCGAAATCTTGAAGATGTCGTGCTGATTTGGAAGGTAGCTGACGAAGGTATCCCAGCCGCTCAGAACGGTCGCGAACATCGCGCCCATTGTAGGGGCGCTGGAAATCAGCTCTCGGTGGGAGCTTCGGCCTCGGCTCCGCCGTCAGCGGGCGCCTCGGTCTCACCGACGGTCGGCACCTCCGCCGCGGCCGGGGCCGGCACGACCTCCTCCACCTCTTCGCGGTGCGCCGCCACCTTGACGATCAGGTCCTCGGGCTCATCGAGGATTTCACAGCCCACCGGCGTCTTGAGATCTTTGACACGAATCTCGTCATCGATCTCCTTGAGCCCGGATACGTCCACCGTGATCACCGGCGGCAGATCGGTCGGCAGGCACTCGACCTTGAGGACGTGCAGGCCGCGTTGCAGATCGGCCTCACCCTTGACGACGAGCTCGACCTCACCCTCGATTTCGATGGGAACCTCTGATTCGATCTTCTCGGTCAGATTGACCTGATAAAAGTCCACGTGCAGCAGGTCGCCATCGCGCGGGTTGCGCTGAACCTCACGGATCAGCGCCTTGCGCACCGGTTCCTCGCCCAGCTGGAGATCGACCAGCTGGTTGCGCCCCACTTTCTGGAAGGCCTTGACGAAATCGCGGCCGTCGACGGCAACCGTCACCGGATCGACGTTGTGGCCGTAGACCACCCCGGGAAGACGCCCCTCCCGGCGGAGGGCCTGGAGGTGCCGTCCTCGATCATTACGAGGCTCCAGCTTCAACGTAACGGGGGTGGCAGTGGCCAGTGCGTTCTCTCCTTCGACCCGAATTTGGGCGGCGCCCATCTTAACACACCGTTTGGCCTTCGCCAAACGGCCCTCCATCGGAACTTTTCGGCCGTTTGGCCGTTACTCACAGTGCAGGATGTCCCTACAATGCGGTGACAACGGTGCTGGCAGCAACTCTTAGATTTCTGCGTGGAAACGCGCTCCGGATTGGTGCCGTTCTGGGGACGTTCTTCGTGGTCGCCGCCTTCATCGGGGTCCAGCAGGTTCGGGAGGCCTCGGCAGAGCAGGACTACCAGAACGCACGCGCCCAGGTGCTCGCCGCCCAGGCCCGCGCCAGCCAGCTCGGCCTGCAGGACGGCGAGCTTTCCGACTTGCAGCGGCAGGAACTGACCACCTCCAGCGAATCGGCACCGACGGCGACGCCGCCCTTCAACGAGGCACGCATCAGCTTCTTCAACCGTGCGGCCAAAGAGGAGACGGAGATCAAAAGCCTTCTGGATACCCGCATCCAGAAGCTGCTCGTCCAAACCCGTGACGAAGCCCAGGCCGCGGTCAAGCAGCTGACAACCAACCTGGCGAAAGCCAAAGAGATCGGGGTGGATGAGCAGCTGCTCAGCGACTACGCCGATCTCCCGACCCGGGCTCAAGCCCAGCTCGATGCCGCTAGCACCGTCCGCGAGTACCGGGCGCTCAGCGCCGACCTGAAAGCACCGCTGGGCAAACTGTCCCTTTTGATCGCCGACCAGGAGACGACCAACGTGCTGGTCAGCCAGTACGCCGCGCAAGCCGCCGCCCAGGACCACGGCGACGCCGGGGTCGCACGGACGAACGCGAATGCCACGCTCAGCCAGGTACAGAGCGATCTCAAGACGGCGCACATCTTCCAGATGGACACCTCCGTCGTCGACGCCCACGTGCAAAAGCTCGCCGGTCAGCTGGGGCAGGCCACCACGCTCGCCCAGATCGAGCAGGCCAACGGCGGTCTGATGGTGCAAGACAAGGTGCTGCTGGATGCAATGGCGCAAACTCTGCCGGACAAGGCCATCACGATCTCGCTCAGCGAGCAGGTGCTGCGGGCGTACTCCCATGGTCAGCAGGTGTTCTGGAGCTATGTGACAACCGGCCGGCCCGGCCTCGAAACCGACCCAGGCAACTTCAAGGTCTACTGGAAGGTCACGCCCTGGACGATGCACTCGCCCTGGCCGAAGGGCTCGCCCTACTGGTACCCGGACAGCAAGGTCCAGATGGTGATGTGGTTCAACGGCGGCGACGGCATCCACGACGCATACTGGCGCTCCCGCTACGGACCCGGCACGAATGTCCCTCACTACGACCCCACCGGCGAGGACAACGGGACGCACGGCTGCGTCAACGTCCCCTACCACAACATGGTCTGGCTGTGGAACTGGACGCCGACCGGCACGCCGGTCATCGTGTACTAACTCAACCGGGCAGGTGCGATGGCCGCAGCCCATCGCGCGACTTGGCCGAAATTCCAGCGGCCTCGTGGGCGCGGTACAGGCCGCGTCCATCGCCTGCCTTCATTCGCGCCAAAGCGCGGCGCGCAGAAGCGCGCTTTCCTACGCCGTTTGCGGTAGCAGATCGGTCCAGTCGGCGCAGCATCTTTCGTGACGAAGCCCGTTAGAGACGGTAGGAGCGTTCCAATGGCCATCGCTCATCCAACCATGCAGCAGGTCGCGCCGCACACCTGGACCTTTCAGGCGCCGGAAGTTCCGGTGGCCCCGATGAAGGCCAACTGCCGGGCGTGCCGTCTGTCGGTCGCCATCCTGCATCCCTCGGCCATGGACCTCAAGACCGGGAATTATGTCGTTCGCGGACAGTGCGAGCGCTGCGGCGGCGAAGTGCTGCTGATCATCAGCTAGCCGGCTCGAATCCCTCGCCCGTCCAGTAGCCGAGCATCTGCTCGGTTTCGTGATAGAACCAGATGAGATAGCGCTCCCGCGCGGCTTCTGTCAGGAACGCCGCCTTGCGCTCCATCGCCTGCAGGGGAAAGAGATCGAGGGCACTGACCCAGTTGATCTTCAGAAAGGCGCGCATGAACAGGAAGTCGCCGGTGAAGACCACGGTCTGTTCCTGGTCCTGAACATAGATCGCCTGGTGGCCGGCGGTGTGGCCGCCGGTCACGCGGACCCGAACGCCGGGCGCCACATCCTGCTCGCCATCGACGACCTGGAGGCGGCCTTGTTCCTCCAGCAGCAGCAGGTTCTCTGGCTTGTACGAGGGCCGGCTGCGCGGATCCGGATGACGCCAGGCCTCGAGTTCTTTGGCCTGCACGACGTGGCGCGCCCGGGGAAAGAGCGGCGTGAACTCGCCGTCGCGACCCGGCGTCACCAGCGCGCCGACATGATCGAAATGGAGATGGCTCAGGATGACGAGATCGATGTCCTGGGGCTTGAGTCCGATGCCGGCCAACGCGTCGGGTAGACCGGGATCGCGTTCGTACGCCCAGATGTCGCGCTCCTTCTCTGACAGCTTGGGACCGATACCGGCCTCGATCAGGATGTTGGCGTCGGGGGTGCGGACCAGCAGGCAATTCGTGGCCATCGGGATTCGGTTGCGCGCGTCGGGCGCCTTGAGCTTCTCCCACATCACCCGGGGAACGACGCCGAAGACCGAGCCGCCGTCCATCCGCCAATGGCCGTCGCTCAAGCAATGCAGCTCGAAGCGTCCGAGCTTTCGCGGCGCGGTCGCGATCACGCCGCCCAGGGTCGCGCCTCGGGGCGGCGCCGACGGTTCGCGGCCCAGGCCGCCGAGGCCGAGCAAGCGACGAGCACGTGAAGGAGCGCATCCGTCGATGCGTGACCGAGCGCGCGCAGGAGCTGACAACGGCATTCGGCGGAAATGGGCCGATGAAACGTCAAGCTGCTCCCGGGGCGCGACCCTGAAATCCGGAGTTCACGAAATCGATGATGGTCTGCAGCGACGTCCCGGGGCCGAAGATTTCAACCACGCCCATCTTCTTCAGCTCGTCCGCGTCATCCTTGGGAATGATCCCGCCCCCGAAGACGACGATGTCGGCGGCGTTCCGCTCCTTGAGCAGCTCGAGAATGCGCGGGATCAGCGTCATGTGCGCCCCACTGTGGAGGCTGACGCCGATGGCATCGACATCTTCCTGGATGGCCGCCTCCACCACCATCTCTGGTGTCTGTCGAAGCCCGGCATAAATCACCTCGACGCCGGCATCGCGAAGCGCGCGCGAAACGACTTTCACCCCCCGGTCGTGTCCGTCGAGTCCCACCTTGGCGGTGAGCACCCGGTAGTGTTTCGACTGGCCGGCGGCCTGTCCCCGCCGGGTAGCGGCCTCAGCCGGCACTAACCCGCCTCACGACGTAAAAGGCGACCACCATCAGCACGATCACCACCGCGGCGAGTCGAGCCCACAGCGCATAACGAAGCCGCATCATGTCAGAACAGAATCGGCTCGCGGTAGATGCCGAAAACCTCCTTGAGCGCGGCCATGATCTCGCCTTCGGTGACGTAGGCCCGCACGCAGTCGAGGAGCGGCGGCATCAGGTTGTCCGTTCCGCGGGCGGCGACCTTCAGCTCGTCCAGCCGGTTGCGGACGCTGGCATTGTCGCGGCGAGCTTTCAGCGCCTTGAGCCGGGAGACCTGCGCGTGTTCGGTCTCGGGGCCGATGCGCAGCGTCGGCACCGGCGCGCCCTCGCCCTCTTTGTAGGCGTTGACGCCGACGATGATCCGCTCATTCGCCTCCAGCTTGCGCTCGAATTCGAACGCCGCATCGGCGATTTCTCGCTGGAAGAAGCCGTTTTCGATGCAGCGCAAGACGCCTCCCTGCTCGTCGATCCGATCGAAATACTGCTGGGCCCCGCGCTCCATCTCGTCCGTCAGCCGCTCGATGAAATACGAGCCGGCCAGCGGATCGATCGTGTTGGCGACGCCAGTCTCGTGGGCCAGCACCTGCTGGGTGCGCAGCGCGATCTGGGCAGCCCGCTCGGTGGGCAGGGCGAGCACCTCGTCCATCGAGTTGGTATGCAGTGAGTTCGTCCCGCCCAAAACCGCGGCCATCGCTTCATACGCGGTGCGGCTGATGTTGTTTTCCACCTGCTGCCGGGTCAGGGAGACCCCGGCCGTCTGCGTATGGAAGCGCAGCATCCAGGACTTGGGATCTTTGGCACCGTATTTCTCGCGCATCGTGCGGGCCCACAGGCGCCGAGCCGCCCGGAATTTGGCGATCTCCTCGAAGAAATCGATGTGCGAGTCGAAGAAGAAGGAGAGACGGGGCGCAAATTCGTCGATCTTCAGGCCGGCATTGATCGACGCTTCGACGTAGGCCATGCCATCGGCCAGGGTGAAGGCGAGCTCCTGAATCGCCGTCGATCCAGCCTCGCGGATGTGATAGCCGGAGATCGAGACCGGGTTCCAACGCGGCATATTGCGCGCGGCGAAGACGATGGTATCGGCGACGAGCCGCATTGACGGCTCCGGCGGGAAGATGTAC
>CAZRMD010000114.1:8462-9528 GCA_964601135.1 uncultured Actinomycetes bacterium | reverse complement strand
ATTTGGAGTAACCGCCGCGGGGCTACTTGGCACAGTCGTGAACGTTACCGACGTCTTTGCAGCAGGTTGCTCAGGTCCGAATCTCAATTGTTCGGGCATCGGTACCTGTCCAAATTCCTCCGGAGCTGGATGCCCCTCCAATTGCACGGTTTGCATTAACGGTGAGTGTTCAGGCTGTCCGCATAGCAACGGAACATGGGAAGTCGGCTGTGGCATCTGCGGATTAGGAACGCGTTATTGCACCGACTGCAAATGCCCCAGCTGCAGTACCCGATGCACGTGCTCGAGCATTTGCTTCTGTTCGAGCTGTTGCTCACCTGCCGAAGTAAGGGATGAGATTACTCGGAGACTCAGTGCGCCGCGAGCAGCCTAACTCGCCGGAGATCTGGCTGCCTCCGCCATCGCGAGCCGAGCGGAGTCCAGCTACGGCGGCTGGGGCAGCCCTCTTTCTCGGAATGATGATCGGCATGCTGCTGACGTTCACTCACACGTTTGCCGTCATTCTTCCGGTCGGGTTACTGCTCATCGCTGCCTTCGCAGGAACGGCGAAAAGGGCATCACCCTGAGGATTTAACGCGGCGCAGAGCGCTGCGGCTTCCTCCGGAGGAGGAAAAGGGTGGCCTAGAGTCCTTTACTTGGCTACATTTGCGATACCGGCTGCGCTTATTTGGGCCCTCATTGGCGGCATAGTATGGCCCCTGCATTCTGTTTGGGTCGTAATCTTGGCGATTGGCGTCGCCTACGCTTTCCTATATGGCGCCAGCGAAAGCCTAGGGCTTCGACTTCAGGGCCCATCATTTGACTGGCAGGTACCTCTTGACTGGGTCCGCGCTCCACGGATGAACCTAATGCTCATGTGGGGAGTTACTCTGGGCCCCGGACTCGCTACTCGTAATCCCTTTGCTAGCCTCTGGATACTGATTCCCTTGCTCGCACTGATGCCGTCCGAAGGGTCGAGCTTGACAATCGGTGCTTTGGTTGGTCTGGTCCACGGTCTAGCTCGCGCCTCCTCGGTCCTCGCCTTGGCTTCCGAAGTTGGGCCTGGAACCGCAGGTAACGTAGATGT
>CAZRMD010000114.1:0-8452 GCA_964601135.1 uncultured Actinomycetes bacterium | reverse complement strand
TAAGCTGCGCTTGAGGCAGTACGATGGCTTGCTATTGCTCGTGCTGGGGGGTATTCTTCTGATCCGACTTGTCAGATCAGCCGGCTAAGTCGAACCCGGCGACTATCCTGACCGGCGTTCAATCTCAACCGGCCCAGGGGTGCCCATTGGCGATGGCTGGGGTTATGGCAGATTCTTGCGAACCTTAATTGAAAGCACCTCGATAAGGGCAAATGGTCGGCGACGCCGACGTTTACGAAGGTTCATCCTCTTTGTGCCAGTTCTGTTTCTGACGTGGGTATTTCTCCCCGTTTCTGCGGGGGCTGTCCTGTGGACGCGGATTGAGCTGAACCCCAGAGACGTGCACAAAGACGAGCCCGCGCGAATCACCGTCTTCACGTTCATGCTCCAAGATCAGCAATGTTGGAATGATCCAGCCGCTAAACCCGTACCCCTTGACATTACCGGGTGGACTACAACTGGCGACGCTCCATTCCGAGGCCTCGAGTTAATCGCCCTCGGCCCCCACTCCGAACGCCTGAAGGTTCCGCTAACGGCCCGCCCTCAGCAGCATGCTTACTGGGACGGCACCACTCATTTTCCCGCAGAAGGTATTTGGACGTTAAACGTAAGCTTCGTGAACGCAAGTCAGTTGTCCAACGTCTGTTCTGGATATATGCGCACAGTCACGATCCTGCCGGCGGGCTTGCCAGCCCATCAAAACGGATTGTCATTCTCGATGTGGCAATGGGCGCTAATTGCGCTGAGCTTCGGAATAGGAGTGGCTGTTTTCGGCGCGTATCTTCGGCGTCGGAGAATGTCCAAAAGTACGCGTGAGTCCACAGGCTGATCGATGCACTCGTGGCTGCCGCTATTCCGAGCAGGCAGAAAACTCATCGTTTGGTTCACCTCAGGGTAGCCGTAAGGTCTGGTAATGAGAATGACGACGCCATTACCGTCCGGAGACGCGTGCCCTGTTGCAGATCGCCTGCCCTCCCCGGTTACGTTGCGTGCGGAGCTATTCCTGGGCCGAGCGGGATGAGGAGGGTGCTCCGGTGCTCGGCTGTAAGACCTTTACTTCACGAAGAGTTCGAGACTCGTCTCCCGCTTAGATCCCGCCTGTACGAATCCGGCTGAAGCACGACAAAACGGCTTCGGCTGATGCCTTACACAGTTTCGGCTGACGCTTTACACCAGTTTCGGCCTGAAGCTTGACACTCGCGGGCATGAGAGAGCAGCGATACACCGGCGGCAAAGAGAAGCCCGGCTGGAACTCAGCCGGGCTTAGGGAAAGGGAGAAGGGAGGTTGTTAGCTGGCCAGCAGCACGTGATCGATGACGTGAATCACACCGTTGCTCGCCGTCACATCGGCTTGAATCACTTTGGCCTTGCGGCCGCGTGCGTCCCTGATGGCGACAAATGCGTCCTCAACCGAGACAGTGAAGCGAGCCCCGTTGACGGTCGTGACCTCGCCACTCTTCACCTCGCGGGAGAGCAGAACGCCGGGGACGACGTGGTAGGTCAGGATGGCGGCGAGCTGCTGGCGGTTCTGCGGCTTGAGCAGATGTCCGATGGTTCCGGCCGACAGCGCGGCAAAGGCATCGTCAACCGGCGCGAACACCGTAAACCGGTTGGCACCCGACAGCGTCTCGACCAGTCCTGCGGCCTTCACCGCGGCGACGAAGGTCGTAAATTCGTTAGCGCCTTCGGCGGTTTCGACCAGGTTCTTTTGCGACATCGTTGTGGGCATGTCAGTCCTCCTCGCTGACTTTGGTGCCGGGAATCAGCACCGAGTCGATGACGTGGATCACTCCATTCGAGGCGCGGATGTTGGCCTCGACGATCCGGCTGGTGCCGCCGCTCGAGGTGTAGATCATGCCCTGGCTGTTGACCTGGAAGGCCTGGTCATCGAGCAGCGTTTCGATGGCGTGCCAGCGCCCGGGCCGCCGGGGCAGAACGCTCTTCGCATAGCGGTTGCCCTCGGTGACGTGATACAGGAGGATGTTCTTGAGCGTTGCTTGCGGCACCGCCGAGCAGATATTGCCGGCGTTGAGACCGAGCTTGGCGAAGGCGTCGTTGGTCGGCGCGAATACGGTGTAATGGCTGGTGCCGTTCAGCGTCGGCGCTAGGCCGGTGCAGACGACGGCGGCGGTCAGGGTCGAGAACGCGGGGGTGCTGGAGGCGATGCCAACGATGGTTGGCGCGCCACTGGAAGCGGCGACGGGCAGGCTGCCCGCGCCGACGGCGGCAAGGGCAGCGGCGAAGAATCCGGCAACGAGACGTTTCATGCAATTTCTCCTTTCGCTGGACTAGGCGGTCGCCCGACGCAGGGCCGGGACGGCGCTGAACCCGAAGTAGGCGAGCACGGCTCCTGTGGCAAGGTGGATGGCGATGTCGACGCCGCCGATCGGGAGCAGATTGAACGGATTGCTGGCAAAGACGCCGACGATGCCCACCGCGATCAGCACAACGCCGAATGTCTGCGCATATCGCCGTGAGGCGGCCAGGCTGGCGACCGCGGCGAGGCCGGCGATGCCGATAACGAGGTGAACGATGTTGTGCAGCAGGTTGATGGGCACGAACCCGAGCAGGTTGTTGTCGGTCTGCGTGTAGCTGCCGCCGAAGAACGGGATCAACCCGAGAATGCCGACGAGCAGATAGACGGCGCCGAAGGCCAGCGCCACCAGTTGAACCATCGATCGCGAAGACGTCATTTTCTTTTCCTCCTGAAACGGTGATTGTTGGTTGTGGTCGACCGGGTTCTACGGTATGGCGTGCGGGGGGCCAGAAGATCGTCGGATGACGGTCTCCTTAGACAAAGGGCTAGACGGCGTATCGCCGGAGGGCACTGTCTGGCACTGTCAAACCTGTGGTTAATTAGTCATGGGTTGAGCAAGGGGGCACCGCCGATGGGGAAGAGGGGATCAATGCTGACCCGGTCCAAGCGAAGGCCCGTTCGCGCCTCCCTCCGTTCGTTTCTGGACGCGCTCCTCGCCGATGACCGGCCCGCTGCCATCCGGATCGCGGAGGAAGAACTGAGGGTTCTCGGCTCGAGATCGGCAGTATTCGCCGAGCTGCTCCATCCTGCCCAGTACGAGATCGGCGAGCGCTGGTACCAGGGGAAGATTCGGGTTGCGGACGAGCACCGGGCGACAGCCATCGTGGAGGCGATCGTTGACAGGCTGCCGGCGACCTCGGCAGCCACAGTGTCCGCCAGGCAGACCTGTTTGCTGGCGGCGATTGACCGGGAGCAGCACGTCGTTGGTCTTCACATGCTGGCCGCCGCCTTACGGGACAACGGTTGGTCGGTGCGAATTGTCCCCTTGCACAGCTCACCAGAACAACTGGTGGCGGCAGTGGATCGTCTTCGCCCGCGCCTGGTCGGACTCTCAGCCGGTTATGTCACTGACCCGTCCCCACTGGTGCGGACGATCCGAATGGTCAAGTCTCGTGCCGTTCCGGTGATCGTCGGTGGCGCCGCCTTCAATCGAAATCCAGCACTGGTCGAACGGGTCGGAGCCGACGCTCACGCGCCGGACGTTCAGGTCGCGCTCGTGCTGGCACGAAAGCTGATCGGGAAATGAGGGACGGCGGCGAGTTCACCGTCGGCGAGGTGGCAACCATGACCGGGCTCTCGACCCATACCATCCGGGCCTGGGAACGACGTCACGGCGCCCTGGCGCCTTCCCGCACCGCCGCCCGCCAGCGACGCTATTCGCGCGAGGACGTCGACTTTCTCCTTCGGGTGAAGCAGCTGACCCGCGCGGGCGGCCGCTCGGTCAAGGTCGCGATTGAAGAAGCCCGCGGAAACTTGCCGGCGGAGCCGCCCATCGTTTCCACCGCCGCCGCTGCCGTCCTCGAATCCACGACTGTCTGGCGGTCGGTCGCCGATTTCTTGCCCTTGCTGGTCGCCATCCTCGATACGAAAGGCCGCATCATCGACTGCAACATCCCGCTCGTCCGCGCCGTCGGCAAGCTTCGCAGCGAGGTTCGCATGCTGCGGTTCGTCGACCTCATCGATCCTCACGACCGGGCCAAAGCCGTGCGGATTTACCGGCCTCCGCTCCGCCCGTATCCGTCCTGGGAGCTCAACGTTAAGACTCCGGGCCTCCAGGCGCTCTACTCCTTCGACTGCCGCCCGCTGCGCGAGGGGGAACGGTGGGTGATCGTCTGTATCGGTCGAGACCTGACCCGGGCAGGGGACGACATCTGGCCAGGCAACGGGCCGCCTGCCCAACCGCCCGTCTAGGTATTTCTCCAACAGGAGCAATCCTGCCTTCGGCCGGCAAAATTGGCCTCCTCGAAGAGTTTGCCCTTCGGCGCTATATACTCCTGAACACCATGTCGACTCGAGCAAGCTTGGCCCAACTGCTGCTGCGCTGGGGAGGTTCTTAGCGCGTAGCCTCACGCGCTCAGGAGCCTCCCGGTCGAATGATCGGGAGGTTTTTCTTTTGTCTGCATCGCCTTACAACCACGAAGAAGTCGAAGCCCGGTGGAGGGAGCGCTGGGCGCGCGACCGCCTGTTCGAGCTTGACTTGGACGCCGTAGGCGCTGAGGCGAAGTTCTACAACCTCGTCGAGTTCCCTTACCCGTCAGCGGAAGGGCTGCACGTCGGCCACGTGTACACGTATTGCGGAGCCGACACCTACGGGCGCTACCTGCGGATGGGAGGGCGAAAGATCTTTCAGCCCATGGGGTTTGATTCGTTCGGCATCCATACCGAGAACTTTGCGCTCAAGGTCGGCGAGCGACCAGACCGTTTGACCGAGCGAACGGTTGCCAACTACCGGCGTCAGTTACAAAGAGTTGGAGCCGCATGGTCTTGGGATCAGGAAGTCGTCACCAGCGATCCGTCGTACTACCGCTGGACGCAATGGATCTTCGTCAAGCTGTTCGAGGCTGGTCTCGCCGTGCGAAAGCAGGCACCAGTTGTTTGGTGCCCCTCATGCCTGACCGTCCTGGCCAATGAGCAAGTGGAGGATGATCGTTGCGAACGTTGCCGTACGGTCGTGGCCTCCCGAGTAATGGAACAGTGGTTTCTTCGGATCACGGCATATGCCGATCGGTTGCTGGATGGGCTCAACGACCTCGACTGGCCGGACCTTTCCAAACGCCTGCAGCGCGACTGGATCGGCAGATCCGAGGGCGTCGATATTGATTTCCGAGTCAAGGACTCGGATCTAGTTATGACCGTATTTACGACACGGCCAGACACCTTATTCGGCGCAACCTTCCTGGCCATTTCGCCCGATTACCCACATAGCGAACGCTTAGCCGGCCGTCTTGCCGTCAATCCAGCCACAGGGAAAGAAATTCCGGTGTTGATCGCGGAGTACGTCTTAGGTGGGTACGGCAGCGGTGCCGTTCTGGGTGTTCCCGCTCATGACTGCCGTGACCATGACTTTGCCCAGGCCAAAGGACTTCCGATCTGCCGGGTCATCGAATCGCCCGACGCACCGCCGGACGGCGCATGGACGGGTGAGGGAAGGCTCAGGGATTCGGGACCATTCACCGGCCTCGAGAGTAGTGAGGCACGCAACGTGATTACCGGCTGGTTGGAGCAGAGCGGAACCGGCCGCCGAGCGACGCGCTATCGACTGCATGACTGGCTTATCTCACGCCAGCGCTACTGGGGCCCACCCATTCCCATCGTCTATTGCGATAGTTGCGGCATCGTCCCGGTCCCGGAGAAGGATTTGCCAGTTCGGCTCCCCATCGTTGACAATTTCCGGCCGACGGGAGCCGGCAAGTCGCCGCTCGCGGCCGTACCCGAATTTGTAAACACCAGGTGCCCGGGCTGTCGTGGGTATGCCTGCCGAGAGACGGATGTTTCCGACACATTTCTCGATTCCGCCTGGTATTTCCTTCGATATCCCTCCGCTGACGTGGCCGAGCGGCCGTGGGATGCCGAGCGGACGGCTAGGTGGCTGCCGGTCGATGTCTATGCGGGCGGCCGAGAACACATCGTCCGACACCATCTCTACGCTCGTTTCATCACCATGGCTCTGCATGACCTCAACCTCGTTCCATTCGCAGAGCCGTTCCCACGGCTGCGTCTTCACGGGCTGCTCGTCTACGAGGGAGCCAAGATGAGCAAGAGCCGAGGCAACGTGGTCAACCCGGATGATTACCTTGACCGGGTTGGCGCTGACAACCTACGCATGTACTTGCTGTTCTGCGGCCCGTGGGAAGGGGGCGGAGACTTCAGTGACGCCAGTCTTGCCGGAATCGTCCGCTTCTCGCTGCGGGTCTGGAAACTCCTGACAGAGGAGGCTCCTGCTGGCGATGGGAACGTGGACATGAGCGAGCTTGACCGGACCATCGCTCGGGTCGAAGAAGCGTATGCGCGGTTCAAATTCAACATCGCCATCGCGCGTCTGACGGAACTTACTCATTGGCTGGGCGATGAGCGCACTCGTATGTCGATAGACCAATGGGAGAGGGCGCGGCGGACAGTGATCCTGCTACTTGCCCCCCTCGCTCCTCACTTGGCCGAGGAGCTCTGGGAGAGAGCCGGAGGCACGTACTCAGTCCATTTGCAGAGGTGGCCGAGCTACGATCGTTCGGCGCTGCAGAACCAGGAGATTGAATTGATGGTTCAGGTTAATGGTCGCCTTCGTGGCCGCTGTCGGGTGCCGCACGGACTTGATGAGCAGAGGGCACTACGCGTGGCGTTGTCGCTCCCAACGGTTAGCAAGCACCTCGAGGGTAGACCTCCGCGTCGGGTCTTCTATGTGCCGGATCGCCTGCTGAATCTCGTCCCGTAGGTCGCGAGTGATCGGATGGTCGACGGCTTGAGCAGCCTGCCGTGCCTCTCGAACCGCAGGCGGTGACTGCATTATGACGTCATTAGCTTGACAATGACGCCAATATGACACTATGATGGCACCATGGAACTTGGCGGTTACGTTGAGGCTCTCCGTGCTCAGCTAGCGACGGCGGCGGCGGCCGGAGGGGAATCGGCGATCGAGATCGCCGAGCGGCTCACCGGGACGCTCGACGCCGCGGCACGCCTGGTCATTCAGGACGCCCTGTCAGACGCCGCTCAGGAGATCACCCGGGATCTCGCTCCCGGCGCCGTCGAGCTCCGGCTCCGCGGCCGGGAGCTGACCTTTGTCGTGACGCCCCCGCCCGCGTTCGAGGGAGCAGGCGAGTCGACGGCCGACACCTCGCGCGTCGGCGGTAGGAGCCCTGAACCCGCCGGAGAAGGTGTCACTTCTCGGATCACCTTCCGGCCGCCTGACCATCTGAAGGCCCGAATCGAGGACGCGGCCGAGCGGGAGGGCCTGTCGGTGAATGCCTTTCTCGTGAGGACGCTGACGGCTGCCCTGGACCTCGGCAGGACGCCCTCTACCACGACCGACACCAAGGGAGCCGCGCGCGTCGAAGGCTGGTTCCGGTAAATGGCCGCTCCCATCTTTACGTTCGACACGCCCGAGGCAATCTCGGTTGAGCTCAGTGTTGAATTCGGCGGCGCGCGCATCTATGCCGGCGACCGCCAGACAACCGTCGTCGAGATTCGACCGGCAAGCGACAGCCGAAAGGCCGACATCGAAGCCGCCGCAGCGACCCGTGTGCACTTTGCCGGCGGTCGGCTCGAGGTCCGCGCACCCAAAGCTCGAGGCCTCGGCCTCTTTGGCAAGCCGGGCGCGATCGAGGTGATCATCCAACTGCCCAGCGGTTCACAGCTCCACGGCAGCAGTAGCTATGGCGACATCGACGCCGAGGGCCGGCTTGGAGACTGCTTCTTGAAGACTTCATACGGCACTTTGCGGGTCGAGGCTGCGGGGGCGCTCACCTTACACACGTCCGCGGGCAACATCATGGCGGGTCGGATAGCCGGTCCTGCGGAGCTCATCACGTCATGGGGTGACCTCCGAATCGGTGAGACCAGCGGGCTGGCGACGCTCAAAACATCGGGTGGTGACATCCGGGTGGAGCGTGCTGGCGAAGGGATCACCGCACGAACGGCATACGGTGCCATCCAGGTCGCCCGCGCGGTTCGCGGCCAGCTGGACCTCACGACGTCATATGGCGACGTCGAGGTCGGCGTCGCCGACGGCACCGCAACGTTCCTCGAGCTGAAGTCGGCCCATGGCGGCGTCCGCAATCAGCTCGACCGGGTCGACGACGCTCCTCCGCCGGAGGAATTTCTCAAGGTCCGCGCGGTGACCAACTACGGCGATATCAAAATTTTGCGGGCATAACCCGGGTCGGGCGAGAAGAAGGAGGCAAATCGATGGCAACAGACTCAGGACCAGAAGGGCTGGCGATCCAGGTGCATGGTCTGGAGAAGTCCTATAAGAAGCTGGAGGTGCTGCGCGGCGTGGACTTCGAGGTCGCCCGGGGCAGCATTTTCGCTCTGCTTGGCTCGAACGGCGCGGGCAAAACCACGGTCGTGAACATCCTGTCCACGCTGCTCAAGGCCGACGCGGGGACGGCCATCGTCAACGGCTTCGATGTCGCCACGCAG
>CAZRMD010000113.1:0-9638 GCA_964601135.1 uncultured Actinomycetes bacterium | reverse complement strand
GACTTCGATCCCGTCCTCGCCGGTCTTGAGAATACGGCTGAGCTCGCTGAGGGCGCGGGCGGGGATGACGATCGTGTCGGTCTCGCCGGCCTCCGCCTGCACGGCGAGCGTCTTGACGGCCAGCCGATGCCCGTCGGTAGCGGCAAACGTCGCCTTTCCGCCATTCAACTGGACATACACGCCGGTGAGCACGGGTCGTCCTTCGTCGGTGGAGGCCGCGATCACGGTCTGCTCGATCGCATCTTTGAGATCCGCCGGACTGACCTTGACCTTACGTCCCTCTGCGCCGGCTGGAACCGGAGGAAAATCGGCGGGGTCGATGCCGCGAATGTTGGCGTCGAAGCGATGGCTCTTCACGGCCAGCGACTGCGTTTTCTTGTCGAGCGTCATGGCCAGTGGTTCGTCCGGATGCCCGGTGACGAAGTCGGTCAACAAGCGCGCCGGCACCGTGATGCCGCCGTCCTCCTGCACTTCGGCGGGGATGCGTTGACGGATCCCGATCTCCAGGTTGGTAGCGGTGAGCTGTAAGCCACTGTCACCGGTTTGGATGAGCACGTTGTTGAGGATGGGCAGCGTCGTGCGTGACGAGACGGCACGGGACACGACTTGCAAGCCCTGTCCAAGATTTGAGGCGGTGACTGTGACCTTCATGGTGCTCCTTGTCTACACGACCCCGCTAATGAGAAGGTCCCTTTGAGAAAAGAGACGAAGTCGTAGAGCAGTGCATAAGCGGGAAAAGTCCCTTCCTTCGATTCGAATCGGGCCAATTATAGCTTTCACAAACTGTGTATACGGCACGACGCTATCCCCAGATCAAGGCCCTCCCAACCGTTTCCACGTCCCTCTCCACGCTTTCCCACAGGTCTAGTGGGAATAAAGAATTTCCCGAATCTTCCGCAGGTCGGACTGCAGCCGCTGGTCCTCGCGGGATTCGGTCGAAATCTTCTCGTAGGAATGCAAAACGGTCGTATGATCGCGACCGCCGAAGGCCTGTCCGATGGCAGGGAGCGATGACGCCGTCTCTTCGCGGATCAGATACATCGCGACCTGCCGGGGGAACACGATGTGCTTATCGCGGCGTTTCCCCTTCATCTCTTCCAGGCTGATGTGGTAGAAGTTCGCGACCGTGCGGGCGATGGCATCGATCGACAGCGTGCGCGTGTCGGTCGATGGAATCACATCCTGCAGCAGCCTGGCTGCCATGTCGACATTGACCGGGCTGCCGTTGAGGGAGGCATGGGCTTTCACCCGGATCAGGGCGCCTTCCAGTTCTCGGATGTTCTTTTGAATCTTGTGGGCGATGAAAGACAGGACATCCTCGGGGACCAGGCGTCCGGAGGTCCCGACCTTGGACTTTAGGATGGCCACCCGCGTTTCGAAATCCGGCGGCTGGATGTCCGCGATCAATCCCCACTGAAAGCGCGAGCGCAGCCGTTCCTCGAGCGTTGGAATTTCCTTAGGCGGGCGATCGGACGAAATCACGATCTGGCGGTTCAGCTCGTGCAGCGAATTAAAGGTATGGAAGAACTCTTCCTGCGTGCGATCTTTGCCGGCGAGGAACTGGATATCGTCCACCAGGAGCACATCGACGGTCCGATAGCGCGTGCGGAAATCGTTCATGCGCCCTTCCTGGATGGAGGAAATCATTTCGTTCATGAATTTCTCGCTGGTGACGTAGGCGACCCGGCGGCGGTGCTGTTTCTGCAGCACGGCGTGGCCGATGGCATGCATCAGATGGGTCTTGCCCAATCCCACGCCGCCGTAGAGGAACAGGGGGTTATAGGCTTTGGCTGGGGTCTCCGCCACCGCGCGGCAGGCCGCGTGGGCAAAGCGCGAGCTGTTGCCGACCACGAAATGGGTGAACTGAAACTTCGGATTGAGCTGGGAGGCCTCGTCGAGGACGGGCTCCTCGGCTTCGGGAGGCGGCTCCTCGGCTACCGCCACGGCGGCTTTGCGGCTGACGCGCTCCTGGGCGGGAAGGACTTCGAAGGCCACGTTGACATCGCTGGAGACGATCGCCGATAGCGTCTCCTTGATCATGGCCGAGTAGCGGTCCTCCAGCCAGTCCTTGGCCAGCTTGGTCGGCACGCCGATCCTGAACGAATTCTTTTCGCGGCCGACTAGCGATGCGTTCTTCAGCCAGCTCTCGTAGCTGGGCTTACTGAGCTGGAACCGAAGTTCTTCCTGCGCCGCCTGCCAGATCTGCTCGGATTCCATTCGGTCCTCCATACGCATAAGCACGGTCGCTTCGTTGGAGAGCCGAGCCGGACTGCGCGGCGGTCGCGCGGACGGAAACGAGGCCCATGGACGGCGTCAGCGGGGACGCAACTTTTGCACAACCTTCCCACATCGGTGGAGAAGTCTATCGAGGTCTCCCCAGCCTCGTGTGCATAAGTTGTTGATGAAGACTGCCGTAGCTCTCCAGGGCAGCGGAATCATAACAAAAGGCTTTTGGCCGCGCAATACGAATTTACGTGTGGAGACGCCGCGCCTTCCGGCCCCACGCAGGTGATATTGTTAGCGGCCGGAACGAGGCCTATAAATGAAACGAACTCATCAACCAAAGAAACGTCAGCGGGTCAAGGTCCACGGCTTTCGTGCCCGCATGTCGACCACCGGCGGCGTCAAGGTCATCAAGGCGAGACGGCGTAAGGGTCGTCGCCGGTTGACGCCGACCTCGAGCCGGCGCGCCCGCTAAGCGAGCCCACCCACGGTGCAGCGGCGGTCGCGCCTGCTTCGGGCTGCCGATTTCGATCGCACGCTGCGGACCGGTCGGAGGGCGGCATCCGATTACCTGGCGCTGTTTATTAGCGATAATGATTTGGGCCGGCCGCGCGTCGGCCTCGCCGTCAGCCGCAAGCTCGGCAACGCCGTCGTCCGGAATAGAATCAAGCGGCGCCTGCGCGAGCTGGTTCGTCCGCTGGTCATGCGGGCGACGGGCGGCCGTGACGTTGTAATCGTGGCCCGAGCCCGAGCGGCAGACGCCGAATTTGCGCGGCTCCGGCAGGAGATAGAGATGTTGTGGCTGAAGGGGTGGGGGACGTGACGGCGGCTTCGCTTGCGTTGATCCGTGTCTACCGGGTCACGCTGGGCCCACTCTTCGGCGTGGTCTCGAGCTGCCGCTACCAGCCCACCTGCTCGCAGTACGGCTACGAGGCGATCACCAAGTACGGCTGGTGGCGTGGCTGGCGGATGGCGCTGGCCCGGATCGCCCGCTGCCACCCATTCCACGCCGGCGGATGGGACCCGGTGCCATGAATCTCCTGCTCGCCATCCTGGCCACTCGGCACGAACCATGGGACACGATCGGTGATCTCTGGCACCCGATCTGGCTGCTGTGGTGGACTGTGATCGGCGTCCCGATCCACGCCATCCTCAGCTGGTTGCTTTCATTCTTGAACGGCAACCCGATTGCCGATGCGATCGGCCCGTTCGGCGTCGCCATTGTTCTCCTGACCATCACCATCAAGCTGATCCTTTCTCCCGTGCTCCAGTACCAGCTGACGACCTCACGGCGGGTGCAGGCCGAGCAGCGGCGGATCGCGCCGCAGCTGAGCGCGCTGCGCAAGAAGTACAAGAAGGATCCGCAGCGGCTCAACCAAGAGACCCTTGCCCTCTACAAAGAACATGGCATCAACCCACTGGCGCAGATGAGCGGTTGCCTCCCGGCGCTGCTCCAGTCCCCGATCCTGATCGCGCTCTTCTACGTCATCCGCGATGCCCACCAGACGCTGCACATCGAGAGCTTCAAATTCCTGGGCATCTCCCTGGACACGACCGCCTTAGGGATGCCTGGTCACCCCCAGTTCGTGGCCCTGGCGATCGTGTTGCCGGTGCTGGCGGGCCTGACCACGTTCGTGCAGACGAAGATGATGACCGCACCGGGAGCCTTGGCCAGCCAGGATCCGACGCAGGCGGCGATGACGCAGAACATGACGATGATCATGCCCATCTTCATCGGCATCATCTCCTTACAGTTCGCCGCCGCCCTGGCGCTCTACTGGGTGGTGAGCAACCTCTTCAGCATCGGCCAGCAATACTTCATTACCGGCTGGGGATCGCTCTCCCCGCCGCGCCTGGGCAGGGGGAAAGCCGCATGAGCACGAACCGAAACGCCGTCGAAACTACCGGGAAAACCGTCGACGAGGCGATCGAGAAGGCGCTCGAAGAGCTGGAGGAAGCCCGCGAGAACGTCGAGGTCGAGGTGCTCGATGAGACCGCGGATGAAGCCCGCGTACGCGTCGCGCTGCGCGAGACCTATGCGATCAAGGCCCGTCAGGTGGTGGCGGAGCTGCTCTACAAAATGGGCATCACCGCCCAGGTGTTGATCAAGAAGTCTGATGACCCGGTGATGATCGATGTGGCCGGGGACAACCTCGGGCTCCTAATCGGCTGGCGCGGCGAGACGCTGCGCGCCTTCCAGACAGTCGTCAACCTGATCCTCAACGAGGGGCGTTCGGACCGCCGCCGGCTCGTGGTCGACGTCGAGCACTACCGCAATCGTCGCGAGGAGACGGTCAAGGAGATGGCGCTGCGACTGGCCGACCGCGTCCGCCGCACTGGAGAGCGGGTGGTGATGGATCCGATGCAGTCTTACGAGCGGCGCATCGTCCATATCACGCTCGAGAAGGAACCGGGCATTCGCACCGAGAGTCACGGCGAGGAACCGAACCGTCGGGTTGCCATCCTGCCCGACGGCGTGACCGCCAGCCGGCGCCCGATGGAACGCCCGGCGCCGGCAGCGAGCCCACCGCTGACACGGCCGGGTCCTGGCTACGGGGACCGCCCCCGCTATGGCGATCGGCCGCGGTACGGCGACCGGCCGCGCTTCGGCGAGCGGCGGCCCGGCTACCGCGAGGGCGACTCCGGCCGTGACTCCTGACCCGGAGAGTCCAGCTCGCTCCTGACCCGGTATAGCTCGGCGGCGACGGTCTCAGCCGGCAAGCCATCATCAAGCGCATCCTGGGCCCGGCGCAGGCTGCGGCGGAGTCCGGCGGTCGGCGCCGCTGATGTCAAAACGGCGAGCTCGTCGGCGACCTCGACCGGTACGCCTGATCCGGCCTCGGTGTCGCCGTAGCTCCAGGCCTCAACCCGCTGAATCAGCCGTTGAAGGCGGTTCTTGAACTCCGAACGGTCGGCGCCATATATCGATGATGTGATAGACAGCCACCCACTATTTGCTCGTAGCGACTATCGGAAACCAGGTGTCTGGCGGCACCCCTACGATATACTCAAGGCGTGCCCCAGTCGCTTCCTCCGTATCGCCTCGCCACTTTGCCGACCGGGGCCCGAGTCGTTACCACCGAGCTCGCCGATCGGCCCTCGATCACGATGGCGGTCATGTTCAAAGTGGGCTCGCGCTACGAATCCGACCATGAAGCCGGCGTCAGCCACTTTCTCGAACACATGTTCTTCAAGGGCTCCGAGCATTATGGCAGCCCAAAAGAGATTGCCGAAGCGATCGAAGGCGTAGGCGGGGTGCTCAACGCGGCGACGGATAAAGAGCTCACCATGTACTGGGCGCGCGTCCCGAAGACCAAGGCCCACCTCGCGATTGACGTCCTCGGCGACATGCTGTTCGCGCCTCTTCTCGATTCCAAGGAGCTGGAAAAGGAGCGCCTGGTGGTGCTCGAGGAGCTGCGCATGTACCAGGATTCGCCGCAGGAGTACGTCCACAGCCTGTTCGAGCAGATCAGCTGGCCGGACCATCCGCTGGGCCGGGAGATCGGTGGGACGGAGGCTTCCGTGCGTGCCCTCACCCGCGATGACCTGCTTCGTTATCTCAACGAACACTATCTACTGAAAAACCTGGTGGTGACGATCGCTGGGCCGGTGACGCAGGAGGAGGCCATCGGGCTGATCGAGCCGTATCTCAAGCCTCGCGGAAACGGTGCTACCGCCCCGGGATTCCTGCCATCCAGCCCCAATGGACTGCAGCCACATGTTCTGCTCAAGTCCAAAAAGACCGAGCAAGCTCATCTGTGCCTGGGCGTGCACGCGCCTTCCTACATGGATCGCGATCGCCACGTGATCGACATCCTCAACTGTGTGCTTGGTGAAGGCATGAGCTCGCGACTCTTCCTCGAGGTCCGCGAGAAGTTGGGTCTTGCCTATGACGTGCACTCCTATGTCAACAAGATGTTCGACACCGGAGTGCTCGGCGTCTATGCCGGTACCGAGCCGCGTCAAGCGGCACGCGCCGTGGGCGCCATCGTCCGGCAGCTGCGCCGGCTATGCGATGAACCCGTCAACGCCGCGGAGCTGACCAAGGCGAAGGAGTTCTACAAGGGTCGTCTTCTGTTGCAGATGGAGAGCACCAACTCGGTGGCGACCTGGTACGGCGGTCAGGAGGCGCTGACCGATCGGATCGAGGACGTCGAGCAGACGGTGGCCGAAATCGACGCCGTGATCGCCGATGATCTGATGCGCGTGGCCCGCGCGCTCTTCAGCCAGGCGTTACAGTTGGCCGTGATCGGACCGTTCCGCAGCGAAACGCCGTTTCTCAAGCAGATCGCCTGACAGCGAAAAGAGGGTGAGTCTAAAATGAATCGCCCTCGGATGAAGTTGAAAAGCTAAGGATGGCGCAGTCGCAGATGGCGCAGCCCCCGGCGCCCACCGAGTCACCGCGCCAGAAGTCGTTCATCAGGGACACGCTCGAGATCGTGTTCCTCGCGCTCGTCCTTTATGTCGTTATCCAGTACGCGGTGCAGACGGTTCACGTCCTCGGTTCCAGCATGCTGTATACCCTGCACGACAACGACCTGCTGGTCGCGTCGAAGATCTCCTACAAGCTGCACGATCCGCAGCGGGGCGACATCATCGTCTTCAAGCCGCCGGATGAAGCGAGTCGCGATTTCATCAAGCGCATCATCGGCCTCCCGGGCGAGCGCGTCCGGATCGTGAACAGCGTGATCTACATCAACGATCAGGTGCTGCACGAGCCATACCTGCCGGAAAAGTGGACCTACAACAACAACTGGCCGGCGTCGGGACAGGACCAGATCATCCTGCCCGACCAGTACTTTGTCATGGGCGACAACCGGAATCATTCAAGTGATTCGCGGACCTTCGGCCCCATCACCCGGGATTCGATCCTGGGAAAGGCCGAAGTGCGCATCTGGCCGTTGGGTGAGCTAGGGCTCCTGGACGGAAAACCAAGCCTCGGGCCCTGACCGCATGCAGCGCACGTTGGTATTGATCAAGCCGGATGGTGTCCAGCGCGGCCTTGTCGGTGAGATTTTGGGGCGGCTCGAAGGCCGCGGCCTCAAGCTCATCGCTCTCAAGATGATGGAGGTTTCGCGTGAGCTGGCCACCCGGCACTACGCCGAGCACCAGGGCAAACCCTTCTACGAAGGATTGCTCAGCTTTATCACCGGCGGGCCCATCGTCGCCATGATCTGGGAGGGCCGCGAGGCGGTCACGGTGGTGCGCAGCTTGATGGGTGCGACCGATCCGTTGAAGGCGGCGCCGGGAACGATTCGGGGCGATCTGGCGCTCGACCATGGCATGAACTTGATCCACGGCTCCGACTCGCCTTCGAGGGCCGAGGCAGAGATGGCGCTCTTCTTCACGGCAAAAGAGTTACACGAGTACGAACGCACCGCGGACCGCTGGATCCGCGAGTAGCTCGACGCTACACGCGTAGCGTTCTAACGGGTTAAGCGGCGGCGCAGTTCCTCCAGGTCATCATTACTGTAGAACTCGATCGTTAGGCGGCCGCCTTGCTTGATTCTCGTCAGGACGACCTTTGTCCCAAGCGCGCGTCGAAACTCCTCTTCCAGCGCGCGGGTTTGTGGATCCGTGCTCGCCGACCGGGGCCTCGGCTTTCTCGTGCCGGCCTCAACCGCGCGTGCCCGACACCAATCCTCTGTCTGGCGGACGCTCCAGTGCTCGCGAATGATCCGCTCCAGTCCGACAAGCTGTTGCGCAGCCGTGGGTAGACCCAGCAGCGCAACGCCATGGGCCGCGCTGATGGCGCCGTTCGCGATAGCCTTGATGGCTGGCTCAGGCAGGCCTAGCAGCCGGATGGTCTGACCGATCGCCACGCGTGTCTTTCCAATCCGTTCCCCCAACGCTTCCTGCGTAAGGCCGAAGTCGCGCAGCAGCCGCTGCATCGCCCGCGCTTCTTCGATGGGGTTGAGGTCGGTGCGCTGCAGGTTTTCAACGAGTGCCAGCTCGAGGCGCTCCTCCAGCCGCCCGCCGCTTCCGGGGTGGACGATCACCGGGACTTCCGCGAGGCCGGCGAGCTCCGCCGCGCGCAGCCGGCGTTCGCCCGCGATCACCTCGTAGCCTTCGAGGCCCTCGCGAACGAGCAAGGGCTGCAGGATGCCGTGCACGCGAATCGAATCGGCGAGCTCTCGCAGCGCGACCGGATCGAAGTTGCGCCGTGGCTGCTCCGGGTTCGGCTTGAGCTGCCCGACCGGAATTTGCAGCGCGTACCGCCGGCGGGCCCGAGTATCGGCGCCGAGTTCCTCGACGTACTCGCCGGAAGGGATCAGGGCATCCAGGCCCCGCCCGAGTCCTCGCCGCTTGTTCATCTGGCGATCAACTCCTTCGTGAGTTCCTGGTAGGCGATCGCGCCCCGCGACGTCGGGTCGTACTGGGTGATCGGCATGCCGTGACTGGGCGCCTCGCTGAGGCGAACGTTGCGCGGAATCACGGTGCGAAAGATCTTCTCGGGAAATTGCGCGCGCACCTGTTGCGCCACCTGGAGGGCGAGCGTGGTGCGGGGATCGAAGAGCGTTAGCACGATGCCACCGATTTTCAAGCGCGGGTTCAGGTCTTTCTGGATCAGTTGCGTGGTGTGGGTCAGCGCACCCAGCCCCTCGAGCGCAAAATACTCGCACTGGATAGGGATCAGCATGTACTCGGCGGCAACCAGACAGTTCACGGTCAGCAGACCCAGCGACGGCGGGCAATCGATGATGATGTAGTCGTAGGGGATCCGCAGTGCCTCGAGTGCGTAGAGCAGCCTGCGCTCGCGGCGAGGCAAATTGATGAGCTCGATCTCGGCGCCGGCCAGCGATCGATGCGAGGGCAGAATGTCGAGACCTGGCACGGCCGTGGGCCGGACGATGTCATTGATGTCTTCGGCGTCGACGATGACGTTGTAGACACTACGGCTGAGCTCGCTCCGCGTGATGCCCAGGCCGCTGGTGGTATTGCCCTGCGGGTCCATGTCGACGATCAAGCCGGTTTTTCCCAGCTCCGGAAGGTTGGCCGCCACGTTGATGGCGGTGGTGGTCTTTCCCACCCCGCCCTTCTGGTTGACGACTGCGTAGACTCTTGGCAATTTGCTGGCTGGGACGCTGGACGGATTCTGGCCCGATTATAGAGGCCGAAATCGTGCCGCACCGCTTCGCCGCGGTTCCCGCCGTGTGAATAGCCTGTGGATAACTACTTCCAGACGATCGGGATCAGTCCGACGGCAATGTCGTAGCCCGCATGCGTGACCATGCAGGTCAACGTGCTGCCGGACTGAACGCGCAGCCACCCGAGTCCGAGACCGAGAACGAACACCTCGAGCGTGGCGAAGCTGATCGCGTACTGCGTGTGGAGCGCGGCAAACAGGACCGAGGTGACCACGATCCCCAGTCGTGGCAGCATCGCGCCACGGAACAAGGTCTCTTCGACGACAC
>CAZRMD010000112.1:0-9662 GCA_964601135.1 uncultured Actinomycetes bacterium | reverse complement strand
AGCTTCACCAGGATCGATTTCTTTGGCGAGTTGAGCACTGCGAGCTTGGCGAGCTCGCCGCCTACTAGGGCGGTGCCTGGCAATGGCGTCGGTCAAGATGCCCCAACTCGGTGAGTCGATCACCGAAGGCACGATTTCGAAGTGGTTGAAGCAGCCGGGCGAACAGGTCAAGAAGTACGAGGGCCTGGTCGAGGTCATCACCGACAAGGTCAACGCCGAAGTGCCTGCGCCGCTGGCTGGCGTGCTCAAAGAAATCAAGGTCAAAGAGGGGACGACCGTCACGGTCGGGACCGAAATTGCGGTGATCGAGGAGGCGGTTGGAGCGTCGACCCCCTCCCCGGCCCACCCCACAAGGGGGAGGGAGCCGGAGGTCCCGTCAGCCCTGGAGGAACGTGAAGTGGCCGCTTCCAGGACGGGTCAGGCGCCCCAGATTCCTTCCCACTCTGTGGGGCAGGGTCAGGGTGAGCGGACCCAAGAGGGACGCACCCGGCTTTCTCCCGCCGTGCGTTCGTTGATCGAGGAACACCGCATCACCGATGCCGAACTCGCCCGTATCCAGGGATCAGGCATTGGCGGGCGGATCAGCAAGAAAGACGTCGAAGACTTTGTCGCCCGACGCGCCGAACCGGTAGCGGCCGACGGGGAGCAGCGCCAAGCGGTTGCCGCCCCCACCCCGGCCCTCCCCCAGGAGGGAAGGGAACCCGAGGCTGTGCCGCTGAGCCCGATGCGGCGGTCGATCGCCAGCAACATGGCGAAGAGCAAGCAAACCATCCCGCACGCCTGGACCGTGGCCGAAGTCGACATGACCAACGTGGTCCGCTTCCGCCAGCAGGTCAAGGACAGCTTTCGGCAGCGCGAGGGCGTCGAGCTGACCTTCGTGCCGATCATCGTCAAGGGCGTGGTCGAGGGCCTCAAGGCTGTCCCCATCCTGAACGCCAGCTGGGGCGACAACGGGGTTGTGATGCATCGGGACATCAATATCGGGGTGGCCGTCTCGGTCGATGACGGACTGATCGTCCCGGTTGTCCACCAGGCCGATCGCCTCTCGATCGCTGGGCTGGCGAAAGCGATCGACGATCTTGCCAAGCGGGCGCGAGCGAACAAGCTGACCATCCCGGACGTGCAGGCCGCGACCTTCACGGTCAACAACCCGGGAACGTTCGGGACGATCCTGTCCTACTCGATCATCGCGCCGCCGCAGGCCGGCATCCTGGCCATGGACGCGATCGTCAAGCGGCCGGTCGTCACCGACGGCGACGCCATCGCCATCCGTTCGATGATGAACCTCTGCCTGAGCTTCGACCACCGGGTGCTGGACGGGGTCTCGGCGGCCCGTTTCCTGCAGGGCGTCCGCCGCTGGCTCGAAGGCTTTTCGGAGCAGATTCCGCTTTATTGAGATACTGAATACACACGGGAAATCCCGTGACCCTGATGGACAAGGCTGACGTTTCCCCGATCAAGTTCTACGGCCGCTCCAAGCGGAATGCGGCAGTGCCGATCGACACCCACCGGCCGGAGTGGCTGCGCGTTCGGCTCGCCGGGGGGCCGAACTATTCCGAGCTGAAGGGCATCATGCGCGGGCTCGAGCTGCACACCGTGTGCGAGGAGGCGCGCTGCCCCAACATCGGCGAGTGCTGGGAGGCTCGGACGGCGACCTTCATGATCCTGGGCGACACCTGCACCCGGGCCTGCGGTTTTTGCGCCGTAAAGACAGGCCGGCCGGGCGTCCTCGACCTGGGCGAGCCAATCCGCGTGGCGGATGCCGTCGAGCGGATGGGGCTCAAGCACGCGGTCATCACGTCCGTAAACCGGGACGAACTGGAAGACGGCGGGGCCTCCATCTTCGCGGGCACCATCCGACAGATCCGTAAGCGGATTCCGGAGTGCGGCATCGAGGTGCTCATCCCCGACTTCATGGGCAGCGAGGC
Organism: uncultured Actinomycetes bacterium; assembly: GCA_964601135.1. GTDB lineage: Bacteria > Chloroflexota > Dormibacteria > CF-121 > CF-121 > CF-13. The sequence continues at coordinate 7,734 of CAZRMD010000112.1, read as the reverse complement.
GGCGCTGGCCGCGGTGATGCGGGCGCGGCCCGACATCCTCAACCACAACGTCGAGACGGTGCCACGGCTCTACCCGCAAGTCCGCCCGAAGGGGCGCTACCCACGCTCGCTGGAATTGCTGCAGCGGGCCAAGCGGATGGACGCGAGCGTCTTCACCAAGTCCGGCATCATGCTCGGGCTTGGCGAGGAGATCGACGAAGTCATCCAGGTCTTCCGTGACCTGCGAGCTCACGACGTCGAGATTCTGACCGTCGGGCAATATCTGCGCCCGACGGCGAATCACCTGCCGATCGCCCGCTACGTGACGCCCGACGAGTTCGCCATGCTCAAGGTGGAGGCGCTCAAGCTGGGCTTCCGGCACGTCGAGTCGGGCCCCCTCGTTCGCAGCTCGTATCACGCCGCGAGCCAGGTGCCGGCCCGCGCCGCGGCCGGCTAGCGTGGACATTCGCCGCCTCGGTCTGGTTCCGTACGAGCAGGCGTGGAAGCTGCAGAGGCAGGTGGCCGAGGCACGCCGTGCAGGATTTGTTCCCGACACCCTGATCCTGCTGGAGCACCCGCACGTCTACACGATTGGCCGCAGCGGAACGCGTGATCATGTCTATCTCACGGAAGACGAGCTCGTCGAGCGCGGCATCACCTGTCTGGCCGTTGACCGTGGTGGCGACGTGACCTATCACGGCCCTGGACAGCTCGTTGGTTATCCGATCTTCGACCTCGGACCTACGCCGGACGTGGGGCGTTACCTGCGCAATCTCGAGGGCTGTCTGATCGATGTCCTGGCCGATTTTGGCGTGAGTGCCGGGCGGCTCGACGGCTATACCGGGGTCTGGATCGGGGACAACAAGATCACCGCCATCGGGGTCAAGGTCTCGCAGGGCATCACGACCCACGGCTTTGCCCTCAACGTTGCGACGGATCTGAGTCTCTTCGACCATATCCTGCCCTGTGGCATCCCGGACAAGGGCGTGACGTCCATGGCCGCTGAGCTCGGTCGGACACTCGCCCTGACCGATGTCGAGGACGCCGTCATCGCGCACTTTTCCGAGCGTTTCGCCCTGCCAGAGCGATCCGCCGCCCACGTTGCATAATTAGGGGCCGCTTGGGCGGTTAGCTCAGCTGGTAGAGCGTCTGCCTTACACGCAGAATGTCGGGAGTTCGAGCCTCTCACCGCCCATCTCAACTCCATGACTTGAACAGACGGCCTGGAGGGCGTATCGTGCCCATCAAGGCGGGCGGCCTCTGGGCTCGGGAGAGGGAAGTCGTCCGAGATGGCCTGAGTCGGGAGGGAGGGGAGGCGAGGCCGACCGCCAGCCCCACCCCTCTGCAATCGACTTAGACCGCGGCCGGGACCCGTTCTGCGACGGGACTCGGCTCCGCGCCGACGCCCGTCTGGGAACGGACCTCGATCTCCGGGTACATCTCTTGCGCACGCTTGTCGCCGCCGAGAGCTTCGCCGACGTAGGTGCCGACGATCGCGAACACGAACCCGAGCGGGATGCTGACAATGCCCGGGTTGGAGAGCGCGAAGGCTGGATGCGCCGCCGGCACGGTGCCGAAGCCGGGGCCGACGATCACCAGGAGGATCGACGCGAAGGTCCCACCGATCAGGCCGCAGACCGCACCCACGGTGTTGAACCGCTTCCAGAACAACGTGAAGAGAATGACGGGCAGGTTGCCGCTCGAGGCGACCGCGAATGCAACCGCGACCAGCACGGCGGCGTTGGCCGTCGGTAGGTTGATCGCGAGCAGGACGGCGATGATGCCCACGCCGACCGCGGCGATTCGGGCAACCGTCACCTGCTCCCTCTCGCTCTCCTTGCCACCTCGGATGACGTTCATCCAGAAGTCGTGGGCAAAAGCGCTCGAGGCCGCCAACGTCAGGCCCGCCACCACGGCGAGGATGGTCGCGAACGCGACTGCCGCGATGAACCCGAGGAGCAGCTCACCGCCAAAGGTGTTGGGCCCACCGCCGAGATACTCCGCGAGCTTGGGCGCCGCGACATTGATGTTCGGGATATGCGCCTTGCCGACGAGCACGGCGGCGCCGAACCCGAGGAAGGTCGTCATCACGTAGAAGGCGCCGATCAAGCCCATCGCCCAGCCCACCGAGGTACGGGCGGCCCTGGCGGTCGGCACGGTGTAGAAGCGCATCAGGATGTGCGGCAGACCCGCGGTGCCGAATATCAGCGCCATGCCGAGCGAAACGTTTTCGATCGTCGACTTGTCGAGGGTCAGCGGACCGAGGAACACGTGCTTGCCGTGCGGGTAGAGGATGCCCGGCTGGGTGAAGTTCAGCCCGGACTTCTTATCGACCACCTTGGCGATGGCGTCGAAGAACCGGCCGATGTCGAAACCGAAGTGTCCAAGCACCAGGAGGCTCAGCAGCACAGCGCCCGCCATCAGGAGGGTAGCCTTGACGATCTGCACCCAGGTGGTGGCGATCATGCCACCGAGCACGACATAGCCGATCATCAGGATGCCGACCAGAATGACGGCCGTCCTGAAGGTGAAGCTGGGGACAAGCAGGTGCAGCACGCTCCCGGCGCCGACCATCTGGGCGATCATGTAGAAGCCGCTGACCGCCAGCGTCGAGATCGCCGCCGCCGAGCGCACCGGACGAGGCGACATGCGGTAGGCCAGCACGTCCGCCATGGTGTATTTGCCGGTATTGCGGAACGGCTCCGCGATCAGCAGCAAAACGGTGAGGTAGGCGACCAGCCAGCCGACTGAGTACATGAATCCGTCATAGCCGTTGAAGGCGATCAGCCCGGCGATCCCCAGGAACGATGCGGCACTCATGTAGTCGCCGGCGATCGCCAGCCCGTTCTGCCAGCCGGTGATCTTCCGGCCGGCGGCGTAGAAGTGGACCGTCGTCTTGGTCTGGCGAGCGGCCCAGATCGTTATCCCGAGGGTGATGGCGACGATGACGGCGGTGATCCACAGCGTGGTGGTCATGACCGCACCCCCATGCGGGCTGCGAGGCGCCGGACTGCCTCTGCCAGCGGATCGAAGACGCGGTTGGCTCGCCGGATGTATACGGCGGCCAGGATCCATGCCATCACGAACTCGGAGAGGGCGAAGAGATACGCGAGGTTGATGTTGCCGATGACCTTGGTGTTCATCAGGCTGGGCGCGAGGCCGTTACCGAGCGGAAGCGCAAAATAGTACACGAGGAAGAAGATCACTGCCGGGATGATGAAGTTACGCCTTGACGTGATCAGACGCCGAAATTCGGACGAAGCCGCCAGTGGCTCCCAGACCGAGGCCCGGGACTGGCCGGTCTCCGTCCCCATCTGGGTGCTCGGAGCCCGGGTGCCACTACCCGGATTGCGTGTGTCCATTGGTCCTCCTTGACCTGAATTTGGGCTGACAGTCCCCATTACGCATTTAGCGCCCCAGAACAGACCGGTGTCAATTGCCGGGCGGCCTATTCGCCGGCGCCCCCGCCAGGGTCAGGCGGCCGCCGGGCGCCACCCGGTGTGCACTTTTCGGGCTCCAGCCCAGGGAGAAGGCAGAAATGGGAAGCCCCGGCGTTGAGGGAAGTAGGGGAAGTCCGAGTACCTGAAAAGAAGGAGTGACGATCGATGACACAAGAGATGCGAGCCCCGGCCGACCCGGCTCCCCTTGGTTGGGCGGCATTAGCGGTAACGACGTTCGTCTTTAGCGCGCACGTGGCTGGTTGGGCGCCAGACATCATCTGGATCGGACTGGCGGTATTCTGCGGCGGCCTGGGACTGTTCGCGGGCGGCGCCTGGTCCTTTCTCCGCGGGAACACCTTCATGGCGACCACGTTTTCGGCGTACGGGGCGTTCTGGCTGTCGCTGGGGAGCTTTGGCGTCCTCGACCTGTTCGGGAAGGTCTCCCGGGCCGACGTCATGAACGACCTCGGCTGGTTCCTGCTGGCGTTCGCCGTCTTCAACACCTACATGCTGATCTGGAGTGCGCGGATCAACACCGCCGTATTTGGCACCTTCCTGGCCTTCGAGGTGACGGAGATCCTGCTGTTCCTTGGCTACCTGAGCGGCACCGACATCCTGGTCAAGGCCGGAGCGTACCTCGGCATCATGACCGCGTTCGCGGCCTGGTACACCTCGGCGGCGGAAATCGCCAACGCCATGGCGGGCCACGCCGTCTGGCCGGTCGGCCGCGTAATCTGGAAAGAGAAAGGACGACGCCGGGCGGCCGCCTAATCTGAAGCCAGACCAGGCGGCGGGGTAAGAGCAAGAATCCCCGTTCAAGGAGGGTGCATGAGGCGATGACGATCCAAGCGGGCACGCACGCCATCGAAACAATGCAGTTGGAGGAACGGCGCTACCCGCCGCCTCCCGACTTTGCAAAACAGGCCAACGCCAAGGCCGACATCTACGACAAGTCCTTGGAAGACTTCTGGAAGGACGAAGCCCAGAAACGGGTTACCTGGTTCAAGCCCTTTGAGAAGGTCCTCGAGTGGAAGCTTCCCTACGCCAAGTGGTTTGTCGGCGGGAAGCTGAACGTCTGCTACAACTGCGTTGACCGGCATGTCGAAGCCGGACGCGGCGACAAGGTGGCCTACTTCTGGGAGGGTGAACCCGTCGACCAGAAGCGCACCATTACCTTCAAAGACCTGCAGAGCGAGGTTGTACGTTTCGCCAACGGGCTAAAGAAGTTAGGTATAAAGAAGGGGACGCCGGTCGGCATCTACATGGGCATGGTCCCCGAGCTGCCGGTCGCCATGCTCGCCTGTACCCGGCTTGGCGCTCCGCACACCGTCGTGTTCGGCGGCTTCAGCGCCGAATCACTGTCGGGCCGCCTGAACGACATGGAGTGCGAGTACCTCATCACCCAGAACGAGGGCTTGCGCGCCGGGAACATCGTGCCCTTGAAGAAGAACGCAGATGCCGCACTCGAACAGACTCCAAAAATCAAGACAAGCGTCGTCGTGCGCCGCACGCCAAACGACACGCCCATGAAGGCGGGGCGCGATATCTGGTTTGAGGACGTCGTCAAGGACGCCAGCACAGATCCCAAATCATGCCCGTGCGAGGAGATGGACGCGGAAGACTTGCTCTATCTGCTCTACACCAGCGGCACCACCGCCAAGCCGAAGGGCATCGTACACACCACGGCCGGCTACCTCGTGGGGACGTCGACGACCCATCACTACATCTTCGACATCAAGCCAAACTCGATCTACTGGTGTGCGGCCGACATCGGATGGGTGACGGGACACAGCTATATCGTCTACGGACCGCTGTGCAACGGGACCACCGGCGTGATCTACGAAGGCGTTCCCAACTTTCCGGACAAGGATCGATGGTGGGACATCATCGAGCGCTACAAGGTCGACGTTCTGTACACGGCGCCGACGGCGATCCGGACGCACATGAAGTGGGGACCGGAGTACGCCAAGAAGCACGATCTCAGCTCACTTCGGCTGCTGGGATCGGTCGGTGAGCCGATCAACCCCGAAGCCTGGGTCTGGTACCGGGAAAACATCGGCGGGGGCAAGACCCCGGTCGTCGATACCTGGTGGCAGACCGAAACCGGGATGATCCTGATCACGCCGCTCCCGGGACTGACGACGCTGAAGCCGGGCTCGGCCACCAAGCCGTTTCCCACCGTGCAAGCGGCGGTCTACAACGACCAGGGCGAAGAGGTGGGCCCAGGCGGCGGCGGCTACCTGGTGCTGAAGCAACCCTGGCCGGCGATGTTGCGCGGCATCTTCAAGGACCATGACCGCTACGTCCAGACCTACTGGAGCAAGTTCAAGGACGTCTACTTCGCCGGCGACGGTGCCCGGATCGATGAGGACGGCGATTTCTGGCTCCTGGGTCGGGTCGATGACGTCATGAATGTGTCGGCCCATCGCATTTCGACGATCGAGGTCGAGAGCGCGCTGGTCGATCATCCGAAGGTGGCGGAAGCCGCGGTATGCGGGCGGAGCGATCCACAGACGGGACAGGCGATCGTGGCCTTCGTCACCCTGAAGGGCGGCGAAGACGGATCGCCGGCCATGCTGAAAGAGTTGCGGGACCACGTGGGAAAGAAGATCGGAAAAATCGCCGCTCCGGCCAACATCGTCTTTACGCCGGAGCTTCCCAAAACGCGTTCGGGGAAGATCATGCGGCGCCTGCTCCGCGATGTGGCGGAGAACCGACCACTCGGCGATACGACGACGCTCGCTGATCCGGCCGTCGTCTCTGAGATCGACCGGCGGGCCAAGACCGAGGCCGCGAAAGAAGAAGCCTCCGCCTAACGCAAACCCTGCTCCCTTATGTCCCTCCCCCTAGTGGGGAGGGATAGGGAGGGGGTAGGTTACGCCTTTGCCTGCTGCAGAATGCGGTACAGCGCGCTGAAGTCGAGGTGCGAATCGCGCAGCTGGTCGAGCCGGTCGCGCAGCGCATAGACATCGGACTGCAGCCGGTTGATTTCCTCGGCGTGGTCCTCGTTCGTCTCCTGCTGTCGGGCAATTAGCTCGCGGCGGCGGCGGATCTTCTCGCTGATGGTCCGCTCGACTTCCTCCCACTGCTGGGACAGGTCACGGAGCTGACGATCCAGCTGCGCCAGCTCGCTGGTCAGCTCCTGGTGCGATGCGCCATCGCTGGTGGTGGCCATCATTTGGATTTAGCCCTGCGCCGGTTGCTTTTAGGCTGCACGTCGCGGTAGTCCTCGCCTTTGACGGCATCGATGACGCCGGGTTTCTCCATGACGATCCGCGAGCTGTCGTCGGTGTTGGCAACTTCGACCTTGATGCTGTGGGTGGCTCGTTGTCGCTGCCGCGGCAGGGTGATGCGGACGATGCCGTTCTCGAAGGAGGCCTTCGCTTCACCGATCTCGCACTCGGTCGGGAGGGCGAGCGTCCGGGAGAAGCTGCCCCGGGGAATCTCCTGGACAGCAAAATCTCGATCGGCCGTCGAAACCGTGCCCCTAACCGTGAGCAGCCCGTCTTCGCAATTGAGCTCCAGGTCTTCGAGTCGGGCGCCGGGCAAGGCGCCCTCGATCACGATGTTGTTTCCATCCTGGTAGACATCGACCGGGATCGGCAGATCGCGATCTCGCCGGGTGGCGGCCGGCTGCTGGCCAGCAAGCTGCTCGAGAGCCATACGCACGCTGTAGGGGTCGTTGTAAAGAAAGCGCATGGTGAGAGCCCTTCCTGCCGGGATTGTAGCGCGGACTGGACTCAGGCGCTGGTGGTCTTGCGGAAGAAGGTGACGCTGGCGATGGCGACGATTCCGAATATGACGGCAAGCATGAGCAGGCCCATGACAACTGTTGGACCGCCCCGGCGGGTTGCCAGACGCAGCGCAAGATAGGCAATCGCCCCCGCAAGTCCCAATTCGACGACGATGCTGGCGAAGACGGTCGGTGTCACGTTACGTAGGATGCCACACGCGGGAAATCCCGCGACCCTGACACCGCGATATAGGCCGGATAGAATACGCCTTCGTGCCGAGGTAGCTCAGTCGGTAGAGCACATGACTGAAAATCATGGTGTCGCCAGTTCGATTCTGGCCCTCGGCACCAACCAATAGGCTCAACCAGAGCACCTGCGCCATTCAACGGCATGGACCGGACTACAGCGGTCGAAAGGTCTCCGCGATCCGCTCGACTGTCGCTGTGCTGTCAGCACTCTGGGCCCGAAGAATGAACTGCAACATGAAGAGGGTAGTTCTCGTGCTGTCCGTCTTGAGGATGTGAAATTGCAGGTACTGGAGCGTTGTGGCCGTACCGTCGCTGGCGGTGACCGTAAGTGTG
>CAZRMD010000111.1:0-9710 GCA_964601135.1 uncultured Actinomycetes bacterium | reverse complement strand
TCGCTGAAGATCGTGTGCAGGTGCAGGTTCGCCCGCCCGTTGGATACCTCAGCCAATGGTCGCCCATTTTATGTGGTATCGGAGCACCCCCTCCCCTGCCCTCCCCACAGGCGGGAGGGAGATGATGCAGAGCTCCACAAGGGGGAGGGAGCTCAAAAAGCGTGATATAACCGTGGGCGCCCACCCATGAGCGCGAACCCTCAGTCACCCCTCAGCCTCATCCGCCGACAGGTGGTTGGTCATCTCAACAAGCCTGCTGCCGAAGTCATCGATCGGGGACTTGCCTGCCTGATGGATGGACTCGATGCCCGGGCGGCCTTCTTCGCCAGGGTGGAGGACGGGACGCTGGAGGTGATCGCCGCCCACAACAACGGCGGTCCGGCGATCGAGCCGGGACTTCGAATTCCACTCGACAGCTCCTTCCTTGCAGCGGAAGACGAGGCTCAGAACGACGTCGTCAACGTGCGCGATGCCGCAAAGCGCCAACCTTTCAAGAGCCTGCCAATGCGCCGGCAGCTCGACATCGCGAGCTACCTCGGGGTGGCCTTGCGCGGCGCAAATGAGGAGATCAACGCAACGCTGGCGGTCGTGGGCAAAGAGCCCCGAGTCTTCAGTGAGGCCGACCAGGACCTGTTGGTAGTGATCGCCGGCTTGCTCGCGCCGAGGCTGCACCCGCTGACGCCGAGCGCCAACGGCCGGGCGCGCACCCCCGTCTCGGCCCTCCGGCTCGCCTCTGACGAGGTCAAAGAACCGCTCGCGATCCTGCGTGGATATGCTGACATGCTCAGCAGCGGGGATGTCCCCGCAGATCAGATGCCGCTGGTCGCCGAGCGATTGGCCTCACAATCGGAGCTCCTGATGCGGGTCGCTGACCAGGTGCTGCTGCTTTCACGGCTTCCGCTAGAGCTCGCCTTCACGGTCCGGGTTGCGCTGGGTGCCGTGGCCAGGTCGGCTGCGGACCGAATCCGCTCGCGCTTGTCCAATGCGGGAATGGAGCTTCGGCTTCAGCTCGACACCCACGCCGAGGTATGGGGTGACAGCGTGTTGCTGGAGGCCGCCCTGGACGAGATGTTGCACAACGTCATCAAGCACGCGCGCAGTGCCACGGTCGTGCAACTGCGGTTGCGCCAGGCGAGCGCCGATCGTTACCAGTTGATCGTGAAAGATGATGGTCCGGGGATGTCCGCAGACCGGTTGGAGGAGCTCTTCGGTCCTCTGGCCGATGAGCAACCGGAACGCGGCCAGGGGTTGGGGCTGTATCTGCTGCGCCGGGTGGCCGAGGCCCATGGCGGCCGCACCTGGGCCAACAGCCTCGAAGGCAAGGGCACAACCTTCTATTTAGAGTTGCCCGCCGCGTCTCCCGACGGCAATTCGGCGCGGGCGTCGGCTTTCGCCGCGCCGGCGTGAGCGTTCGCCTCAAGAAGAGCGCACCGCAACGGACCGCCCGCTGTGACGGTCCACCGCCCGCTGAATTGCTGCGCGGGATCGACGAGTTCAATCGCCAAGAATTCTTCGAGCAGCACGAAACCCTCGAGGGCATCTGGATCCACGAGCCGGACGCGGTGCGATACCTCTATCAAGGAATCCTGCAGGTTGGGGTTGGCTTCTACCACTGGCGCCGGGGCAACTGGCGTGGCGCTGTGGCCAAGCTCGGCCACGGGCTCGCCAAGCTGCAGCCCTACCGTCCGGTGTGCATGACCATCGATGTCGAGCGGCTCGTTCAAGAGACGTCCGTGCTGCGCGAAGAACTCGAGCGCTGCGGCCCAGGCGATCTGCCGCCATTCCCGCCTCCAGGGTTACCGCGCGTTCACCGCGTCATCGAGCCTTCGTAATCCGGCAGTCATCTGCCCGCGACATCGTTACGAATACCGGCTGAGGCCCATGCGTATTACAGGGCATGAAGCGAAGTATATTCGGCGGATTCGCGATCGCCGGCGGGTTGGCACTCTGGGCAACCGTCGGCGCCTCGGCCCAGGGCACTACGACCGCAGCGGCTACCTTCGATCCGACGAAGGATTGTCCGACTGCAGACCAGTTGGTGTTGAAGCAATCGCTGAGCGGGGTGCCCGCGGCGAACGCGACCGAAGCTGCTGACCAGCTGACGGAGCTGAATATGGAGGCGACCCTCGCCAACACCGAGATCATCGCCGAGGCAAACGGAGCCATCAATGAGCTAACGGCGGAAAACGCCGACGAGTCCGACAGTGAGGACGGAACGACGACGCTGACGCTCGATGCGAGGATCGCGGCGGTCAAGGTCGCGGCGTGCGCGGCGCTCGGCAACCTCGTGACCGAGTACAACGCGGCGATTGCCGCCCTGACGGCGGAATTCACGAAGCCGAGCAACGACGACAATGAAAAGCCGGCGGTTACGACGCGGGAACGCGATAACGAGACGGAGCGCGATTCCGAAACCGAGCATCGCACCTACTCGTACTCCGGCGAGCGGAGCGGTGACGACTAACTAAGCCTCCCTCCCCCATCAAAAAAAGGCGCTCGCCACCCGAGCGCCTTTTTCGTTTCCGCTTCAGTCACTGGATTGGCATGGAGTCGGAATCCCAGGAGGTCGGCCGCCCTTCGCCAGCCGGGATCGCCGGCGATCACTAACTCTTGCAGGGCCTCCAGGGCGCGCGGCGTGTCGAGGTCATCCTCGAGGGCTGAGCGGACGGCGGACACCCCCTCACCATGGTCGCCGTCACCGTCGCCGATTTTTGCGGCGGCTTCGCGCAGCCGGCGAGTCCATCCGTCGGCGTCGATTAGCTGATCTTCGGTGTATTCCCAGGGCTCCCGGTAGTGATGTCGGAGCAACAATACCCGGATGCTGTCCGGGTCGTAACGATGTCGAAGATCCCCAACGAGCACCAGGTTCCGTAACGATTTGCTCATCTTCGCGCCGTGATATCGCAGCATCCCGACATGCATCCAAATGCGAGCAAAGGGACGAACCCCCGTCACCGACTCCGACTGAGCAATCTCGCTTTCATGGTGGGGAAAGACCAGATCCTCACCGCCACCGTGCACGTCGAGCTGCTCGCCCAAATGCTCCAGCGCCATCGCCGAGCACTCGATGTGCCAGCCCGGCCGGCCGTCGCTCCACGGACTGGACCACTTCGGTTCGTCCGGTGCGCTCTTTTGCCAGAGAACAAAGTCCAGTGGATCCTGTTTACGCGGATCGTTGGGATCTGCACCGCGCTCCGCCGATAGCGTGATCATCTCGCTGCGGCTCAGCCGGCTCAATCGTCCATAGTCGGTAATGCTGCCGACCCGGAAATAGACATTGCCATCGCGCTGGTATGCGTGACCCTGTGCCTCGAGCCGGCGGATCAGCGCGATCATCTTCGGAACGTTCTGGCTCGCTCTGGGAAACACATCGGGAGCGCGCACGTTGAGCGCCGCCATATCAGCCTCGAAAAGAGCGGTCTCTTTGGCCGCGAGCCGATCCCAGGTTGTCCCCAACTTTCGGGCCTGACGAATGATGTCGTCATCGACGTCGGTGACATTCTGGACGTAGCGCACCTGCTGGCCGGTCGCCCGCAAGATGCGGACCAGGACGTCAAATGTCACGTAGGTAAAGGCATGACCCAGATGGGTTGTGTCATAGGGCGTGATGCCGCAGACGTAGAGCCTTACCGGTCTGTCTAACGGTTCGAGCAGCTGCACCGTCTGGCTTTCGGTATTCCGCAGCCGCATCGCCATGACTGTATACAAATCCGCCAGGTCCAAGAAATCGTGCGCGTTGGCCGTTGCACTATCGTGCGACAGCTCCTGCGTGGCCGAACCGACCAGATCCTGACCGCGCTCGTGATTACGCTGGTGCTGATGGGGCTGGTGGCCCTGGTCCCAGCGGCAGCCGGCCGACTTATGGCGCATCCGGCGGTGACGCAAACACCGGCGCCCAGCCGCACGGCACCGCCGGTGGGGGTGCTCTTGCCGGATGAGCGCGATCGGGCCCTGCAAGGGGTGGTCATCATCGCCAATGACCACACCTATGGGATGGCCTCGCTCATCGATGTCCAGGGGGACTTGCTGACCGCATCGAGCCTGATCGCCAACAGCCAGAGTCTTCGCCTCGTCGACAACACCGGCGGCATGCACGAAGTTCGGGTGCTCGGCGTGGATGGTGTAGCCGGCGTGGCCATGGTGCGGGCGAGCGTCATCAACGGGATCCCGATGTCAGCCGGCGATGCCAGCGCGCTTCAGGCTAACGAGCCGGTAGAGCTTCTGGCCAGCCCAAAAGCTCTCTATGTCCAGTCGGCGATACCCGCACAAATCGGAAGCATCAGCGGCGGACACCTGAGCCTGCGCGTCGATGATCTTCCCGGCAACCTCGGCGGACCAATCGTCGGTCCGGGTGGCAAGGTCCTCGGAATCCTGACCGGCCCCCGTGCCGGCATCAGCATCGACCAGGTGCAGGCCGATGTTGCCGGGTGGAGCAAGCAGCCGGGGAGCCTGCTCCCATTCGCCCCCCTGCCGCCCAACCTGGTGCTGCGAGGCAGCGACACCACAAGCTCGCCGCCGCCGTCGCCACCGGCCAGCACACCGGCTGTGCGGGTCACCGTCATGTCGGCGAGCCCGTCACGCGCATCGTCGGCGCAGGACACCGCGGTGACGATTCAGGGCACGGGATTCGTTGCCGGTGCGGCCCTCCGTGTGCGCTTTATCCCGATATCGAGCGAGGTCGGCGCCTTCGACGCCCTCGCCGTGGCGCTCGTGAACGCGTCCACGCTGACCGTCAAGGTTCCCGCCGGCCAGATCGTTCAGGACTACAACATCCAGCTGACCAACGGTGACGGAACGACGATCCGTTCACCGGTCGGCTTTACCGTGACGTCCTAGCGTCCTATTCGACTCGAGTGCCGATGCCGAAGTCGACGTCCCTCGTTGCCACGGTACCGGCCGTCCGTCCCGGCGCCGTCTGGTATGTCCAGTACAGGTTCGTGTGCGCAATCACCTTGTCCGGCGGCGGCGCGCCCCATCGGGTTTGATCCTCCGTCGTGTGTGCGTCCGTGACGAGGGTCGCGTCGTAGCCCCTGACGAGCGCGCCGTGGAGGGTCGAGCGGACACACGCGTCAGTCTGTGCCCCGACGACGACGAGGCGCCCGACTCGCAGGCCCCAGAGCACGGCCTCGAGGTTGGTGTCCTCGAAGGAATCGCCGTAGTTTTTCTCGACGAGCGGCTCCGCCTCGCCGCGAGTCAACTCAGGGATGATCCGCCACTTGTCGCTGCCCCTGGCGAGCTGCTCGTCGGAGTGCTGGACCCAGACAATCGGGACCCCTTCCCGTCGCGCCTTCTCCACAAGACTGCCCACGTTGGAGACGACGGCGGCGCGTTCATGCGCTCCCTCGACGACGCCGTTCTGCATGTCGATGACGAGCAGCGCAGTGTTGGGGCGGTTCTTCAGTGTGCTCATAGGCCTCCCATTTTGCCAAAGGTCCACCAGGAATCCATCCCCTATCTGAACGCCGCTCGTGGCTACACTAGCGCCGTGCCGTCGACAGTTCGCACGTCGCCGTTGTTGCTCACGCTAACCGCGCTCTTCGTGACCGTGTTGCTGACCTCCAACCTGATCGCGGTGAAGATCGTCTCGTTTGGCCCGCTCACCCTCCCGGCAGCGGTGATCGTCTTCCCCCTGTCGTACTTATTCGGCGACGTCCTGACCGAGGTCTATGGCTACGCAACGACGCGGCGTGTCATATGGCTCGGCTTCGCCTGCAACCTGATTTTTGTGCTATTCATCCTTGCGGCCGGGGCGCTTCCAGGTGCGGCTCCGTTCTGGGATGCGACGGCCCAGTCCGCCTACGGCCGGATCCTCGGCTTCACTCTTCGGCTGCTCGTCGCGTCGTTCCTTGCCTACCTCGCGGGTGAGTTCGTCAACTCCTTCGTCATGGCTCGGCTCAAAATTGCGACGCAGGGACGCTGGCTCTGGACGCGGACGATTGGGTCGACCCTGGTGGGCCAGGGCCTCGATTCGGCCATCTTCATCACCGGCGCGTTCCTTGGCATCCTCCCCGCAGACGTCCTGGTCCGAACCATCCTCGCGCAGTGGGGCTTCAAGACCGCGTACGAAATCGTCGCGACCCCCCTGACGTACGCGGTGGTCGGTTTTCTGAAGCAGCGCGAGCGTCAGGACCCCTTCGATATCGGCACCGACTTCAATCCGTTTCGACTCGCCAGCTAAGGGCGAGCCATTTCGCGATCGGTGGCAGACATGCGACCCTAGGGTTAGCGAATGAGACGCGGAGTCATGCTGGCCGTCATTCTCCTCTGCTCGTGCGGCTCTCCGGCGACGACCAAGCCGACGAGCTCGCCGACGCCGACGCCGACGCCCTCACCGATCGCGTCGGCGACCACGACTTCGATCCCGCTGGGACGATGGGCGGCCGCCATGACCTACGACCAGGCGCGACATAACGTCGTCCTCTTCGGCGGCCTCGCCGGACAGACCCCGCTCGACGACACCTGGACCTGGAATGGCACGAGCTGGGCGCATCACCAGGGGCTCACGGCGAACCCGGCGCCGCGGCGGGGCGCCGCCATGGCCTACGACGAGATCAACCACCAGGTCATCCTGTTCGGTGGCCTCGGCGCGAACGGAGCGCTCGACGACACCTGGAGCTGGGACGGCGCCGCCTGGCGGCTCTTGCACCCGGCTCACACGCCACCCAAACGCGAGGGCGCTTCGATGACCTACGATCCCGTGCTGAATTCCATCGTCCTCTACGGCGGCATGAATGTGAGCACGGCGATGCCGAGCGCGATCAACGACACCTGGCAGTGGAGCGGAGGTGATTGGGCGCCGCTGCGGCCAACCCAGAGCCCGGCCGGCGGAGTGCGGCCGCGGCTCGCGTTCCTGACTGGAGCGAACCTGGTCGAGCGCTTCGGCGATTGCATCGAGAGCCATGACAACAACCTTTATGCATTCGACGGCCACACCTGGACAGCGCGTCAGCCATCGGGCAACTGGCCGCCTGCGCTCTGCATCCCGAGCTTTGCCGGCGATCCGCAGCGCCACGTTCTCGTGCTGTTCGGTGGCAGCCTCGGGACCGGCGTCTCACCACCGCCGGCGGACACCTGGGTGTTCGACGGCAGCAGCTGGAGCAAGGAGATGCCGGCACAGATCCCGCCGGCTCGGTACGACGCGCCCATGGTCTACGACACCGACCATCACCTCATGGTGCTGTTCGGTGGTCAGGGTCTCGGTCAGGGACAGTCCGGCCCCCTGAACGACACCTGGACGTGGGACGGTACGAGCTGGACCTCCCATTAGGATTAGCGCCATGAAATATGGCGCTCGAATGATCGCGGAGTCGACCCTCGAGGCGGTCGACAACGACAACCCGCAGCGCGATTATGAGGTCGACTTCACCATCCCCGAGTTCACCTGCCTCTGCCCGCGCTCGAACTTTCCTGACTTTGCCACCATCCACATCAAGTACGTGCCCGACCGCAAGCTCGTGGAGCTCAAGTCGCTAAAGCTCTACATCAACAAGTTCCGGGACCAGGAGATGTTCCACGAGACGGCGGTCAACCGCATCCTCGATGACCTGGTCGCCGTCCTCGCCCCGCGCTACATGGAAGTGGTGGGCGACTTCAACGTTCGGGGCAACATCAAGACGGTTGTGACCGCGCGCCACGTCCGGAAAGGCTACTCACCCAACGGCGTCAGCAACGACCAGTCAGGAGGTAGACACTCAGGCTGACGCCACCGTCAGTTAGTCGAGACCCCCTCGGCAAAGGGCCTCACGTCGATGCGCGCGGCCCGGATCCATAAAAATCTTTGATGGATACAATAGACCTGATTTTGCAACGGTTTCACCGAGTTGGAATCCAGGAGCCATCATGAAGGTTGAGCAGCGCCCCACGGAGACCAAGCCAAAGGACTCGCTGAGCGACAAGGCCAGCCTGCTCCGCCTCTACCGGGAGATGCTCCTGATCCGGCGGTTCGAGGAGAAGACCGCCGAGATGTATCAGCTCGCCAAGATCGGCGGCTTCTGCCACCTGAATATCGGCGAGGAGGCCACCATCGTCGGCACCATCTCGGCGCTCCGCAAGGAGGATTACCTCTACAGCACCTATCGCGAGCACGGGCACGCCATCGCCAAGGGCATCGATCCCAAAGCCGTGATGGCCGAGCTGTTCGGCAAGGAGACCGGCACCTCGCACGGTCGCGGCGGCTCGATGCATCTCTTCAGCGAAGAGCATCGCTTCTATGGCGGGTACGCCATCGTCGGCGAAGCGCTGCCGATTGCTTGCGGCAGCGGCTATGCCATCAATTACAAGCAAACCGATGACGTGGTGATGAGCAACTTCGGCGACGGCGCGACGAACATTGGCGCCTTTCACGAGTCGCTGAACGTCGCCAAGCTGTGGCATCTGCCGATCGTGTTCGTGTGCGTCAACAACATGTATGGCATGGGGACGGCGGTAAACCGGGCCTCGTCGGTCACGGAGATCTGGAAGAAGGCGTGCGCCTATGACATGACCGGCGAGCGGGTCGACGGCATGGATGTGCTCGCCGTGCGACGCGTCACGGATCAGCTCGTCGAGCAGGCCCGTGAGCGGCATGAGCCAAGCCTGCTGGAATGCGTGACCTACCGCTACCGGGGCCACTCGATGTCCGATCCGGACACCTACCGCGGCAAGGACGAGATCAAGGAATGGCAGGGTCGCGATCCGATCCTGAAACTGGGCGAGCACATGAAGCAGCAGAAGATGCTCACCGATCAGGACCTCGGGAGGATCGACGAGGAAGTGACCGCCCAGGTCGAAGAGGCGGTCAAGTTCGCCGAGGAAAGCCCGGAGCCCGACCCCAAGCAGCTGTATCGCGACGTCTATGCCCAGGAGGGTGCGGCCTGATGGCCGTCCTGGCGATGCGCGATGCCCTGAACCAGGCGCTGCGCGAAGAGATGAAGCGAGATGAGAATGTCTTCCTCCTCGGTGAGGACATCGGCCTGTACGACGGATCGTTCAAGGTCACCCGTGGCCTGATGAAAGAATTCGGCGAGAAGCGCGTGTTGGACACGCCCATCGCCGAGGAGATCATCATCGGCACGGCGATCGGCGCCGCGATGTCGGGACTACGGCCGGTAGCCGAGATGATGACGGTGAACTTCATCATGGTGGCGATGGACCAGGTGGTGAACGCGGCGGCCCACATCCGCTACATGTTTGGCGGCGGTACGAAGGTGCCGCTCGTCATCCGGACACCTGGCGGCGGCGGCCATCAGTTGGGCGCGCAGCACTCGCACAGCCACGAGAATTGGTTTGCCCACGTCCCCGGCCTCAAGGTTGTGGCGCCCGGCACGCCGGCTGATGCCAAAGGGATGCTGAAGTCGGCAATTCGGGATGACAACCCGGTGATGTTCATCGAAAACGAGGGCACCTTCTCGGTGAAATGCGAGGTGCCGGACGGCGAGCACCTGGTGCCCCTGGACAAGAATGACGTGAAGCGCCAGGGCGACGACATCACGATCTGCGCCCACTCGCGCATGCTGATCGTGGCCATGGACGCCGCTGCGGAGCTGGACAGGGAAGGCATCAGCGCCGAGGTCGTCGACATGCGGGCGCTGCGTCCACTGGACATGACCCCAGTGATCGACTCGGTGAAGAAGACGAGCCGGCTGATCACCGTTGAAGAAGGCTGGCGCTCGTACGGCGTTGGATCGGAGATTGCCTCGCGGGTCTATGAGCAAGCCTTTGACTACCTCGAC
>CAZRMD010000110.1:0-9788 GCA_964601135.1 uncultured Actinomycetes bacterium | reverse complement strand
CAATTCGCGCAACCGCTGGAGATCGATCGGCTTGGCGATGTAGTCGTCGGCGCCGCCCCGCAGGGCCTCGGCCGCGACCTGCTCCGAGCCGTAGGCCGTCATCATCACGACCACCGACTCTGGATAGTCGCGCAGCATCTGCGGGAGCAGCGTCAGGCCGCTCTCCTCTGGCATCTGGACATCGAGGAAGATGAGCGCCGGCCGCCGGCCATCGAGCTGCCGGCGGCCCTGGGTGGCGTTGGGCGCCGTCACGACCTCGAAACCTTGCCGGGACACCGCCTTCGTCAGGAAGGCGCGGTTGTCGGGGTCGTCATCGATCGCCAGCAGGATTGGCCGCTGTTCGGACTCCGGTTCGGCGCCCAGCAATCCTCGCACCGCCTGGATCAGATCCTGGCCGGCTCCGAGTTCCCGGCCCGAGCCGGTCGACAGCGGGCCGAGATCTCCGAGGAATCGATCGGCGCCGGCCGCCAGCGCCCGCTTGCCCTCGTCGGCATCGACATGGACGCCGGCCGTCAGCAGCACCGGGATGTTGGTGGTCGCCGGGTTGCTCTTCAGAATCTCGGTCACGCGCAGTCCGTCGATTCGCCGCAGAAGGAGGTTCAGGATAATCGCGTCCGGCAGTTCCTCCCGGGCGCGATCGAGGGCCTCCAACCCGTCTTGAGCCTGGATCACGGCAAAGCCCTCGCGTTGCAGCCGTGCCCCGATGGCATTCAAACGTTCGAGATCGTCGTCGGCAACCAGGATGCGCCGGCCTGCCCCCGACAGGTTGTCAGGCGTTCGTACCTGCTCGCTCATGCCGCCTTCACCAACGCCGGAACCCGCGGAATGAGGAAACGGAAGACGCTGCCCCGGCCGGGGGCGCTTTCGACCCAGATCTGGCCGCCCTGTAATTCCACGAGACGTTTCGAAAGGGCAAGCCCAAGCCCGGCGCCCTCGTAACCGCGTGAGGTCGTGCCGTCGACCTGGCGGAATTCTTCAAACAGCCGACGCTGATCGTCGGGCTTGATGCCGATGCCGGTATCGCGCACCTCGACCACGGTGCCGGGATCCGTCTCGATGGCGCTGATGACGACGCTGCCCTGGTGGGGCGTGAACTTGATGGCGTTGTTGACCAGGTTGTGGACCACGTGGCGGAGGCTTCGAGGGTCGAAAACGACTTGCAGCCCGCGGTCCACCCGGGACGTCACCGTCAACTCCTTCTGCGTCGCGGCGGCCGCATCCTCCGACAGGGCCGCGTCCACGGCTTCGGCCAGTAGGCAGGGCGCGGGACGGAGCTCGAGACGCCCCGCCTGGATGTGGGTCAGCTCGAGAATGTCGTTGATCAGCTTCAACAGCCGTCGACCGCTGTTATGGATCGTTTCCGCAAACTCGTTATGCTCACTTTCGGAGAGATCCGGCGTGGTGCGGATGATCTCGCTGAAGCCGATGATCGCGTTGAGCGGCGTGCGCAGCTCGTGCGACATGTTGGTCAGGAATTCCGACTTCATGCGATCGGCTTCCTGGAGCTCGAGATTGGCGCGCTGCAGCATTTCGATCGTCTGGCGCTCACGCTGAAAGCGGCGCGCGTTGTCGAGCGCCACGGCTGCCTGGTTCGCCAGGATCTGCAGGACCTGCATCAATGTCGCATCGAATGCGCGGACGTCGTGGAAATAGACGGACACCGTGCCCACGAACTCCCGCTCGAGGAACATCGGCAGGCCGAGCGCGGCCCGCCAGCCGTAGCGTTGAGCCAGCGGGTCGAGGGGGAAGCGGCCATCGAGCTGGACGTCTTCGGAAAAGACTGGGCGCTGCTCGATCACCACCTGGCTGACGAGCCCCGGTGACACATGGCTCACCGGCTGGCCGGGGCCGCCCTGGTCGATCCCCTCGCTGACTTCGATCACTTGCTCAGACGGCGTGCCGGCCTTCGTCAGGGTGATCAGGCAGGAGGCCGCCGACGAGACGCCGATGACGGCGCGCGCCACCCCTTGCAACAGCGCCCCAGGGCCGACGGTGACGGCGGTGAGCGCCTGGGAAACCTGGCGAAGCATCTCCATCGAGGTGTCGAGCCGATTCGCCTGCTGCCGAGTCTGGTCGAACAGGAAGGTGTTCTCCAGCGAGACGGCCACCTCCGCGCCGAGCGAGGCCGCCAGCTTGACGTCGTAGTTGCCGGAAAAGGCGCCGTGCCGCTTGTTGGCCAGCAGCAGGACGCCGAGCGGGCGGCCGCCCGAGCCGAGGGGGACGAGGAGCATGTCGCGATAGCCGAAGGTCTGTGGCAGCAACTGGCCGGCTTCGATGTCGTGCGCGCAGTCCTCGATGATGATCGGCTGTTGGGTGGTAAACACCCGGCCCATCAGCGTCGAGGCGTTGGCGGAAAACCGGAGCTGGTTGAGTCGCATCTGATTGAAGAGCCGGCTCTCCCGCATCCCGGATGGGGCCGCTGGAGCGATCAGAGCTTCCAACCCTTGCTGGTAAAGGAAGAACCCGCACATCTCGACATCGAGCAGGTCGGCGAGCTTGGCGGTGAGGGTCTGAAGATCTTCACCAAGGCGGGTGAGATTGGACACCGCGGTCGCGGTCTCGAAGAAATGGGTGAGCTCTTGCAGGTTCTGGTCCGCCCGATGCGACAGTTCGAGGTTCTGCTGGACGATCGTGAAGTACTTGAAGCTCCAGAACCCGGTCAGCACCATGATCGGCAGGAACAGCACGGCCAGGAAATAGGTCGCCGGCGAGGGCGCCCACCAGCGCGCCACGTAAATCAGGAACAGCTCGGTGAGCGTGCCGAGGAGGACCCACAAACGCCAGTTGAAGCGGTTGCGGGAGTACGAGGCGGATGGCGATTTTGTCACAGGACCCTGGTTCACCACACTGCGCGCAATGGTTTGACGCGGAACGCGCGCATTGCTTCGCCCAGTAGCCCCGCCGGCAGCGCCGGCAACGCCACGCTTTACAAAGCTTTACGAAATCGTCGCCGGGCCTGACGGCCTGACGGCCTTTTCGTCACGCAGACGTGACACGACGCGCCCCGTCTACCGGTCAATACCCTTTGCTACGCTCTAGGCGTGCAGCGGGAAACAGCCTTCAACGTCTCGGCTATCAAGGACACGGTGTTGCGATCGATCAAACTCAATCAGCAGGCCTACAACAATCGCGACGCCGACGTGTTGCGCGAGGTCTACCTGGAGCCCATGCTCTCGCAGGTGGCGCACGATCTGTCCGGCGACTTCGAGTCCTTTCCCGCAGCCCGCCTGGACATCACGTGCGAGGTGCTCGATGTCTCCTACACCGCGTACCTGCAGATCGGAAAAGTCGAACTGTCAGCCTATGGACTGGAGGCCAGTCCGCAAAACGTCAACGTCACGACCAAGGAAGAGTGGATTTACCGCCTGGTGCCGGACGCCGAAAAGGGTGTCGGCCTGGGCCGGCGGACCACCCATCGCTTTCTGGGCTATTACCACTACACGCTGGTGGACATCGAGGGCCGTTGGTGGATCACGGACGTGCAGTCCGCCTCGGAGATCTGGCTGCCCTAAGCCTGCGCTGAAGGCATTTGCCGCGCTGGCTCGTTAAAGCCTTGTTCGTGTTTTGGAGCATGGCGTGAGCTGGTGGAGCACGCGGCGCGTCGTCGTGACGGGCGGCCGCGGGTTTCTCGGGCGCCGGGTCGTCGCGCAGCTTCAGGAAAAGCGTCCGGCGGCGATCTTCACCTTCGCGAGCAAGGATTACGACCTTACTCGGCAGAACGACGTCGCCCGACTCTTCGCTGACCACCACCCCGACGTCGTCATCCATCTCGCGGCGCGGGTTGGCGGCATCGGCGCGAATCGCGCCAATCCAGGTCGGTTCTTTTATGACAACGCGATCATGGGAATCGAGATGATGGAGCAGGCTCGCCGCAGCGGCGTCGAGAAATTCGTCCAGCTGGGAACTGTGTGTGCGTATCCAAAGTTCGCCAGCGCGCCTTTCACCGAGGACGCGATCTGGAATGGTTATCCGGAAGAGACGAACGCGCCGTACGGGATTGCGAAAAAGGCCCTGCTCGTCCAGGCCCAGGCCTACCGAGCCCAATACGGCTTGAACGCGATCTTCCTGATCCCGACCAATCTCTACGGTCCTGGCGACAACTTCGACCTGGACTCCTCCCATGTCATCCCGGCACTTATCCGTCGGTGCGTGGAGGCGCGCGCGATCGGCAGCCCGACCGTGGTGGTGTGGGGAACGGGGCGAGCGACGCGCGAGTTCCTCTTCGTCGACGATGCGGCGCGCGCCATCGTACTGGCGACGGAACGGTATGACGGCGCCGAACCGGTAAACATCGGCTCGGGCGAGGAGATTTCGATCAGGGAGCTGGTCGACCGCATCGTCGCGGAGACCGGCTACCAGGGCCGGGTCGAGTGGGATACGAGCAAACCCGACGGCCAGCCGCGGCGCAGGCTCGATGTCGAGCGAGCCCGGCGGGAATTCGGGTTCGAAGCCTCGGTTCCCTTCGCCGACGGCCTACGCCGAACGGTCCAGTGGTACCTGAACGAGGGGAGACAGCCCTTCCGTCGCGCTGCCTGAGGTGGGCAGCAGCGCGGCCAGGAGAAGCCAGGTCGCCTCGACGATCAGCAGCATCGCGCCCAGGACCGGACCCAGGCCGCCGAATCCCCAGTAGGAGATCGCCAGCAACAGGAGGTAACCGGCGACCAGGAGCCAGATCCGGCCTTGATCCAGCCGGGTGTGCAGCGCGATGCCACCGGCGAGCAGCAGTGTGGCAAGGTCTTGCGAATGGAGATACGGCGTGATGAGCATCGACCCCACAAGCGCGCAGGCTACCGGTAATGAGGGCCCCTCGCTCTGGTTTCGTCGAGCGGCAATCAACGTGACGATCACAATGACGGCTGTCAGTGCGACCGTCAGCGGACCGCGACCCAGGAAACCCGCGATGGTCAATCGGGTCGCCACGAAAAATTGCGGAGCCGCGCCCGCGGCATCACCCAGACGCCGGAGATATTCATGCAGCCCGTCAGGACCCGTCGTGATCAGGGCGATGGCTGCCACGACCGAGGATCCGGCCAGCCATGCTGCCGCGGCCTTCCAGCGGCTGGTGACGAGCAGGACGAGCGGCAGCAGGATCGCGACTTGCGGTTTGAACACGAGCGCAATCAGCACGACGCCCGCGAGCACATCGCGCTGCTTCGAAAGCAACCACCAGGCAACCGCGATCGCAGCGAGCTCGACGATGACAATTTGGCCGAGCAACAGGGCGTAGGCGACTGACCCTGTGGCCAGCACCGCGGCCAGCGCACTCCAACGCGCCATCCGCGGTTGCGCCGGCGCGACCAGCCTCCAGGCCAGCAGCACGCAGCCAATGAGGAGCGCGCTCCAGCAGGCATAGGCAAGCGGCAGCGGCAGGACCGTAAAGGGCACGGCAATCCAGGCCAGCGGCGGCGGATAGATGATGGGAAACCACGGAATCACGGCTGCCCCGCCGAGTCGCAACCACTCCTGTTGCTGCGCGCCGACGTCGTAGAGGTGGTTCCAACCCTGGTGAAGTCCCACCCGTGCGTACAGGTAGTAATTCCCGAAGTCGGCGAACCCGGGGCGCCGAAGTGTCATGCCCCAGCTGGCCAGCGCGATCCACAGCTGGCTGACCGTCAGCGCGCTTAGGACGGCAAGGCTCAGCCCGGAGCGGTTGACGATACGGCTCCGCCACCCGTTCATGCGGCCGCTGATTTTGGCGTCGCCACAAGGCGGCCCGCGATGAATTGATTGACTTGCGGCATATCGACGATCCAACGAGCCGGCGGGGTGGCGGCCAGCAGCCTGTCTGCCGTGCGGCCCGCCCGGCCGAGGTACAGGGCGGCCCGATCGAGGAGGAAGCTGACCGTGCAGCTCCATGCAACCGGATGTTGGACCATCACCTCGTAACCGGCCGCCGCAAAGCTGCGGCGGACGGTTGATGCGGTGAAGAATTGTAGGTGCTCACCGGCGGTCTTGTAGCCGAACCAGCGACGGCCGCTGATCCGGGCCAGCGCGCTCCCGGCGTTGGGAACTGTGGCGGCCACCATGCCATCGGGCGCAAGCAGGTCGGCAGCTCGGCGCAGCGTCGCAACCGGATCCGGCAGATGCTCGAGGACATCCCAGAAGGTGATCAAGTCGAGGCTATGGGGGTCCACCTCGGCGTCGTCGATCGTCTGTCCGACGATCCGCAGGCCGGCCGCCACCGCCTGCTCTCGCGCGGGTGATGGATCGACGCCGATCGCCTCCCAGCCCCGCTCCCGGGCGACCTTGAGAAAATCACCGGTTGCGCAGCCGACATCGAGCACCCGGCCGGCTTGCCGGTAATGCTCCAGGCGATCAAGATGGCGGCTGAACATCCGCCGGCGGGCCGCGGTCAGGCCGTCGTAGTCGCTGAAACCCACCGAGCGGTGGCTCCCCTGGTAGTACGTTTGATCGTAAATCGAGGCCAGCTCGCTGTCTGACGGCAGCGGCCACACGAATTGGTGGCCGCACCTCCGGCAGCGTAGCACCTGCAGGCCGTTGTGCGCGACGACCCTGACGGGCGCATCGCTGCGGCACACCGGACAACCACCTGAGCCGCGGCTCATCGCCGTGCCCGGGCCCAGGCTGGCAGTTTGAAGGCGCGCAAGGCGACCATGGACATGGCGAGCAGCATCACGCCATGACGAAGGACGCGCACCTTGGTGACGCCGCTTCGGCGCCGCCGATAG
Source organism: uncultured Actinomycetes bacterium (assembly GCA_964601135.1). Lineage (GTDB taxonomy): Bacteria > Chloroflexota > Dormibacteria > CF-121 > CF-121 > CF-13. Next base: position 3,099 of record CAZRMD010000110.1, on the reverse strand, counting down.
CGAACCGGCACATCGATGATGCGCAAGCCCAGGCGCGCAGCGCCAAACAGCAGGTCGAAATCCCCGAATGGATCGAAATCACCGAATTCGGCGCGGCCGGCGCGGATGCGTTCATAGGCCTGCCGGCGAAGGGCCTTCGTCCCGCACAGGGTATCGCGGATCCGCTGGCCGAGCATCCACGTGAACAGCCCACTGAAGAGCTTGTTGCCAAGATAGTTGATGAATTTCATGGCACGCTCTTCCATCGGATAGAGCAGTCGATTGCCGTTGGCGAACTCGGCCTTGCCCCCTGCGACGGCATTGAAGAAATGCGGTAGATCCTCGGGTGGAACCGTCAGGTCGGCATCGAGAATCATCAGCACGTCGCCGCTCGCTGCATCGAAGCCTTTGCGCACCGCGTCGCCCTTCCCCAGCCGGAGCATGGCCGTCGGTGCATCAGCCGCATCGAGCGGCGCATCCGCGATTCGGACCGTATCGACCTGGTGGATCAGCCGGATGTCCTTGATGCCCGCAAAGCGGCGTCGCATTTCCTCGATCCTGGCGGCGGTGCCGTCGGAGGAGGCACCATCGACGAACACGATTTCGGTGTGCGAGCCCATGGCTGGAATCCGCGTGACCGCCGACTCGATATTGCCCACCTCGTTCCGGCAGGGAACGATGACGCTGCAGCTCAACGGCCAGATCGGCGGACGGGGCCGGCGGGGGCGGGCGACGACCATGTTGACCGCATTGAGGTAACCGAGGAGGGGCGTCGTCGCGGGCAGGGCGTCGGCCGCCGCCTCCAAACCCGGGACGAGCGCAGGGAGGGCGAGACCAGTATGCCGCTGCTCGACGGTGAAATCGGAAAGCTCCAGCAGGTCGATCAGATCGTTGGGCCCGATCCAGTTCTGGCGGGCCGGAGGCATCGTCAGGCCGGTGCGCTGGCCAAGGCGCAGCAACCCTTCCAACGCCGGGTTGTGAAACGTCAGGATCAGCCGCGTTTCGGCGCTACTGACGGCCTGAACCCGCTCCAGCATGGCGGTGATGTCGAGCAGCTCTCCGATCAGATCCGAGGCAATGACCACATCGAAGCGGCGATCGCCCTCGAGCTGCTCGGCATCCGCGACGCCGAGCGCAAACCTCGGATATTTTCGGCGGCCGATCTCCACCATCGCCGGACTGAGATCGATGCCATACCCGGCGGCCGGGCGCAGGGCGTCGAGCAGGTTGCCCGTCCCGCAACCGAGCTCGAGCACCGTCTGTCCCGCAGGGACAAGCTGTCGCAGCGCGCGCTCGATGTAGTCGTGGTAGCGGCGATTCCGCCGGTACCAGCCATCGCGGCGGTTCGCGAGCCGATCGTAATGCTCCCGAACCTGACGTTTGAACTCGTTGGCATCGGCGTCGTCGAGCTCCGGATGGGCAGGCTGCCGCCAATCGCGGAGAGGATCCACACGCAAATAACCCCGGGAATCGGCGAAGTTTGCGATGCGCGATCGGTCGATACCAGTAATCGATCGCCGATCAGGCGAACGAGCTAGGCGAGCTGCTGAACCAGGCCCTGAAGCCGCGAACCAATCTCGTCGCGGATGGTCCGAACGACCCCCAACGGCTGATCGGCTGGGTCCATAAGCTGCCAGTCCACGTAGGTCTTTCCGGGAATGAACGGGCATTCGTCACCGCAGCCCATCGTGACCACGACGTCCGCCCAGGCCGAAAGCTCATCAGTGAGCCGCTGCGGATGCCGGCTTGACAGGTCAACATTCAGCTCGCGCATCGCTTCGACCACCACCGGGTGAACCTGCTCGGCTGGCTGCGTGCCCGCCGAGCGCGCCTCGTGGCGGCCGTTGGCCGCCTGACCGAAGAGGGCCTCCGCCATTTGCGAGCGACCGGCATTCTGTTTGCAGACGAACAGGACGTTGGCCATGAACGCTAGAGCAGGACGTCCAGAAGAGCGCGAGTCTTCGGATCGAGATGCTGGGCCAGGCGGTAGTACGCCCAGATCCCTCTCCGCGATACCTCGACCAGCCCGGCGTCCTTGAGCCTGGCCATGTGATGCGAGATGGTGGGCTGCGAGAGATCGAACGTCGCCGTGAAATCGCAGATGCAGACCGGCTCACTCGCCCGCTTGAGCACGCCGATCATCTGAAGGCGAGTTGGATCGGCCAGCGCCTTCAGCACCTCGACCGAGGCATCGACGCGGGCGATCGGTAGCGGCATCGTCACTGGACAGCAAACGCCTTTGACCCGTTCGGGGACGGTTGCCTTCATATGAAACAGTCTAGCAACTCCATTGACACTTGTCTATACGTCTGATACTATTCCATCGACGATCATCAATTAGTCTGGGAGCCTGACCATGGAAGAAATTCGCGAGGCCGTTCGTGCCCGGTACGCCGAGAAGGCGCTGAACATCAAGAGCACCGGGAGTTGTTGCGATTCCGGCTGCTGCGGTACAACCGAGGCCATCAGCGGGCCCATCGGGGAGGTCGAGTACGTGCAGCGCGAGCTCAGGGACCTTGGCCTGTCGCTCGGAGCCAGTCTCGGCTGCGGCAACCCAACCGCCCTCGCCCAGCTCCATCCTGGTGAGGTGGTCCTCGACCTGGGGAGCGGCGCCGGGCTCGACGTCCTGCTGTCCGCCCGTCGAGTCGCACCCGGTGGTCGCGCCTACGGCATCGACATGACCGACGAGATGCTGGCGCTCGCCAACGAGAACAAGGCTCGGGCCGGCATCAGCAACGCAACCTTCCTCAAGGGCACGATCGAGGCGATTCCATTACCGGCCTCATCCGTCGACGTCATCATTTCGAACTGCGTGATCAACCTCGCGGCCGATAAATCCGCGGTCCTCAAAGAGGCCCACCGTGTGCTGAAGCCGGGCGGACGCTTGGCAGTCTCCGACATGGTGGAGCTGGAGCCATTGGGCGCCGCGGTGAAAGCGACCCTGGACGCCTGGGCCGGCTGCGTCGCCGGCACCATTCCCGTCGATGCCTACGAGGACGCGCTCCGCAGCGCGGGATTCACGAACGTCGACATCGAGATCACGAACAGCTTCGGTCCTAGGGAGGCCGGACTGCCCGCGGGATTGGGAAGGATCGCCAGCGCGCACATCCGAGCCGAAAA
>CAZRMD010000109.1:0-9985 GCA_964601135.1 uncultured Actinomycetes bacterium | reverse complement strand
CCGCGCTTGCCCCGGGATCAGCATCCCATCGGGCAGCAAATCCCGCCAGCCCATGGCCCCCGTCCCGGAGGCTCCAGCTTACCGGCGGCGGTGGGCCATCGCTGCCGTACCAATAGTTCCAGCGGGCGCCGCCGAAGAACGCCAGCGGCAAAAGGAAAGGCACCGGCGGATTGCTGGTCCACAGATAGCCTGCGTCCCAGCTCCATGGATCCTGGCCGGGCCCGGTCCAGCCATAGGGATCGATCGAGTGCCAGGGTGTCAGCAGGTCGCGGACCTCGAAGTGGACGTGCGGCCCGGTGGAGTTTCCGGTGCTCCCGCTCAATGCAATCAGTTGGCCCCTCGATACGTGCTGGCCCGGATAGACAAAGAGCTGGTTGTTGTGGAAATAGGCGGTGCGGTCAGTGGCATGATCGATGACGACGCCCCAGCCTCCGCTCTTGCTCCACTCGGCGTAGATCACGTTGCCATCGTCAGACGCAACCACTGGGGTATTCGAAGGTACGGCGTAATCCGTACCCCGGTGGCCGTCGTATGCGTAGTCGGTGGCGCCATCGAACCGAATCATGATCCCGTCCTCTTTCCGGTCAGGGTAGTGGTGGTCCATCCAGGACGTGATCCGCGGGTTGGGAAGGTTGAATGGCAGGGTCAGGTTCCCCGCGGCGAGCGCCGGCTGCATGCTGAAGGCCGACAAAACGACGGCCAGCGCGACGGCTCTGTGGAGCCTTAAGAACCGTATTACAACCGGGCCGTAACTCAATCTGAAAGAAAGCCGCAACAGGCCCGCGACGGCACCGTCACGATGCGAGCCCTCTCTTGGGGCGACGACAGGCTTTCGCATAGGCTGGCGTTGAATTGCGAGGGAGTTTATCGCTCTTGCCTTTTTTGTCATGGATTTCGCTGCCGCGCAGGGGCGATTTTAGACGCTCGGAACGATCAGGAATGATGCAAAGGCACTCAGGTTTACGCCGGAAGCGGGCCCAGGCACTGGCCGAGATGGCTCTCATGGTGCCGTTCCTCGTCATCGGAATGATGGGCTTCCTCGACCTGGGACGCGCATTCTACTTCCAGATCTCTCTGACGAACAGCGTTCGGGAGGCGGCTCGCTTCGCTGCACTACCCCAGTACACCGGGATTTTCCCGGACTGCAGCGGCGCCACCCCACCCAACTACACACCGCCGGCAACCTGCCCAACGCCGAGTGACGCGAGCATTTGCGCCCGAGTCCAGCAAGAGCTCACGAACACTGGCTTCACCGTCAACTGCAGCCAGGTGCAGGTCACTCCCAATCAACAGGGGCGGACGGCGAACTTCAACATCACCACGCAGGTTGCCGGCTACCAGCTGACCGTCGCCGGAAGCTACAAATTCAGCTTCATCACGCCGATCATCGGGCAGCTGGTTGGTGACGCAAATGGCCAGCTCACCCTCAACACCAGCGCCGTGTTCAGGACGGAGTACTGATGCCCAGGATCATGCGCGGTCGCCACAGCGGGCAATCAATGGTTGAATTTGCCGTGCTCGCCCCGGTCTTCTTCATCCTCCTGCTGGGCACGATCGACCTTGGCCGTGCGATCTACATCTATAACTCCATCTCGGACGCCGCGCGCGAGGGAGCGCGGGCCGCAATTCCTTTTGATAATCCACTGCCGACAGGCAGCACGGTCCTCGCGGCAGTTCAGGCCAAGCTGGGTGGCGGCTTCAGCATTTCCGCCGACACGGCGTGTGATGGACAGCCGGCAAGCAGCAGCTGCCCGACGGTCGCGACCCAGCCCAACACGGGCACGGTCTGGTACAGCGACGGCATCGGCCAACCGACCGGTCATCACCCCATTCGCGTCGCCATCAGCTACCGGTTCCAGCCTTGGGTTCCGGTGATTCGCGACATCTCGGGCAACGGCGTGACCCTCTCCGCCGAATCCACCATGGAGACCGAATACTGAGATGAATAACTGGCTGCATCGAAAGCGGAAGCGCGGACAGAGCATTGTCATCGTCGCCCTGTCGGCGACGGCCCTCTTCGGCATCATCGCTCTCGGCATGGACGCCGGCCGCCTGTATTTCCAGCGGCGCGACGTTCAGAACGCTGCCGACGCCGGCGCGCTCGCAGGTGCGCAAGAACTGCTGCCTCCTGACGGCAACACCCCGGTGACGAGCGGCATGCAAGCCAAGGCCAACTGCCAGGCGGCCTCGTATGCGATGCAGAATCTGAACAAGGCGCTACAGGATGCCAACAACGGCAACCCCAGTTGCAGCTTGCCGTCCGCCGCCTACTCACCCAACTCGAACGGCTACATCATCGAGCCCTCCGCCGACGGCTCGGTCCACGTCACCGTCTGGACACCCAGCCGGGGAAACACGAACGAGGTCCACGTTATGGTGGCCTACAACGTGCCGCTCACCTTCGCCGCCATCCTCGGATTTACCAACTCCACGGTGGTCGCGGAGGCGTACGCGCACGGGCGGCACTTCAACAACCAGTACACGATCTTCGGCTTCCAGGCCGGCCCCGGCGGCGGCAACACCGTCCAGTACGAACAGGATGGTGACGCGCAGATCGATGATGGGAACGGCGGCTCAGACATGTGCAACACCGACCCCAGACTGGGCCGGATGGTCTCGAACTCGAAGTGGCACGCCCCCAACCCCAACGGCGGCTACCTCAACATGAACGGGGTCTTCCAGCACCTCTCGGCAAGCGACACCCACGCCCTCTATCTGTACTGGCAGAACCAGACGAACCCCGTACCGGTTCAGGAACCAGCTCCGAACTACGAAGCGGACCTCAACGTGCTCAACGTGTTACCGCTCGCATCACCGGGCTGGACGGATGGGACGTTAAAGGGCAAGAGTGCCCACTTCATTCACCACGGCATCTGGAACCAGAACCTGTCCATCCCGTTCCCGAGCGATCCTCAGGGCAAGGACTACTACATCTTTGACAACGGACTCTATTACTTCAACGGCTACAACCTGACCATTACCGGCGGCACCGTGTCCAACACCTCGACCGGCGGACCGCTGACCAAGACGATCTTGTCGAACGGCTTCCTCGGTGGCTACACGGATCTGGGGGCGGTTCCCTCGGGCGTCGCCGATGCTGGGGTCGACGGGGTCGAGTTCATCTTCAACGGCAACGGCGGCTTCTCGGCGAGTACGCCCAAGGGCGCCGGGGCGACCTCACCCAGCGTCTTCTTGGTCGCGCCGAACACAACGCCGGCGGGTGTGACGAACCGCATCGTCTTCTTCGTCGAGAAGTCGGATACGAACACGAACCCCTGGTATGAGAAAGTCGACGGAACCAAGTCGACAGCGGGTGGATATCCGTTCCAGGTGTGGGGCACGATCTTTGTCCAGGAACCCAATGCCACCGCGACGATCCAGGCGACCAACGCCTGGCAGAGCGGCCCCTGGCTGAGCCCGGTACAGGCCGGCTACTACACCATCACGGGCGAACTGGCCTCACCGCGCGTGGACATCTTTGGCGGCAACCTGGTGCCAAGCTCGTTCAGCATTGCCTCCTCGCCCTGCCCGCCGAACGGGCCCGGGATCTACACCCAGCAGCCCGCCGGACTGCTGGTCCAGTTCAACCAGAACTACGTTCCGAAGTTCCTTGGTAACTCCTATCTCGTGAAGTAACCGCCTCCTCGACATCCCCAGAAGGGGAGAGAAGGCGCCCGACTTTCAACGTACAATGCGGAGAGCGTGCCGCACGCCATCTATTGCTTCCTCGACGGCGAGACGCTGCACGGTGACCCGCCGAGACGGGAGCTCGATTCGCCGGTGGTCGAGACCACGGTGCACAACCTGGGCACCAATAATCGTGGGGCCTTCGTGCCGCTGAGCAGCCTGAAGTACGTGCTGCTCGATTCCCGGGCACCCACCAATCCGGTTGACATGACCCACCAGCAGCGGATCGCCATTCATTTCGTCGACCACGAAGTGCTGCGCGGCTACAGCGATCGGCTGATCCGGCCCTCTCGCTACGGGGTGACGCTCTCCCTGATTTCGCCCGACCAGAGCGAGGTCAAGGATCTCGCCATCCCGTTCACCGCCCTCAAGGGAATCTTCTATTTGAAGACCTGGGAGGGTGGTGACACCCCGATGCTGGAGTCGGACTGGGTTCCGCGGGTGCTGGAGGCCCGGGAACAGGAACAGGTCCGGCGCCAATACGGCGTCGACGGCAAGCCCCGCCGCCGGATGCCGTTGTTAGAGAGGATCATCCGCCGCCGGAAGATCGCCGAATAGCTCCGGACCGGCGGCCCCACCCTGATATGTTGAGTCGTAAGATGCAGCCCGCCGCCGTCCCGCCGGAGACGGCGGTCACGCGGTCCGCGCTCCGCGAGCGTCTCTTCGATGTTCGGACGCTGATCTCGTTCGGCATCCTGGCCGTCGTCCTGTTCGTGGTCCTCACCCACGTCCAGCTCGACTACGGCGCCAGCTTGCGGGCCATCAGCCAGACGAATTTGGCGATCTACGTGCTGGCCATCGGGGCCTTTTACTTCTCCTTCGTCGTTCGAACGGTGCGCTGGGAACTGCTGCTCCGCAACACGGGAGAATCGGAGAAATTTGGCGGGCTCTTTCACATCATCATCCTGGCCTGGTTCGCCAACTGCGTATTGCCGGCGAAGATGGGCGACTTCTACCGTGCCTATCTCCTTCGCCAGCAGACGGATGTCTCGGGATCGAAGGGGTTGGGGACGATCTTCAGCGAGCGGGCTCTCGATTTCCTCGTGCTGATGAGCCTGCTGGTGGTCAGCGGCCTGATCAGTTTTCACGCCACCGTTCCGCAGCGATTCGTGCCCGCCTTCATCGTTGGCATGCTGATCTGCGCCGGGCTGATCGCGGGCCTCCTGATCATCCGCTACAGCGAGGGCCGCGTGTCGCGCTTTCTTCCCGAGCGCCTGCGCGAGCGGGCTGCCCGCTTCAAGCATGGGCTGCTCAGCGCCTTCGCCGGGCGGCTGCCACTGCTGCTCGGACTTACGGTGGTGGTGTGGATGGCGGAATCGGCTCGCCTGTTCCTTGTTGTCCAGGCCTTGCCGCTTCACATCTCGCTGGGCGTCGCCCAGGTCGTGTTCATCGCCCTGGTCGCCTCACTGCTGACCACCATTCCGGCGCTCCCCGGCGGCCTGGTCCTCGTCGAGGGCGGCATCATCGCCGTGCTCGTCTTCTTCGGCCTGACCGCCTCCCAGGGGTTCTCGGTCGCAATCCTCGACCGCCTGATCAGCTACTGGAGCCTGATCGCGGTAGGGCTCGTCGTCTTTCTGCTCAGTCACCGCCGTTGAAGGTCCTCGTCACGGGCGGCGCGGGATTCATCGGCTCTCATGTCGCCGATCGATTCCTCGAGGCCGGCCACGACGTCGTTGTCCTCGATGATCTGAGCACGGGGCACGTCGAGCACGTGCCAGCTCGGGCGCGTTTCTACCAGATGGACCTCAGCTCACCATGGCTGGACGAGCTGTTCCGGATCGAGCGTCCCGATGCGGTGGCCCACGAGGCCGCGCAGGCCAGCGTTCGCATCTCCGTCGATGACCCGGTTTTCGACGCCACCGTCAACGTCGCCGGCACGGTCGCGCTCCTGCAAGCCAGTGTGCGGCACGGCGTCCATCGCTTCCTGTTCGCCTCAACCGGGGGCGCGATCTATGGCGATGCCGACGCCATCCCCACGCCCGAGGATGCGCCGGCCGTGCCGGTATCTCCATACGGCGCATCCAAGCTCGCTGCCGAGGTCTACCTTCGCACCTTTCACGCCCTGCACGGGCTTTCCTACGCCGCGCTGCGCTACGCCAACGTCTTTGGTCCCCGGCAGGACCCGCACGGTGAAGCCGGGGTAGTGGCGATTTTCAGTCAGCGGTTGCTCGCCGGCGAGACCGCCTCGATCAACGGCGACGGTAAGCAGACCCGGGACTTCGTGTACGTCGGCGATGTTGCCGAGGCCAACCTCCTGGCGCTGACGTCGGACAGCGTTGGCTCCTTCAATGTCGGAACCGGCGTCGAAACCGACGTCAACCGCATCTTCGCCATCATCAAGCGGCTCTCGGGCAGCGACCAGCCGGAGCAACACGCGCCGGCCAGGGCGGGTGAGCAACGCCGATCGGCGGTCCACACGGCAAAGATCGCGAGGGTCATGGGCTGGCAGCCGCGGACCGGCCTGGAGGAGGGCCTCAGGGAGACGGTGCAGTACTTTCGCGCGTCGCGGGCTGGTCAGCCGGCAGTAACTGCGCCGCCTGGTTGAGCGCTCTGTCCCCCGCATCGAGTAAGCGCAGGGCCGCGTCGCGGATGAGCGGATTGCGCACGCTCTCGCTGCCGATCATCCGGCTGGCCCAGTCATAGGCTTCGCAGGCTCGTCCTAGTTCGGCGCGGGCCTCAGCCAGCGCGTCCGCGCCACTCGCCGGTCGAAGCCGCAAGGTCTGGTAATAGCCGGTCTGGAAGATCTTTCTCGCCTCCGCGGCAGCGTCGCCAAGACGAGCGTGAGGCTCCTGCTCCAGCGCCTGGCGCAGTCGCCCGGCAGACCGTTCAACGCTGGTCGCCACATCGGCCAGCACCACCAGGTAGTCGCCCGGGGCCAGCCGGGACGGCGTGCCGAGCACGCGATATGCAGCCCACAGCCCGACCGCGACGACCACCAGGATCACGGCATAGATCCACAACATGTGGTTCTGAGGTTAGCGCGCCGGGCGGCGCTACTTGTAGCGGAAGATGATCCGGCCGCGCGTCAGGTCGTAGGGGGAGAGCTCGACCCGGACGCGGTCGCCGATCAGGATGCGGATGTAGAACTTTCGCATCTTGCCAGAGGTATAGGCCAGGATCGTCTGGCCGGTCTGGAGCTTGACCTTGAACATCGCGTTCGGCAGCGGCTCGACCACCTCGGCGTCCATCTCGATGGTCTCTTCTTTGTCGCCTGGCGTCTCCTTCTGGACCAGGGTGTCGATGCCCGGCCGGAGCGTCGTGGGACCGCCGCGTTTCTTTGGGTAGCTACGTTTCTTGCGCAAATCGTGGCAATCTTACCCGAGGACTGCATGAGACAATCGGCCGGATGCAAGTCAAGGCCGAGCTAACCGGGAATCTCTGGAAGGTTGTCGTCAAGGAAGGCCAGGAGGTCGCGGCCGACGAGACCCTGATGATCCTGGAGTCGATGAAGATGGAGATCCCGGTAACCGCGCCCAAAGCCGGACGAGTGACGCACATCCACGTCAAAGAAGGTCAGACCGTTCAGGAAGGACAGCTGCTCGCCGAGCTGGACTAGGCCGCTGATTCTTGGCGCTCGCGCTCGCGCCCAGCAAAGAAGGCAATGCCCACAACCGACATGCCCTTCTTGCAGAAGCGGCAGTAGGTGACCGTGACAGATCCCCGACTCTCCCAGCGCCGCTGCTCCCGGCGGCCGCAGTGCTGGCACACGAGATCGAACATCATCTCAGCCATCTGCCCGCCGACCGTACCACCGGTCGGCCAATCAGCCGGCGACGCCCGCGTGGCGGGCTTGTAAGAAGATGTAAAGCCCCACCCTGCCCTCCCCCACAGGGGCGCAGGTTTAATGAAGCATTTGGTCGATGGCGGCTTTGATCTCGTCGCTGGCCGTCGGTCCCTCGAAGCGGGCCTGGATGATGCCTTTGGAATCGATCAGAAATACCCATGGCTCGCTTTGCAGCCGCCACTCGTTTACGGTCGGCGCGATCGTTCGTTTCGTGGGATCGGGCTTGAAATTCGTGTACACCTCGACGTGGATAAAGGTGAGGTGGTCCTTGTAGGCCGGCTCCAGACCCTGCACCACGTGCACCTCTGGACCGCAGATCCTGCTCGTGCAGTAAGCCGGCGAGGCGAAGATCACCAGGGTTGGACGATGCTCTTGGACCGCCTCGGCGATCGAGAGCTGGTGCATGTCGTCGGGCGGACGCCCGCTATCGATGACGGTGGCATCGGGCTGGTCCCGGATCGTCGGGTTATGGCTCAATGGGGCCGGTTGGCCGACGGCCGGAACCACCGGCTTCGAGACCACGCTGATGGGCAGGTTCTGGCGCATCGTGGCGCCGTTGGGCCGCGATGCCGAGATCTCCAGCCCCCAGTTCCCCGCGGTGCTCAGATCGAGATGCGCGACATAGACGCCGGCTCCCTCCAGACCATCGCCCTTGAACGGCGCTGCGGATTCGCCCTTGAAGACGGCGGTATTTCCGGTTTGCAGGACGAACGCGCGCACATGCACCGTGGCGTCGTTGACCGGCGTGTTGTGGTCGAGGATGCCGATCGGCACCCGTTGTTGGGGGCCGGCCACCAGCTCCGACGCGACGACCTCGGCCTGCAGGCGGCTTGGGGTGCTGGCGCCGGTCGCCGGCGACGATGACTCCCCGCATGCGGTCAGCAGCAACACCGCAAGAAGCGGAGCGGCTGCCTTCACCTGGTTCGGGCGCGCTCGATGTACAGCTGAGGTCGCTGGATCTCCGCCATCGTGGGCAGCCACTCCGGTCCCTGCCAGACGCGGGCCAGGAGTTCCGGCCGGGCCGTGTCTCGCACCGCCTGGCAGAAGCGCTCACCCATGACGTACTGGCGCATCTTCATCTCCATCCCGGTGAGCCGCAGGAATACCTTCTCCAGCGGGGTTCGCTGCTCCTGCCGGCGCCGGTACGCTGCCTCCAGTAGGGCGAAATGCGGGAGCTCGCGGCGGCCAATCTCGTTCATCACGAGATTGCTATAGCCCTCGAGCAGGGTCATCGCCGCCTGCAGCTTCGAGATCGCCTTCCACTGCTGCCCGACTCCGATCGTCAGTGTCCGGATCAGCTCGAGCCGCCCCGGCCGGTGGCCGTCAGCCAGCCGCCCGATCAGCACTTGCTTCAACAGCCCCTCGAGATATTGCTGCAGCCAGGGATGGGCTCGAAACTCCCAGGCGTGCGTCATCTCGTGCATGGCCAGCCAGCGGCGCAGCTCGTCGATCGGCAGCTTGTCCTTACGGGCCCAGGCCTGGACGTTGGGCTCGACCAGGATCAATGACGAGGTCTCCACCGGCTCGCGACCAAGCAGCGCCGGATCGTACTGGCCCAGGACGCGGCGGGCGAGCAAACCGAGAATCAGACCGAGGTAGCGGCTCACGCCTTTCTGGCCGTACGTCAAGATCAGCGAACCGGGGATCAATTCCTGCAGCCGCTCGAGCGGCTCGAACATCTGGCGAAAGATCCGGATATTGAATCGAACCCATTGGCGCCGGCCGACCGCCGTCAGCCCTGGATAGAGGCGGCTACCGGCGTCGGCAGTCCCCGTGCCGAGCGCCTGGGCGAGCTGGGGTTCCAATTCGGCGCCGATCGTCTGATAGCTCTGCTCGAGCGCGGGATCCGGCGGCGGATCGGCGGTCTCGCCGGAACGGCTAAGCGCCATCTCCTCGACCCGCTGCCAGTCGATCAGGCGGGCCGTCTCCGGGCGTGGGCGGACCAGCTCGCGCAGAACGACCGCACCCACGCCGATCGCCACGCCCCAGGCCATGGCGCGACCGACGCGTCGAGTAGGCTCTGATTCGGGGAATGCCATTGAGGGCCGCCGCAAGGCGGGTGTACTCATTTTACGGCGCGCCACTCTCATCCCTCCCCTCAGATGAGATAGATGGGGGTTGGCGCTCACCCCGCCCGACTGCTAGCACTCGCCGTTTAGGAGTGCTAAAATGCGGGTACTTACCGCCCTGGAACACTGGCCGTTTGCCCACTCATCACTAGCAGGAAGAAGGAGGACGTCTGATGGCGAAACAACTGGCTTACGATGCCGATGCCCGTTCCGCGCTGAAGCGGGGCGTCGACAAAGTCGCCGACGCGGTTCGAATTACTATCGGCCCCAAAGGCCGGAACGTCGTACTCGACAAGAAATTCGGTTCCCCGACGATCACGAATGACGGCGTCACGATTGCGAAGGAGATCGAGCTGGAGGATCCCTTCGAGAACATGGGCGCGCAACTCGTCAAGGAAGTCGCAAGCAAGACCAACGACATCGCCGGTGACGGCACCACCACCTC
>CAZRMD010000108.1:0-9990 GCA_964601135.1 uncultured Actinomycetes bacterium | reverse complement strand
TCGTGCTGGCGCATGCGCACGGCCAGCGTCTTGAGGCCGCGCAGCACGAGCCAGGCGTCCAACGGCCCGGGCACGCCCCCTACGGCATTCTGGAGAAAGGCAAGGCGTTCGTGTAAATCATCACGGTTGACGACCACCGTGCCACCGATGAGGTCGCTGTGTCCGCCAAGATATTTGGTGGCGCTGTGCACCACGATGTCGGCTCCAAGCGCCAGCGGTCGTTGAAAGTACGGGCTCATGAAGGTGTTGTCGACGACCACCAGCGCCTGGTGCCCGTGCGCCAGCCCGCTGACGGCCTCGATGTCGACCAGCTTCAACAATGGATTGGTGGGGGATTCCAACCAGACGAGCCGCGTCTGCGCGGTCAACGCTCGCTCGACGGCGTTCAAGTCGGAACCGTCGACGAACGAAAAGGTCAACCCCATGGGCTCGAGCACGCGGCGGAACAAGCGGTAGGTGCCCCCATAGAGGTCGTCCACCGCGACCGTGTGGTCGCCCGGCTTCAAGAGCTGCATGATCGCCGCTTCCGCCGCCATGCCGGAAGCGAACGCCAGACCGTGGCGTCCGCCCTCGAGGGCGGCGATGCATTGTTCCAGGGCAGTGCGAGTCGGATTTCCGGTGCGGGCGTACTCGTAGCCGCGATGCTTGCCGACTGCCTCCTGGGCGAAGGTCGACGTTTGATAGATCGGCACGGTGACGGCGCCGGTTGCGGCATCGGGCGGCTGCCCGGCGTGAATCGCCCGGGTCGCGAACCCCGGCGTTTTCCCTTCGCTCAACGGGCGGCGCGACTGTGCGCCATGAACTCCAGCAAGTCGAGGCGGGTGATGATGCCAACCGGGCGCTCGCCATCGATCACCACCAGCGCCGTGGCACCGCCGAGCAAGGAATTAAACGCTTCATCGATGTGGGCGCCCGCGCTGATGGTCGGGAATGGGCCGTCCATGGCCGCGCCCACCGTGGTTTCGATCAGCCCCGGATCGCGATAGACCCGGTCGAGCAGCGTCCGTTCCTGGATGCTGCCCACCAGTTTCTTCTGCGGGCTGGCGCCGTCCTCGGTGACTGGCATTTGCGAGATGCCGTATTCCTGCAGCAGGTCGATCGCACGGCCGACCTTCTCTTTCGATGAAACGGTGATCAGTTCCGGGATCTCACGATTCGGAGAGAGCACGATGTCTTCCACCAGCTGCCGCGGAAAGCGTTCGAGAAATCCGTTCTGCCGCATCCACTCGTCGTTGTAGATCTTGCTCATATTGTTTCGGCCGGTGTCCGGCAGGATGACGACCATCAGGGTCTTCTCGTCCAGGTCGCGAGCAACCTCGATGGCGGCTTTCATGGCGGTGCCGGCCGAGCCGCCCACGAGGATGCCCTCTTCCCGGGTAATGCGCCGCGCCGTCAGAAAGGAATCGCGGTCGCTGACGCGGACGATACGATCGATCAGCTTCAGGTCAATCGTTCCCGGAATGAAGTCTTCGCCGATGCCCTCGACTTTGTAGGGCTTGGCCGTGTCCCCCGAGTAAAGCGATCCCTCGGGGTCGGCGCCGATCATCATCACGGACGGTTTTTTCTGCTTCAGGAAGCGGGCGACGCCGGTCATCGTCCCGCCCGTCCCCAGCCCGGCGACGACGACATCGACCTGGCCATCGGTCTGCTCCCAAATTTCTGGGCCCGTGGTTTCGTAATGGGCCTGCGGGTTGGCCATGTTGAAGTACTGGTTCGGTTGAAAGGCCCCGGGAATTTCGTGGCTCAATCGTTCCGCGACCGAGTAGTAGCTCTCGGGCGAGTCACGCGGGACCGCAGTCGGGCAGACGACGACTTCGGCGCCGTAGGCGCGGAGCAACGCAATCTTCTCCGGTGACTGCTTGTCCGCCATCACGAAGATCATCCGATAGCCCTTGAGGGCGGCCGCGATGGCGAGCGCATGGCCGGTGTTGCCGGAAGTCGGTTCGACGATGGTTCCGCCAGGCTTCAACAGGCCGCGGCGCTCGGCATCCTCGATCATCCGCAGCCCAATGCGGTCCTTGACGCTGCCGCCCGGATTGAGGGTCTCGACTTTGGCCAGCATGGTTGGGCGAAGTCCGGCGGTGATTCGATGAAGGCGCACCAGCGGCGTGCGCCCGACCGCCTCCAGGATGCTGTCCAGCACCTGCACGGCCCCCATGATACGGGCGATCCGCTGCCCGCAGACAGGTCAGGACGCCGGGCTCAGAGACAGGTGGACGCCGGATTTCGGCCGCAGCGTGAACGCGGGCCAGATCTCGACCGCCCGTTCGGGTACAGCATCGAATCGGAAGCGCTGCACCAACATCGCGAGAATGAGCCCGGCCTCCATCATGGCGAAGTTCGCTCCGATGCAGATTCGCTGGCCCCCGCCAAACGGGAAGTAAGCAAAACGCGGCAGCCGTTTCTGCAACCCATCGAGCCAGCGGTCAGGCAGGAAGGCTTCCGGACTCTGGAAGTAACGGGGATCGCGGTGCATCACCCATTGACTGAACAGGATGCCGGTACCTTTGGCGACCCGGTGACCGCCAAGCTCGCAGTCCTCGAGCGGCTCGCGACCCATCGCCCACACCGGCGGGTAAAGCCTCAGGGTTTCGCACAGCACCGCATCCAGGAACGGCAGCTTTCCCAGATCGACAAACGCTGGTGGCTCTCCATCGAGGACTGCGGCGACCTCGGCCTGCAACCGCTCTTGCATGGCCGGATGACGCGATAACAAGAAGAGCGTCCAGCTCAAGAGGAGCGAGGTCGTCTCGTGCCCGGCCAGGAAGAAGGTCATGACCTCATCCCGAAGTTGCAGGTCGGTCATCTGACTGCCGTCCTCATCCTGCGCGGCCAGCAGCCGGGACAGCAGGTCGTCATGCACGGTGCCGTTTCGGCGCCGGTGCTCGATGATCGGATAGATGACAGCGTCGAGGTTCTTGGTAGTCTGACGAACCCGGACATTGGTTGGTGTCGGCAGCCCGGATGGCAGAAGGCTCAGGACGCTATCCAGGCGATTGGTGAGCAGCTCACCGAGCACGAGGAGCATCCGGCTGACCTCGTCGACGCGCTCGCTGACGTTTGCCCCGAAGAATGCCTCTCCGGCGATCTCCGCCGTCACTCGCATCATCTCGGTGTGGACGTCCCGGACTTCGCCCGGGGACCATCGATCCATCAGCCGCTGCGTGCACCTGACGATGGCGGGCGTGTATGCCTCGCCCATCCGGGCGCGCTGAAAGGCTGGTTGGGCCAGGCGCCGCTGCCGGATCCAGACGTCGCCCTCACTGAGCAGCAGACCATTTCCGACGACCGGACGCACCATGCGGTAGGCAAATGACTTGACGAAGCTGCGGCTGTTCCGCAGTACGTCTTCGATCAGGGCGGGATCATTGACAAAGACCGCTCGGAAAACGCCGAAGCGCAGAGGCACGACGTCGCCGTGCTCTCGGGCGCAGGTCATCAAGAAGCCGAGCCGGTCACGCCGGAACTCCGGCAGATTACCGGCCAGCAGGTGACGTTTCGGGCCGTGCACTTGCAGCGCCGCCGCCATTGCGACCGATTCTAGGGCGACCGGAGCGCGACTAGAATCGGTCTTTCAGCCGCCCGCTTGCCAAGGTGAAAGCGGCTGATGACGAACATAGGGTTATGCCTGAAACGCCCGGGAGGAGGGGTGGTCACGTGCCAGTTTCGGTGGCGAACTCGCAGGTCGTCTACGACGCCATGAAGGCGGTAGGCGTCAAATTGGTCAGCGCGCTGCCGGAGACCTGGCTGGTTCATCTCATCCGGATGGCCGACGAAGATCCGGACATGCGGCTGGTGCGCCTCGCCAAAGAGGAAGAAGGCGTCGGAATCTCTGCCGGCGCCCATTTTGCCGGGATCAAGTCGGCGATGTTGATGCAGAACCACGGTTTCTTGCAGGCGATCAACGGCATCGTGGGCATCTCACTCCTGTACAAGGTTCCGCTGCTGATGCTGATCACCGATCGCGGCAGCTTCGGGGAGAAGGATCCGTGGCAGACCGAGGGTGGCAAGCATACGCGGCCGGTGCTCGACGCGCTGAACATCGCCCGCGACGACCTCACCCGCCCCGAGGACGTCCAGCCCAAACTGGCCAAAGGAATGGCCCTGGCGCAGAGCTCGCTCTCGCCAGTGGCACTGCTCCTCAGTCGAGACCTCATGTGGGAAGAGCCGCAATGAAGCGCATCGACTGCCTGAAGGCGATCTATCCCGAGCTGGAAGACTGCGCCGTCGTCACCATCATGGGCGCGGTGGCGGCGGAGCTGTATTCCCTCGGGCACCGAGCGAACTTCTTCTACCTTGAGCACGCGATGGGACTGGCCTCCTCGATCGGCCTGGGCATCGCCCTGGCCCAGCCCGACCGCAAGGTCGTCGTGATCGACGGTGATGGCTCGGTGCTGATGAACCTCGGCGGGTTGACGACCCTGGCCCGCGCCCGACCGGACAACCTGGTGCACGTGATCTTCGACAACGAGACCCTTCTCTCCGTCGGCGGCGGCGCCCCTGGCGGATATCGCTGGTTCACCACGGCCACCGCGACGGGCACCGACCTTGCAGGCATCGCCAAATCCGCCGGGATCCCGCGCGCCCAGACCGTGACCGAGCTGGACGACTTCGAAGAGGCGGCCCTCGATGCCATCAATGGCAACGAGCTGAGCTGCATCGTCGCCAAGGTCGAGGCCGAGATGCCGAAGAGCTTTTTGATGGACGTGCACATGCTCGAGAACCGCTTCGAATTTCCGCGGGCGCTGCAACAACCGCCGCGACGTCGCGAGGAACTCCGACGACCAACGCGGGTCACGAAGGAGCAGCCGACGACGATCCCGGCGCTGAAATCGAGGGAGGAATGATGAGTACAAGAATCGATACCCTGGCGTCGTTCGTCGATGGCCTCGTCTCCGGGGCCATCGACGTGATCGACCTTACCCAGCCGCTGTCCGAACGGACGCCGATCCTTCAGCTGCCGCCACCCTTAGCCAACACGCCGGGCTGGAAGACCCACGAGATCAGCCACTATGACGACCGAGGACCGGCCTGGTACTGGAACTGGTTCGAGGGCGGCGAGCACGTCGGCACGCACTTCGACGCGCCGATCCATTGGACCACGGGGAAGGACAAGGACGATGTGTCGCAAGTCCCCCTCAAGCGACTGATCGGACCGGCGGTGGTGATCGACAAGGCGAAAGAAGCCCAGGCCAATCCGGATTTTCTGCTGACCGTCAACGACATCCGCGCCTTTGAGCGACAGCATGGACCACTACCCGACGGTGGCTGGCTCCTCTACCGCACCGGCTGGGACGCCCGTGCCAGCGATCAGAAGGCGTTCCTGAACGCGAATGAGTCAGGACCACACACGCCGGGCATCGACATCGAGCTGGCGAAATGGTTGGCCCATGAAAGCCCAATCGTGGGCGTCGGCGTCGAAACGGTTGGCACAGACGCCGGTGCGGCCCATTCATTCAATCCGCCGTTTCCCTGCCATCAGTTCTTGCTTGGCGCGAACAAATACGGGTTGACCCAGCTGGCCAACCTGGCCAAACTGCCGCCCACCGGCGCAGTGCTGGTCGTGGCACCGCTCAAGCTGGTGAAAGGATCGGGCAGCCCGTGTCGAGCCCTGGCGCTGGTTCAGCGATAGGGCTGCCGACGGGCCTCGACTCCGCCCGGTTCGCCGGGACGAGCTGCGTGCCTATGTCACGTAGCTTCGGCGAACTTCGGCGCGGAGCCATCACGCAGGCGGACGCCATGTTCGCCAGCGATCGCTCCCCCTGGTGCCCCAGCCACTTCTGATCGGCCGACTCGCAGGATAATCGCTGCGTGGACCGCGAGACCTGCCTAGGCTTCGACCGGCAGGACCCGCTGGCGCCTTTTCGCGACGAGTTTGCCCTCCCCGACAAGGTCATCTACCTCGACGGCAACTCGCTCGGTGCGCTTCCCCGCGCAACCGTCGCCCGCCTCAATCAGGTCGCGGTGGAAGAGTGGGGCAACGGCCTGATCCGCAGCTGGAACGCGGCCCGCTGGATCGAGGCGCCCCGGCGCATCGGCGACAAAATCGCCCCATTGATCGGCGCCGGGCCGGGCGAAGTCATCGTGACCGACAGTACCTCCGTGAACCTGTTCAAGCTTCTGGCCGGGGCACTTGCCCTCCAGCCGGAGCGTCACTTCATCTTGACCGAGAGAGCCAACTTTCCAACCGACCTCTACATCGCGCAGGGGCTAATCGAGCTGCTCGACGGCAAGTACGCCTTGCGTTCGGTCGAGCGCGGCCAGCTTGAGGGAGCGGTCGACGGCAGCGTCGCCGTCGTGATGCTGACCCACGTCGATTACACCAGCGGCGCGATCCACGACATGCGCCGGATCACGGCAGCCGCCCACAAATACGGCGCCTTGATGTTGTGGGATCTGTCGCATAGCGCCGGCGCCGTCCCGCTGGACGTCAACGGCTGCGAGGTCGACCTGGCCGTCGGCTGCGGCTACAAGTACTTGAACGGTGGGCCGGGGGCGCCGGCCTACCTGTACATCGCGCGCCGGCTACAGGAGGCGGTCCGATCTCCGCTTTCGGGGTGGATGGGCCACGCGGCACCCTTCGCCTTCGAGCGCGATTACCGGCCGGCGCCGGGAATTTCAAGGCAGCTCGCCGGAACGCCGCCCATGCTCAGCCTGCTGGCGCTCGAGGTCGCCGTCGATATGTGGCTGCGCGTCGACCAACGGGAGGCGCGGCGAAAATCGATGGCGCTCGGCGACCTCTTCATCAAGCTGGTCGATGAAACCTGCGGCGCGCTCGGGGTCGAGGTGGCGTCGCCGCGAGAGGCGGTCGCGCGTGGCTCGCAGGTATCACTTCGGCATCGCGAAGCCTATCCGGTGATGCGCGCCTTGATCGATCGTGGCGTGATCGGTGACTTTCGAACGCCCGACCTGTTGCGCTTCGGCTTCGCACCCCTCTACACCCGCTACGTCGATGTCTTCGACGCTGTGCGCTGCCTGCACGAGGTGCTGACGTCGAAGGCCTGGCAGCGGCCCGAGTATGCCACGCGGCTGACGGTTACCTGATGGAAAGCAGCCAGGGCGATCGCCTGCTGCGAGGCTACCTGAGCAGCCGCTGGGTCCTGCTCGCGATCGGCATTATCACGCCGATCGGCATCCTGGTGGTCAATGCGGCCGCGTTCGTGATGCGAAACCTGGCCCAATTTCGGATCGGCATCGCCATCTCCGCCCTGATCAGTTCCCTGGTCCTCAACGGTCTGACGGCGTCGTGGCTCCTCCGTTTGGCGGCGCGGCGGTCAATCTCGATCTACCTCCAGCACCAGGAGTGGGGGACGATCATCGCGACCATCGTCGTCCTGGCGACGTCGATCGGGGCCGCCATCTTGACCTACATCGGCCTCAGCAATCCAAGCCAGCTTCCTAACGGCCTGGCGGTGATCACCGCACTGCTCGCGCTGCTGGTGCCGCTCGCCATTACCTACTTCAGCCGAATCTTCGCCAATACCCGTTAGGCGGCGAGGGCTTGCGCGTCGGCCTTCGCGGCTTTCAGCCGCCGATGGTGGAGTTTGAGCGTGCTCACGGCGCTAAAGCTCGTGACCAGGAACCACAGCAGGGCGAGGCGAACGACGATCGGGATCACCAGGATCCAGGGCCAGCTCCCGATGTCATGCGAACCGTTCCCGGTCGCCAGCGACGGGTATTCCTGAGTCAGCTCCTGGTACTTCTGATACTGCTCCCAGAGCAGCTGGAAAAGCTTGAAGATTCCGTAGGCCAAGATGCCAGAATCGGCCAGGAACAGGAGGCTCGCCAGCGCCAGGGCCACCACCGACTTTCGCCAGATCAGCGCGGCCAGGCCCAGGTAGACGAGCCCTTGCCACATGAGCGGCGACACGTCGGTGAGTTGGGAGAAAGAGCTCTGAGCGGTCAGGGTCATGCCGTGCAGCGTCAATCCCGTAAAAGGCAGCCAGGAGAGAACGACGCCGATCACGATCTGCAGAATGTCAAACGCCGTTTTCTGATCCTCCGCGCTCGATCCGCTCGGTTGTGGGAGGAAGCTCAGCAATAGCTGGCCAACATACTCGGGGTGGTGAGTCAGTACCCAGTAAGACCCGACGCTGAGCGCCCCGATCGCGCCGATCAACAACCAGACCCACGTCACCCGGGTCCTGGCCCAGTCCAGCTCGAGCAGATTGATGCCGGCATCAACCTGATAGCCACCCTGGGCCGGCGCCGGGGCATACTGCGGTTGAGGCTCGTACTGGGGCGCCTGCCAGGCCGGCGCTTGGGGCGCAGGCCCCACGTCCCTTGGGAGCAGACCTCGCAAACCGAGCCTCCGACGAGCGCGGATCCACAGCGGAAACAGGCTGCCATAGGAGCCGTAACACAGTGCCACGCCGAAACCTTCGGGCTAGAGCTGGGAGCGGACCTCCCACAGCTCGGGGAAGAAGCGCTTATCGAGCGTCGACTTCAAATAGCGCACGCCTGTCGAGCCGCCTGTCCCCGGCTTGTCGCCAATCTGGCGCTCGACCATCTCGATGTGCCGGAGGCGCCACAAGCGAAACCCCTCGTCGTGGTCGAGGAGGGCCTCGGCTAGCTCGAGCACGTCGCCATCCCGGCGGCTGGTTTGGTAGAGACCGGCGACGGTTAGACCTCGCCGATCGAGGAGCGCATGAAAGGCATCAGCGAGCGACGGCTCGGCCAGTCGTCGTTCCAGAGCCTCCCGCGCTCCCGGTTCATGCTCGAGTGTTTTGACGAAGCCACGCTCTTTCAAACCGGATAGATATTCGATCTCGCGAAACTGAATCGACTGGAACCCGCTCGCCGGGGCCAACTCAGAGCGGAACATCAAAAAATCCTGGGGCGCCATCGTCTCCAGCACGCCGACCTGCTCGACCAGAAGAGCTTCGATCACTTTGACTCGAGCCAGATAATGCCGCGCCGCGCGCAGGTCGTCGGCCTCGATCGCATCGCGGGCCCCTTCCAGCTCGTGGATCAGGACCTTGAACCAGAGCTCATATGCCTGGTGCACCACGATGAACAGCAGCTCATCGTGGGCGTCAGTCAGCCCCTTTTGAAGGCCCAGGAGCTCGGGGATCCGCAGATACGATCCATAGCTCAGCCGCCGGCCCGAGGCGTCCTGGTAGCCCATGCCACCAAGGCGGTAAGGGGCACCATCGCCATGCTTCGGTTGTTCCGCCGTGGCCAAGCTGGGTTCAGCTTATTCCAAAAAAGTGCTACAACGAGGTCGAAGAAAGGAGGGTACGCGTGAAGGAGTCACCCTACTGGAACCCTCGGCACGAAACCATGCCGCGCGACCAGATCGAAGCCCTCCAGGCTCGCAAGCTCCGCAACCTGGTTGCCTGGACTGATGCCAGGGCCCCCTGGCAGGCGGCGCGCCTAAAGAAGGCGGGGGTCACCGCGGATTCGATCAACAGCCTGAAAGACCTTCGCCGCATCCCGATGATGACCCGCGATGAATGGATGCAGGCCCAGCTCGACAAGCCGCCCTACGGCCCGCTGCTGGCGGCGCCCGAAGAGGCCGCCGTCCGCTACCACCTAACCTCCGGCACCACCGGACGGATCCCCCTTCAGGTTCTCGACAGCATGAAGGACTGGGAATGGATCGCGGAGATGTGGTGCTACGGCTTCTGGGGCTTCGGCGTCCGCCCTGCCGACATCGTCTTCTTTGCCTTCAGCTACGGCACCTTCGTCGGCTTCTGGGGCGCGCACTACGCCTGCGAGAAGATCGGTGCGCTGGTTTTGCCCGGCGGCAATATGACGACCGAGGCCCGCGTCAAGCAGATCCTCAGCATGAAGGCCACGGTGGTCTGCTCGACGCCGACCTACGCGCTGCGGATGGCCCAGGAAGCGAAGACGATGGGCGTCGACCTGGCCGGCAGCGCCGTGAAGCGGCTGATCCTTTCCGGCGAGCCCGCCGGCTCGATCCCGGCGACCAAGCGCCTGATCGAAGAGGAGTGGGGTGCTAAGGCCGCCGACACGGCCGGGATGACG
>CAZRMD010000107.1:0-10006 GCA_964601135.1 uncultured Actinomycetes bacterium | reverse complement strand
GCGGTGGTCGGGGCCCTGGTCGGCGCCGAAGTCGTGGCCACGGCAGCGGCACCGCTCACCATCTACCTGGTAGCCGCGAGCGTGGTTTCGGGAGGTGCGCTGATGGCAACCGGTTGGGAAATGGGGAGCAGCACGCCCGGGGCGCTGGCGGTCGTCGAGGCGGGCATCAAGCGGTTCAACGCTGTTGGCAAGGAATTCGTGAAGGCGTTCGCCGAATCGGCGGCAACCGCCCTCGATAAAACGGGCGTGTTAAACGCCGCGATCAGGGCCGGGAGTTTCATCAACGACACCGAGGAGGTGCTTAGCGCTCTCGTGTCGCCGTCATCGCCCGGGCCGACCTCGCCAGTCGCCGGACTGCCGACGAACAATCCCAGCCTGGAATCGCCATCGAACCCTGCGACGTCGGCACCCACCGCAAGCCACTCGGCTGCGCCAACGTCCACCGCGACCCATGCGCCAACGTTGGCTCCCACGGCTACCGCCGCCATTCCGCCAAATGTCCAGGTCTGGAGTTTTGCCATCGGCCCGACAATCCATGGAACGACGCTGACCGGTGGCGTTGGACGCATCGTGGGTGTGGAAAGCGATTTTTCGGGATGCAAGATGTTCACTGACTTCACCGTCGTGATTTCGACAACGGCTTCGGCTGCCGGATATGGCGCGGTGTCGTTCGGGGGCTTCACGACGGAATCAGCTTCGACCTGTAAGAACACAACCCTGACCGGCGCGAGCGGGTCGGGCGGCGCCAATCATCCCTGGCCGTACGCGACAAGCGCCGGAGGGACGATCACCCTGATCTTCACGACTCCCATCGGAAGGGCCGGCGGCGGTGCGAACTGGACCGCCTCCCGATACTCATGACAAATGGCAGCGGGGATCGTCCCCGAGCCCGCTACGTAGGGGTCCGGCCCTGATAAGCCCTCTTTAGGTATTCAGCCACCACGGCGTACGGATCCGTGGGTTCGGCGTATTCACCAATGGCTGGCACCACCAGTGCGAGCTGGTGGGGGGAATCGGATACGGGCCTGGCGGTGGTCCGGGCGGGTTGGCACTGACGAAGCTATAGACCTGCGTCGAGGCGGCGACAAAGACCGCGCCATCGCCCGAGGCCGGCGTGGCGAAATGAACGGCGCTGCCGATGTTCTGACTGAAGACGGTTGCGCCCGACGTTGGATTGAGGCCGTAGAACGTGCCGCCCGGGTCGATGATCCACACCAGTCCAGCGGCGACGATCGGCGGCGTGGCGAAGCTCGTGGCCGGTCCCGTCCACGCGACTGCAAACCGCGCGCATGAACCGCTGGTCACCGTTAGGCCGACCGGGCCGGTCGAACAGGGAACGATGATGTAGGGAGCGACGTAGGCAGCGCCACCAAACGCCGCATCGGTCGTCTGGCTGCAAACGGGTCCACTGAAAAGCTGCCCGCCGATGCCGCCGAGATTCGCCTGATTCAGGAAATACCCCTCGCCGGATTTTCCAACCTGGAAGATGTTGTTGCCCACCGGGAGCGGGCCAACGGATCCGAGGTCGGTGTCGGTCGCGTTCAGCGCCTGCCAGTTGGAGGGCGCGAAGTAGCTGAGCTGGATGAGGGAGGGGGAGAGCTTGAAGACCGTCTCGCCGCCGTCGTAGGTGCCGGTGTCGTAGCTGTTGCCGCTCGTCTCATAGAGGTTGCCGGACGCATCGACCGATGCCCCGGCGGCCTGCCAGAATCCGGCCCCATTGTCGGTCGATGCCTGGAAGAACGTGATCGCGCCGCTGCTGGTCGCGGGTGTGGCAAGGAGGTAGCCATGGTAGTTGCCGCAGTCGCCGTACCGACCGCCGAATGGAATGTAGAGCGTGCCATTCAACAGCGTCAAGGCACCGCGCTGGCCTTCGATCGTGGCGTCAAACCCGGTGATGGTGATCGTCCGTGACCAGGCGATGGTGCCGTCGCTCAAATGGATAGCCGCCAGCAGATAGTGAATGGGCGGCCCTTGAAGCAGGCCGACCGCATAAATGAGCCCGGCGTTCGTATCGATGACCGGAGTCCCGGTGATGCCGGCAGGATTGACATTGCCGCAGGGTAGGCCCGAGGTCACCGGCGTGCCGAGGTTTCGCTGCCAGAGAATCGCGCCCGTCGCGGCGCTGAGCCCGTAGACAGTGTTGTTTTCAGTGGCGATAACCACCGTGTTGCCAACCACGAGGGGCTCCGCGTAGACGTCGGCGTCAACCGTGGTCGGCGACGCCCAGCCGGTCTTGACTCCGTTGAACGCCGGTTGTGCCGCGTCGTATCCCGAGCGGGCGTTGTCGTGGTGATAGGTCGACCAATCCGCCGACACCACAGCCGGACTGATGTTCTCCCTCACCCTTGCGGAGACGGCCGCCGGCATCTCTCTCCCCTTTGTAGGAAGGGTCCGGTAGGGGGTTATCTCGGACACTCCGCCGGAGGGTGCCGGAGCGCTTGCCGACCAGCTCGCGGCCGCTGATTGGCCGGCCGCCAGTCCAGCCACCAGGACCAGGCCAAGGGCTGCGGCGGCGCGTTTGATCGGAGTCGTGTTCACTGGCCGGGTGGATAGTACCGCAGAGTGGGAATCCGTGCCAAACATCGCCACCCTCAGGTTGTGGCCATTGCACAGGCTCCGGCCGAGGGACATAGTAGAAGCCTTCGGCGAGCGACCCGGCAACGGGAGGTAAGCCGCTGAATGCTCAGCGGATCTTCACGGCGTCCCGGCCGGCCGTCGTGCTGGTGCAGTCTCAATTCGATGTCGTGTCGACAGTTCCGTATCCGGTTGTGCCCAAAGCGAAGCAGGACGAGATGATACGGCAACTGCAGAACATGGTGGACGCTGGTCGGCTGGCCTATAACGAGAATGCGATCGACGCAGCAGCGGTCAATCTGCTCGTGTCCAACCCGGACAACTATTTCGCGCCCGGGAGCGACCGTGCGACCGACAACTTCACCCTGGTGGCGAGCGGCTCTGGCTTCTTCGTGAATCAGGACGGGTACCTCATCACAGCGGCGCACGTCGTGTCGCCTGCCAAGTCCGACATCCTCGCCGAGGTGCTCGACATCGAAAAGCAGCCCGACGCCATTGCGCAGCTCGAGCAGGACCTTAAGGATGCGGCCCATCGCGACCTGGGCGTCACCCTCAGCGACGCCCAGGCCCAGCAGATGGCGAGTTGGGCCGAGCGCTATGACGCGAAGTACAGGACGATCGATAAAGTCGATCCCAAGTACTACCTCGGGTTCGGCACGGTTGTTGCCGGCCAGAGCCTGACGTCGACGGACACGCGCGCCTCACTCATGGCACAGGAACCGGTCCCGCCCGGACGCGACGTCGCCGTGCTCAAGGCCGACGTTTCGACGGTGCCGGCGCTGGCGCTGGCGAGTGGCGATCCGCAGGCATCGGCGGCGACTTATGCCATCGGCTACCCGCGGGAGGGTTATTTGTCCGAACCGCCGGCGAGCGATACCACCGTCAAAGCGACCCTGTCCAGCGGCAGCGTCAACGGTAACCAGAAGTCGATGGATGGCTGGACGGCGATTGGGACCAATGCGAACGTCACGCATGGCAACAGCGGCGGGCCGCTGCTCGACAAAGACGGCCGCGTGCTGGGGATCGTTTCCTTTGGCGATACCGACAGCCAGGGCAAGCTGCTCTCGGGCCAGAACTATTTCGTGCCGGTGAGCGTGCTCAAGCAGGAGCTGCAAAAGGCATCGGTCAAGCCGGCTGCCGGCACGCTGACGTCGACTTACTACGCGGCGCTGTCCCAGGGCGACTTCCGTCATTACCGCAAGGAGCTGCCGCTGCTGACCGACCTGCAATCGGGCTCGAACAACGAGCCGTATGTGAAGGACGACATCAGCTCAACCCAAAGTGCCATCCTGGCGGGGCAGGATCAGACGCCGCCGAAGCTGTCGACCTATCTGCCCGAAGCGGCCGGAGCGACGGGTGCGGCGCTGATCTTCCTGATTGCGACCCTGGTCTGGCCGCGCCGGCGTACCGCAGCCGCGCCGACGGCGGAAGCCGCGACACCGCCCGCTGAACGAGTCGCGGTTGTCGCGCTTCCCGTCGAACCCGCCGCCGCCGAACCAGCTGCTGTCGAACCCGCCGCGCTCGAGCCACCTGCGGTCGAATTCCCTGCGTTGGAACCGGTCGCCCAGGAACCGGCCGCCGAGTCCCCGCCGGGAGAACATGCAATGGTCGGCGTGTCGTTACAAGAACCGCCGAAACTCGAGCCAAACGGCGAAACACCCCAGCGTGAAGTGAGTTAGTCGGACAGCCCGGCCCGTACCGCCGGGCTGCCCCCACTGCGGCGTCGTCGTGGTCAGCTACAAAGGCAGGGCGCGGTCAGTAATCAGTAGTCTGGCGGGTCCTTGACATTGGCGGCCGCGCCGATATATTTCTGGGCCGTCCAGCTTCGCGCCGAGTCATCCGGCGACCACTTTCAAGGAGGGACGCGAATGATCGGAGTTCGAAAGCTCGTTCTCTCGTTCGGCCTGGCCCTGGCGACCGCAGGAGTTCTTCCAGTTGCTGCTGCCTCCAGCCAGACCTACAACGATTACGTATTTGGTATCGAGACAGCGGCCGCCGGTCCGTCTGGGGTAACCACATGCAGCACGAACCCTGCCCTCGACCAGGCAGCGTCCTTTAGCGGGCAGGCGTTTGGCGGGTTACCCGGGCCCTGGTCGGCCGTGGTGCTGCATACCGATCTGAGCAGCAGAAATGCGATGGTATGCCCTGGCGGGAATTTTACGTTGGCCAGCAAGATCAACAACGTACCGGTCGTCATCACGGGTTCTTTCGGCCCGGGAACGATCACCGGCAGCTCGGAGGGGGACGTTGATTGGCCGGGCACTCAGACGTTCCAGGTCACCGCTCCGATTACCGGCTTTGCCTCGAACGGCGCGCAGGTAAAAGGCATCTTCACCGTGACATTGACCCACTATCTCGGCTTCAACTACCAGCCGTTCTTTGCCACTGTCAATGGCCCGGTGACGCTTACGCTGACGAGCCTGCTCTAGCGCTTACCAGTCCGGGTCTCCACGGCGCGAGGCCCGGACTTACTCGTGCCATGATATCCTTTACTTGTGCGTGCAAAAGCAAAGGAAAGCTGGCGACGTCGCAACAACGAAACGCGTGTCTCTAGCAAGAACCAGATCACACTGCCGGTTGCGGCGCTTGCCAAGGCACGGGTGAACGTTGGCGACCGCCTTCTCGTAGAAGCATCGGGAGACGGCCGGATCACCCTCATTCGTGCCCATGACGCGCTGGATGATGTGGCCGGAAGCGTGCCCGGATTGAGCGCTGCCACCAATCTGCAGCGCCTGCGGGACGAATGGGCGCGATAGTCGTCGATGCCAGCGTCGTAATCGCGTTTCTGGATCCCCGCGACGCACATCATGGGGTCGCCGTTCATGCAATCCGCGAGGCGCGGGCATCAGGACCGATCGTGCTGCCGGCGACGGCGTTCGCTGAGATCCTCGTCGGGGCCAACCGCCTAGGATCGGCGGCAGTGAAGGCGACCGAGGACAAGATCGATCGCGCCATCGACGTGATCCGCGATGTCGACAGGGAAGTCGCTCGAACAGCTGCGGCGCTTCGTGCCCGTCATCGCACCCTTCGGCTTCCAGACGCGCTGGTCATCGCGGTCGGCGCTGTGATCGATGCTGAAGCCACCTTGACAGCGGACCGGAAATGGCTCGCCCTCGACCAGCGTGTCCGCCTGATAGGCGGCGAATGGATCCGCGATCCGCGCCGGAGATACCGGGTGCGTCAGGACGCTCACCGAAAGCTCAGACGCCCTGCCCCCCGGGTCTCGTAGCTTGTGGCTCTGCGCGGCCTGCAAGTCAGGTTTCTTCCACATCTGCACATGCCACAGCGAGAACGACGACAGGGACGAGCCCGTCCACGATCCCCTCACCGGCCCCGCTGACCAGCTCCTATGGCGTCCTGGTGAGTTACCCGCAGGGAACCGGGCCCTCGAACGGCGGCTATGACATTGCCATTGTCGATGTCTCAGCAAAGGTCGTCGCGCGGGCGCACGCGGCGCCGCGAAGCTTCATTCGTGTCTCTGGAATCTCAGCGCCCGCAGCGGTTGACCTTCCCGAGGTCAGCACGTCGAACAGCCGTCTCTATTACCTGGACGGCGACACACAGGTCCGCTCGTTGTCGGTCAATGGCTCGACCGCGGCTGTCACTCGAATCGCCGGCGGGCCGTATTCCCACGCTGGCTTCGCTGTCAGTCGGATGATCGCCGAATCGCGGTCGGCGTTATCGACTATTCGCCCGCGACAGGTCGGCCGTCCAGGTGAAGCTTTATGTCGAGGACATTGCTGGCACCAACAACAACCAGATCCTCTCGTCCACGACAAACTATGTATGGCCCGTCGGCTGGCATAACGGTCCGCTGGTACTTGCCACGGGAGCGCCACTGAGTCAGCAGGGTATCGTGGCCAACCCTTACTCGGCCGCAAGTTAACACCTCGTGGACGCAGCAACCGCCTCCCGCATTGCAACGATTGGAAGCGGCGATGTCGCGAACGGTTGCCAACCCTTCGGTCCGCTCACCCGGGCAGGTTCGGCTTGCTTCACCCGAACGGCGTCAGGCGGATATTTCGCGCTCCTCGGGTGGGATGGTAAGAATTCCCTCGCTGGCAACGGCCAGTTCCCGACGGGATACGCCGGCTGGGGCGCAATCGGTACTGGCAATCGATCGACGGACATCGCACTCTGCTGCCCTGATTCCTCCAACGTCGCCATTCGGATGCCCCTCGGCGGGGTCCTAGCAACTTCCATGAGCGGCCAACAGGCCGACTGGGTGTGCTGGCTCGATGAGAACCACTTGCTCTCGGGGAGCGTTTACCAACAGCAGTCCCAGCCGCAGGTCCTGACGATTGACGCCAACGCTGTGACTTCGGTCGAGGGGAAGGGCTATTGCGCCGGCGTGCTGCCCGGTGACTTGACTTCCCGACCTTGACACACAAAGGCACCGGACTACACGCCGCTCGATGACCGTCAGCTCCGATCGAGGCTGTCTCCGCGCCCGGCGGCGAGCGCCGGGGGCGTGTGGACCGGGTGATAGTGGCGCCCGCCGTAGATGGTGGCCTGCGCACTGGGACCGAAGTAGGCGCCACACCAGGCACATCGGGGCGCCTCTTGTAGCGGCGCCTCCTCGGGTTTTCGTTCGGACCACCAGCGCCGGGCGTCGACCAGGGACTCGAAGGAGCGGATCGTTCCTCCGGTTGCCGGATCTCGCACGGGATTGCCCTGCCAGTCGCAGATTCGCCACCGCCCCGCCTTCAGTCGACGTCCCTCCGCCATCTACGAACGATACGTTCGAGATGCCAGAAATTTGACAGTCTAGTGGGAGGAAAACTATGATGGGCCTTCGCCAGTCAGCGAACGGACGTGCTAGTCGGCGCTGATGGCCTATCGCAGACGCTTTGCTCAGCGCCTGCGAGCCTGAGGCAAAGGGCGCTGGCGCAGATCCATCCGAAATTCTTGCTCGTAGGCATCGAGTCCGGTCGCCGGGAATACCGAGAGGGCACCAAGGACTTGAGCCTTCCGTTCGCGCTCAGGCGAGCCGCTCATCAGCCGGCGGGCGATTGGCTCCGGCTGCGCTTTCACTTATTGATTCATCGCCGCCTCAGGCGGCAGCGAGTCCTTCGGCAAATCGAAATGCATGAAGTCCTTGTTGCCGCCGGTTTGCGCACCCAGCCATTTCAGGCCACCGCCGTCGGTCCCGGCGAGGGCGGCGATGATGCGCGGGTCGAGATTGAGGAAGCCGAACCGAACGACGTCGCCGGGTCCCGGGGCAATGGCCTCCGGGCCGGACATTTGCTGGCCTTCCACAAACCAGCGGTACATGGAGGTCAACATTTGGGCAACGTAGAGTCCATCTTTGGCTGTCGCCCGAGTCGCGGCCGCCTCGAGTGGCCCCTGTTCGATGTATATCGATCGCGCGAACGCATTCATGGTCTTTGGCTTGAGGGCGGCCAGCTTGGCGCCGTCGAGCAGGCTATCGGCCTCCGCAGTTCCTGGTAGGGCGAGTTTCTTGTCGCTCGCATACTTCTGTGCGAACGCCAGCATCTCTTGCTTCAGGGAATCTTCGTCCTTGAATTGTTCCTGGACCTTGTCGCTAGCGCTGCGAAGCCGTTCGGCCTCGGGTATGATCTCGGCCGCGGTCAAGCCCCACGTGAAGTTCTTGTCCTTCTCTTCCTTCTTGCCCTGATGTTTCTCGAGAGGTCCCTTGCTGCCCTCGTAGAGCTTGACACCGGTGATCTGCTCGATGACGGGTGAGAGCTCCTGGATAATGTCCCTGCGAACCAGGGGGTTTTGATTGGCGTTGACGTCGATGGCGCAGCCAAAGCTGTGATTGCTCAGCTTGCTCTTCTGACTGCGGTTTTCACGGACGCTGAGGCCACTGAGGTCGAGCGTCCCATTTAGAGTGCCCTCCGGATCAAGCTCTTTGAGCTTTGTGTCCGCCTTTTGGAGCCGCTGCTGCATCGCTGAATACACCTGGTGGGCAGTTGCGCCTGCGAATTGGCCGTCGACGAGAGCTTCGTAGTAGGCATTCGCCGCCTTGAAGCTTTTAAAGGTGTTGAGCAGCGGACCCCGCACGTAAACGAGACCGGCCTCTTTGTACTCGATCGCTCCGTGCAGGGGCTCTGTGAGCTGCGCATAGTCCTGCTGAACGGTCTTTGCGTTCTGCGCCTCGTCGCTGGCCACCTGCGTAAGCAAGTCGAACATGGCGGCTTTGACGGCGGCTCGCTCAGATGGCGGAAGCAGGGCCAGCTGGTCCACCACCTCGCCGACGTATACGACGTGCATGAGCTCATCCGCCGCTTTGACCCCGGGCCTCTGCTTTGGATTGAGGATCTGTTTTTCGATCTCGAGCCAGTGGCTCTTGACGTAATAGAGCGGCAGATCCCGATCGGGAACGGCGATGTGTTCCGGGCCGGCGGCTGGGCCCCCCGCAGCCTGGTAGCTCTGCCAGAAACTGTTGACGATCTCGCCGACGATTGTGTCGACGTCGGCCCCAGTTCCCGTCATCTGGTCGTCGGTCGCATACGTGGTGAGGAGAGACCGAACGTCGGCGACCATCCGCTCACGGTCGGGGTTGCTCAACGCTTTCAAGCTCGCCACTCCTTCGGCCGAATAGAGCTCGCTCAGCGCGGGCAACGGCGGCCTTCTCACCGCCGGCTTCCTGATGTGGCTCTCAATCCCCTTCCACATGGCGGCGACTTGCCTCGCCCCGCCGACTACCGTGTGTTTGGCCGCCGGCGGCCCAGCCGCTGCGGCGACAGACATTCCCTGGTCGGCTGTGAAACCCACTGATGCGTGCGAGGTTGCCTCCCGGAGCAGCCGGTATCGCTCCTGTAGAGCGATCTCAATCCCTGCTTCCAGTTGGGCCTCGGTTTTGGGCGCCGGTTTGGGCGGGGCCGCGGGCGGCTTTCGCTGAAGCGGAAGCGCGCTTGATGCACTGGCAAGCAGCGAACTGACCGCCTCGTTGCCCGCAGTGCGTTGCAGGTAGAGCCAATCTCGGACAGTCTCCGGAATGCGACTCCGTGGAGCAGGACCTAGGCGTTGGACGGCGGCATTGCCCTCGCCACGCATGAGTGCCTGAAGACGATCGCGCTCCCCTGCTAAGGGAGCCATCTTGCGCTCGGGACCTTTGACTGCAACCGTGTCCCGAACGGCCCGCGACAGCTTGCGGCTCATTCGGATACTCGCGTCCACTGTCCTTATCCCATACGGCGGCGGTCAACCGAAGTAGCCGGTGGGCAGTTCTTGGCGCAGCGAGGCCTGCCCTTTCATGCAAGCGGTCACTTTCGGGCGAGATTGGCTGCCCAAAGGTTGGCCTGGGTGACCTTTGTACAGGCATGGCTTCGCTGACAGACTCGAGGCAAGGTGGCGGAACCGGCGGCCGACGTCAAACGGGCTGAGACCCAGCGTCAGGAGACGCCCACGACCCGCGCCCAGAAAGGGGAGCCGCCGGCGCGCACCTGGATCTGGGCGAATGAGG
>CAZRMD010000106.1:4180-10048 GCA_964601135.1 uncultured Actinomycetes bacterium | reverse complement strand
ATGGTTGCGGTGGCCGGGTTCTTCTCCATCATCGTGCCGGACTTCGCGTTCCTCGACGCAGATGCGATCGCTACATGGGGCCTGTACCGCTATGTCTCGCCGCGGCGGTGGGCGGAGCTGACCGTGGCGGAGAAACAGGAGACGCTGATCGTCGACGACTCGGTCGTGACGGTGGATTGATGCTGGAGCTGGTGCCGCGGTACCTGGAGCGATTGGACCCGACGAGGGATCGCACGCGGCGGATGTTCGAGACCCTGGGGATCAACGCCGAGGCGCTGGCCTGGCACCGGGGACTGACGGTCGTCGTGCGGCTCGATCCCGGGGCCGACGCGGCGCGCTCGCTGGCGACAGCCGCGCTGGTCGATCTGCTGGTCCGACTCCAGCCGGTGGTGGGGTCGGTGGTGCTCGATTGCACGCGGGCTGACGCCATGGCGAGGGATCTGCAGGATCGCTTTCCGCTCGAGATTCGTGACGTCTCGAACGGCGCGGCCGCGGCGCTCGCCGTCTCGGTCGGTGGCGCGTCCGATTCGTGCGATCTGCTCGTGGATGGTGCAGGGTGGTGCCTGGCGGTGGGAGAGACCTGTCCGGTGGAGGACGACGGGAATCCGGTGGGGCCGATGGCGATGGGCGCAGTGGGAGCGGCAGAGGTCTTCAAGCTGCTGTTCCGAACGGCGCACCCGGACGAGCCGCTGTCCCGGCGGTTCGTGCCGCATCGCGGGCCGTTCTCGCTCTGGAACTGGTCGGCGTCGTGGACGAGCCCTGCGTTACCCGAGACGATGTGGATCGACGCAGTGTTGGTCGGTGCCGGTGGCGTGGGTGCGGGCGTGATCACCACGCTGGCGCCGCTAGGGGATCGGCTGCAGGGGCGGCTGAACGTGGTGGACGACGATCGCCTCGATCTCTACAACCTCAATCGCGTCACGTATGCGCGCGTGGAGGAAGCCGACCGCGGAGACGAGAAAGTCTCGAGCGCGCGGGCGTATCTGGCTCGCCGTCTCGGACGGCTGGACGTCGGCGCCGTGCCTGAGGTGTATCGGGCCTTCGCGCGTCGGATCGCCCGGCGGAAGGACCGCCGATATCCGCTGGTGATGACCGGCGTCGACGACGACGCTATCCGGTACGAGGTCCAGCGGGATTTGCCCCGTGTTCTGATCGATGGTGCCACCGGCAGTCAGGGGAACCTGCGTCTGGATCGGGTCGGGTTCGGCGTGTCGGGGTGCCTTGGCTGTGCCCGCCCGCCGCGGCCACGTCCGCGGAGGCCGGAGGAGTGCGACGCACCGCCGGCACCGCACGCGCCGTCGATCTCGTTCCTCTCCGCCTTGGCGGGAGTCCTGGTCGCGGGGGAGGCGATCCGGGTCGCGGCCGGGATCGATACCGATGGGCACTACGTGGAATGGACGTTCACCTATCCGATGAACCCCGAGCTCGGCGGCCAGGTGCAGTTCCATCCTGCATGTCCGGTGGCGTGTCGTGACCCGTTGGTGCTCGAAGCGTTCCGCAAGAAGTGGGCCGGCGGCGAGGCCGACGCAGGCATTGCTGCCGTGTCGTGAGATCAGCGGCTGCGGCGCACCGCGTCGCGGGCTCGATCCTGCAGGGAGTGTTCCCGGCGAGTGAGGTGATTGAGCACCCGCTCCAGCGCAACACGCGCCTCCAGGGTGAGAGAGGGGAGAGGGGGCTTCTGTGCGAAGGTCTATTCGACCAGCTTGTTGAGCTTGCTCAGTATGCCGCGCGCCTCGCGGAGTAGACGGCCGGTCTCCTTCGCAGCGTGAGCGGTCTCGATTGGGTTAGGCGGCATCGGTCGGCGTCTCGCCGTCTTGGGGCGCCGCCGCAATAGCCACCGGTGCGGCATCGACCTGGCGGAGCAGCATGTCGATGAGGGCGATCATCCGCATAGCTGTCTGAGGCTCGATCTCGCTCGCATCGTGGGTGAGCGGGTTGCGGATGAAGGCTAGCAGACCCTCGCTGAGCTGGACCATGCCCCGCTGCCGGTTCCTTCCGGTCTCGGTGCCAAGGTCGGCGATCACCAGCGCGGGGGTGGGCTTGCCGCCGAAGGCTTTGCCCATCAGCGTGCTGTCGTTCTCCTCACTGCTGAGCCCGCTGCGCTCGCGGACGAGGTCGCGATACGCGAGGATCGCGGCGAGCACGCCGTCGCGGAAATTACCGCGCTGGAAGCGCCGCCCGCAGGCTTCCCGGACGACGGGATGGAGATCGGCGACTCGCAACATGGGAGGCTGTTCCTGATCGTCATCATGCTCTTCGTTTGAGTGGCGCCCGCGCTGGAACGAACGGGGGCGGTGGGCTCATGGCGTCGATCGACCCCGGGCCGAGGAGGTCGGCCGTGGTGAGATCGCGTCGCACGGCTCGCGGTGTTGGCACGGATGGTATCAGTGATGCGGCCGCCTGGCGGTAGATCTCTTCCTTGGTCGCGAGGTACTGCTCGAAGGTGTTGGTGGTGCGATATGGGCGGATCTTCCGCGTGATGGTCATGGTCCACTCAGCCGGTTGCTGACCCCGCCCCCAGCCGCTGTGGATCTGCTCGACCTCGGCCATCGCGAACGCCTTCCCCAGGATGCGAGGCGTGGCCTCCCAGCCGGCCTGGGTCCAGTCGTCCTTCGCCTCCTCCGCAGTGACGCGCAGGTCTTGCTCCTTGGTGGGATCGTCGGGACGAAAGGCGCGCTCGCGATCGACGCACCAGCGGAGCATGCGCATGAAGAGGTCGACGTCGCCGGTGGATCCCCGGCAGCAGGCAATGCCGGCGACTGTGAGCTTCAGCTCGGCGGTCATGGGGGAGTAGGTGTTGTAGACGAGGTATCGCTGGGGAATGGTGGGGAGGATCTTCTCGATGTCGATGCCCTGCTCCCGATCCAGGAGTGAGTCGATCCACTGGGTGTGGGGCCACTTTACGTCCTGGCTCCAGGCGTCATAGACGATCTGGAGGACCTGGCGGCGTTCATTGCTGAGCTCGCTGCAGAGCGGGGGATCGAGAGGGCCGGTCATGTGGTCTCCAGTGGCCGACGTCGGCGGAGGATGGCGGGCAGGGGCCGACGCCCTTCGTGGACGACTCTGGGCGCATCCACGGGGAGGCCGTACCGGCGCCGGCGCGATGCGGCACGGCTGCAGGCGTCCGAGCAGAAGAGCCGAGGACGGCCGTTCTGGGGCTGCTGGAGGGGCGTGCCGCAGCCGGCAGCACATAGCAGCGTGCGGGACGCCGACTTCCCGGCAAGAGCGATGTGAGGATTGTACAAGTTTCCGGACGCACTACGATCTCGAATCAAGCCTGCTCGGGCAGGAAGGCGCTGGCGCGGTCGGATCGAAGCGGCAGTCGGATAAGCCAGGAGGTGCAGCCTGCAGCGCGACAGCTCGCACCGAGGCGGGGGTTGCCCGCGGCGACGCGCGGCCGGGATGCTGGGGATCGGCTCGACCGATCCCCAGGAGGACCGCAAGAAATAGCACGGCAGTTTTGATTTGTGGAGCGAGTCGTCTATCAGTTCTAACCCCGGACGGTGCTTCGGAGGACCTTGCCGGCCAGTCAGTCGGAGAGGTCGTTGCTCAGCTTCTCGGGGGTAGTCCGCGCAGCTCCTAGCGTAACCTGATTTTTCGGTAATGGTCGTTCTTACGGGTTCCTTGCTAACGCGTGAGGAGCTCGTGGACGTGGCCCGCAAGGGCGTCCGCGTGCAACTCGATCCCGCCACTATCGATCGAATGATGCGGTCGCGAGCGGTGGTCGAGCGCGCGTTGGACAACGGGGCCACTGTGTACGGGCTGACCACCGGTGTCGCGTCGCTGAAACGGGTAGTGGTGGAGAGGTCGGCAACTGACCGATTCAACCGGGCGTTAGTGCGCGAGCATCGCGTCGCGCAGGGCCCGACAGCTCCCCCCGACGTGGCGAGAGCGGCGATTCTCATTCTCGCGAACCAGCTGGCCAGCGGCGTTCCTGGCGCTCGCCCCCTCCTTGCCGAGCGGCTTGTTGCCTGTCTCAACGATGGCACCGTCCCCGCCATTCGGCTGCTCGGCTCGGTCGGAATGAGCGACCTCGGGCTCAATGCGGACCTCGCCACCGGGGTTTTCGACGGGATTGGGCTCGAGGCCGGGGAAGGCCTGGCGCTGCTAAATCACAGTGCGGTCAGCACTGCGTTATCAGCGCTGGCTGTGGTCGACTTGGGCCACCTGCTCGGCGTCGCAGACGCGGTTGCGGCGCTCAGTCTTGAGGGCTTCGTCGGGAACCTTTCGATCCTCGACACCGCCGTCGGGAAGACTCGTCCTTACCCAGGGTTGAGCCAAACCATCGAGAGACTGCGATCGGTGCTAGACGGCAGCTACCTCTGGCAACCGAAAGCAGCTCGAAACCTGCAGGACCCGCTGACCTTCCGCGCCATCCCGCAAGTGCATGGCGGGTTGCGAGATGCCCTCACCTACGCGCGGGCGAAGCTCGCCGTGGAGCTGAATGCCTCGCAGGGCAACCCGCTCGTCGTCGCGGACGAGGACCGCATCATCTCGGCAGCTAACTTCGACATCCTCCCATTGGCGGCTGCGGTCGACTTTCTCCGAATCGCGCTGGCGCCGGTCCTCACGGCGTCCGCCGAGCGGACCACCAAGTTGCTCGAGGCGGCCTGGTCAGGGATGGAGTCTGGGCTATCGCCCGCAAAGACGCCGGAGCCGGGGCTGGGCGAACTCGATGTCGCCGCGGCGGCGCTGGCAGCCGAGGCCCGACTTCTGGCTCAGCCCGTTTCATTCGAGGTGTCGACCACCTCGATCGCCGAGGGGATCGAAGACCGGCTGACGATGGCGCCGCTAGCGGCGCGTCGCCTTCGCGAGATGGTGTCACTCGGCGAGCGAGTCATCGCGATCGAGCTGCTCGTCGCCGCCCAGGCTGCGGAGCTTCGCGACGTCAATCCCCTCGGCCAGGGCACAGGGCCGCTGATTCAGCGTCTGCGCGAGCGGATTCCACTCTTTCGCTCGGCTGAGGACTTTCCCGTGGACCTCGAGCCGGTTGTCGACCTGGTCCGCCAGCTTTAGCTGGCTTTCAGGCTGGGCTCGGGGAGCGGCGGGGTATCGATCCGCGTGCAATAGCGCTCGTAGTGCGCGCGGTAGCCGAGCAGCCAGGCGACCGGGGCCAGCGCCATCAGTCCGAGCCGGCTGAGCCGGCTCTGGCCCAACGGGCGACTCTCGTTCGCATACGCCAACGTGAGGACCGCGCGCTGAAAGAGATTGCCCATGCCATGGGGATAGCTCATGCCATCGCGCGCCAGCCCGAAGGTGGTCTCGAAGAACTCCTGCTTGAGAAGCCCCGGCCTGAATTCCACGATCAGGTTGGCTTCGACGTCGCCGCCATTCCAGAGGCGGTGTGGAGTCCTCGGCGGAACCGTGAGTTGCTCGCCAGGGCCCAGCTCGATGTCCGCGCCCGCCACTCGGAAGGAGGCTCGGCCGGAGACGACCAGGAAGTGTGATGTCTGGATCGGGTGGATGTGCGCGACGCCAACCGTGCCGCCCGGCGCCATCCAGGACTCGTACCGGACGAGTTCGCCGTTGGTTTCTGGGGCCGTTTTCAGGAACCTGATCCGCTCCCCAAAGAGCGGGTTTGCAATGACGCGGCCTTCGATTTTGGCGTGTCCTCCGAATAGTGTTTGGCGGATTATTGCAAAGGCAAGCGGGGTTTGCAATAAGTTTGTCGGCGCCCACCCCGAAAATTGGTTGAAGCGCGATCGAATCGTCAAACCCCCGCCGTGACCCTGCCCCTAAGGGGGAGGGAAGTGGAGCCCGGCGGCCTCGACCGAGTCCAGCATCTGGCGTATGTCGTCATAGGCCGGGTCCTCGACTTCCACAAAGCCGCGGAACAACCCTGGAGCCAAGCCGCGCCGGTCGGACTCC
>CAZRMD010000106.1:0-4170 GCA_964601135.1 uncultured Actinomycetes bacterium | reverse complement strand
AAAAATGGTTGAAGCGCCATCGTTTCGTCAAAACCGCAGGCCAGCGGCCACGATGGATTCCAGCATCTCGCGAATGTCGTTAAATGCCGGGACGTCGAGTTCCACAAAGCCGTGGAACAACCCCGGCGCTAGGCCGCGCCTGTCGGACTCCTCGGCGCCGAGCCCAGCCACCACTTCGGCAACTTCGTGCCTCAGCGATTGCGAGGCGGCGGCGCTGGCCACCAGCGGCATGTTCGTCGACGGGCCGAGCGAGTCGATGATCCGGATCCGGTCGCACAGGTCGGGGTGGTCCCGGAGCTCGACGGCCAAGACCTGGGAGTCGATCGCCGCGCCGTCCACCTCGCCCGCGGCCACGCGGCGGATGGACTGCTGGTGCGAGCCGCTGACGTCGACCCGACCGAAAAAGCGAGCATCCTCGCCCATCTGGAGCAGCCGGTGGAGGACGATCAGGCAGCCGGAATGGGAGTCGAAGCCGTTGCAGGCCCAAGATCGGCCGCGCAGCTCCTCAAAGGCCGTCACCGGACTATCCGCCGACACGATGACATCAGAGAAGTAGATCGGACGGCCTTGGTACCGGAGTCCCTCGAGCACCGGGGCCGCGACCAGCTCGACCGGCGGGCGGGGCTCCCGCCGGAGCCGTACGTAGGGAAGACCGCAGAGGAAGGCGAAGTCGACGTCACCGCTCCGCAACTGGTCGAGGGATTCGCCGGTCACCAGCCGCACAGGCTGTCCGAGGGCGTCGCCAACCCGGGAGGCGACGAATTGATAGGACGGCCGGATGCTTGGGGAGAGGAATGTGGCGAAGACGAGCTCGGACGTTTGGCGCATCGTAGCACGCCGGCGACTACGCTGCGCTTGGCAGTGTCTCTCTTTCTGGCCCGAGCGTGAAGAAAAACGTGGCGCCCCGCCCCACCTCAGCCTCGGCCCAGATCCGGCCGTGATGTCGCTGCACGATGCGCTGGGCGATAGCGAGCCCCGCTCCGGTCCCTTCGAAATCCTCGGCGGCATGCAGACGCTGGAAGACGCCGAAGAGTTTCCCCGCGTACCTCATGTCGAATCCGACTCCGTTGTCCCGTACGTAATACGCAGGCTCGGCTCGATCGTGAACGAAGCCAATCTCAATTCTCGCCACAGGCTGTCGACGCGTGTATTTGATGGCGTTGCCGATCAGGTTGGTAAAGACATGCTCTAGCAAACCATCATCGCCCTGACATGGCGGAAGATCGCCAACGATGAGATCGATTCGGCGACCGTCCATCGCACCTTGCAACTGGCTGAGGACTCGGCGGACGAGGTCCCTCGTGTCGACCAGCCGGGTCTGTAGCGGCTGACGGCTCAGCCGCGAGAAAGCAAGGAGATCGTCTACCTGGCGGCCCATATGCTGGGCGTTAGCCAGGACCCTATCGAGGTATTTCCGAGCCTCCGGATCGAGCCGATCCCCATACTCATCGAGGACGATCCGAATGAAGCCACTGATGGACCGAAGTGGCGCGCGCAGATCGTGGGAGATGCTGTAGGAGAACGCTTCGAGCTCCTGATTGGCGGCCTCCAACTCAGCCACCTTTTGTGCCAGGCTCGCGTTGAGCGTCGCAATCTTCTCCTTCGCTTCCTGGTCGGCGCTCATATCGCGAGCGATCGCAAAGATCAGCTGCTCCGACACCGACTGCTTGGCCGTCCATGCGAGCCATTTGTAGGATCCGTCCTTGCACCTGTACCGATTTTCGAAGTGGATCGTGTCGATGCCGCTGGCAAGCTTCGCCGCTTCGGCCAGCGTGGCTGGCCGATCATCGGGATGAATGAAGTCGAGATACGGCCTGGCTGTCAGTTCCTCCTCGGTAAAGCCAAGCGTGCGGCCCCAGGCGGGGTTGAGTTTCTTGAAGTAACCATCGAATCCGGCAATGCAGAGCATGTCGATCGACAGCATGAAGAGCCGGTCGGTTTCACTGGTGGATGAATCTGGCGCCATTTCGGTTTGAGAGTGCGTCGTCTCGGGCAAGGCAAGTTTGCGAAGTTTGACCCCCACGGTCTCTAAGTTGCCAACCCGTGACGGGCTGTTGCCGTCGCGTCACCGACGGCGGGGCACCGGCGTGTCCGCGGCTCGCCTCAGACGAATGCGTCCAGCCGCGACGCCAGGTCGTTGAAGTCCTGGGCCACGATGTCGACGTTCGATGGCGGCTCCTCGCTTTTGCCCCTGCCCCATTCGTACGGGCGTTGGATAAAGGCGGTGCGAAAGCCCTGTGCCGCCGCCGCAGAAAGGTCGTACCCATGAGAGGCCACCATCATGGCCTTCTCGGCACGGACGCGTAGCAGCGAGGGCACCAGCTGATAGACGCGCGGGTCGGGTTTATACGTCTTGACGAGCTCAGTCGAGAGGATGCAATCGAACGGCAGCTTGGCGAAACGGACCACATCGACCTGGTGGGCCATGCCGCCGTTCGACAGCGTCGTCAGGATATAGTGAGCGCGCAGGCGAGCGAGGCCATCCACCGCGTCGGGCCATGCCGGCAGGTGATGCCAGGTGAGTACGAGGCGGTGCCGGTCCTCATCAGTCAGATCCTTGAGCGAGAACTCCCTGATCAGGTCGTCGAGTACGGATCGATGCACATCATCTAATACGGTGTAGGGCATTTCACCCCGGGCCACGCGGTCGAGTACCACCCGTGCGCCCTTCCGCCAGGTATCGGCCACGGCACCCGAGTTGATTGAGAGTCCTCGCTCGCCAGCGAGTCGATCCAGCTCCGCGATGACGCCGCCACGCCAATCGACGACTGTCCCGAAGACATCGAAGGCGAGGACGTGGACGTCGATTTGCCTAGCCCTGAACGAGGATTAGATCCGAGCGATCGATCGCGTCGTGGGGATGTCTCAGGATATCCAGAAGCCGAGGATGCATGGGCACGATGACACCATCCGCCTTGTCGGTTGCCTGCTCGAGCGTGGCTGCCCAAGCGTCCCGATCGGAAGGAACCGGGACATTCATCCAGCGTTCTGCGAGCCCCTCCCCGGCCCTCCCCGCAAGGGGGAGGGAAATAAAGCGACCGCGTGATAGCTGCTGCAGTGTGTCGATTCGGCGTGGGTCGTCGGACTTGGGACTTGGGTTGTTCTGGACGAGACCTAGACGCAGGTCAGTCGTGACGGCGGCGATTGCCGCCAGGGCAAGCAACGGATCGAGGCCATCATCCGAACCATCGAGCCAGACGCTGTCGACGCCGGCGGCTTCCATCGCTCGGGCGTCCGCGAGGAACTCACCCGGATGCTCGAACCGGGAAGGGAAGAGGACGCCGACCTTCATTCAGGCCTGGGCGCTGAAGATGATCACGGCTCGCAGCGCGAGCACACCGATCAGCACCAGGATGGTGGTCACTATTGGCGACACCTGACGCATCCAGGCCGACCGCCAGTGAACAGCGAGCGGGACCAGCGTGCCGACGAGGACCACCAGCCAGAGGATGATCCAGCCACCGCCAAGAGTCTTGGACGCCAACCCGCCGAGCCCGATCAAGAACAGAACGATCAGAAGGAGCTCGAGGATGATGAAGTAGCGATCAGCCTCCACCAATTTCGGGTCAGATATCGTTGCCTCGCGATGCCGGTGGCTGAAGAGCAAGATGGTGGCGGCGGCTCCGCTCAACCCCGATGCGAGGAACAGCCCACCCAGTGACCAGGTATCGCTCCAAACGGGCTGGTTGCTGACGGCGAGCAACACGCCGGTATAGGCAGCGATGAAGATGCCGAAGATCGCGCCGATGACCATGAACACGATGCCAAACACGGCGAGCGGCAAGCGGGCTAGCCGCTGGATGGCGCTGGCACGAACGTAGCCACCCTCACCGAGGGCAACCAGGAACATGACAAAGGAGAAGAAGCCGAAGATCAGCAGGCCCCAGGCTCCCAACGACATGGGCGACCAGGCCTTGAAGGCCAGACCTCCCGCAGGACCCGTGTCGATCAGCATGTGCCAGAAATCCAGCGGCTTGCCGAGGTCGATCGTCAGCAGGATGGGACAGACCAGCAGCAACGGGAAGCTGATCAGGAAGGCGATTCGGGAGGCGACCCAATCGGCCGCACTACCCCAAAGGCGGAGCATCGTCCCGATAACGAACGAGCCGCCCGAAAGCCCGCTGGACGAGCCGCGCGAACGAACACTCGGCGTGGGCGAACGTGTTCGTA
>CAZRMD010000105.1:0-10174 GCA_964601135.1 uncultured Actinomycetes bacterium | reverse complement strand
GATAGAGCAGGCCGAGCCGGATGCCACGCAGGCCGAGCATCGGGTTCTGCTCGCGCATGCCCTCGATCGCCTTGAGCAGCGCTTCCTCGGCCTCCAGCTTCTTTTTCGGCGCCTTCTTCAGCCGCATGGTCGTGACCTTGACCAGCTGCTCGTCGTAGTTGGGCAGGAACTCGTGCAGCGGCGGATCGATCAGCCGGATGATGACCGGCAGGCCGTGCATCTCCTTGAAGATGCCGACGAAGTCGGACCGCTGGAACGGCAGCAGCTTGCTCAGCCACTGACGGCGCTCCTTCTCGTCCTCGGAGAGGATCATCTTCTGCACGATGGGCAGGCGCTCCTGCTCCATGAACATGTGCTCGGTGCGGCAGAGCCCGATGCCCTGCGCGCCGTAGGCTCGCGCTACCTTCGCGTCGCGCGGGTAATCGGCATTCGCCCAGACGCCGAGCCGGCGCCGTGCGTCGGCCCAGGTCAGCAGCTGGTTCAGATCCTTGTTGATGGCCGGCTCGATCATCGGAACCGATCCGAGGATCACCTCCCCGGTCGAACCATTGATGGTGATCAGGTCGCCTTCTTTGACCTTGGTGCCGTTGACCGAGAAGACGCGCTTGTCCAGGTCGATCTTCAGCGCCTCGGCGCCCGCGACGCAAGGCTTGCCCATGCCGCGTGCCACGACGGCCGCGTGACTGGTCTTTCCGCCGCGCGCGGTCAGCACGCCCTTGGCCGCGATCATCCCGTGGACGTCATCGGGATTGGTCTCGATCCGCACCAGGATGACGGCTTCGCCTTTCTTGCCGCGCTCCTCGGCCCGATCCGCGTCGAAGACCGCCTTGCCGCTGGCGGCGCCCGGTGAGGCGTCGATTCCTTTGGCGATCACTTTCGGCTTGGCTTTGGGATCGATCCGCGGATGCAGCAACTGGTCGACGTGCGTCGGCTCCACCCGCTGGACGGCCTCGTCCTCGGAGATCAGCTTTTCGTTGACCATATCGACCGCGATCTTGACCGCGGCCTGCGCGGTGCGCTTCGCCGACCGGGTCTGCAGCATCCAGAGCTTTCGCTTCTCGACCGTGAACTCCAGGTCCTGGACGTCGCGATAGTGCTTCTCCAACCGCTCGGCGTTGGTCTCGAACTCGCGATAAACGTCCGGCAGCTGCTTCTTCAGTGAAGAGATCGGC
This sequence comes from uncultured Actinomycetes bacterium, assembly GCA_964601135.1. Taxonomy (GTDB): domain Bacteria; phylum Chloroflexota; class Dormibacteria; order CF-121; family CF-121; genus CF-13. Next base: position 9,002 of record CAZRMD010000105.1, on the reverse strand, counting down.
TGGGGCGTGCGGATCCCGGCCACCACGTCCTCGCCCTGGGCGTTCGCGAGATAGTCGCCGTAGAGAACTTTTTCGCCGGTGTTGGGGTCGCGCGTGAAGGCGACGCCCGTTCCCGAGTCGTTGCCCATGTTGCCGAAGACCATCGTCTGGACGTTGACCGCCGTCCCGAGGTCGTGCGGGATCTTGTTGAAGTTGCGGTAGTCGATGGCGCGCTTGTTGTTCCAGGAGGAGAACACCGCCTCGATCGCGGCGCGCATCTGCTCGAGCGGCTCATCCGGAAAGGGCTTCCCGCTCTCTTTCTGGACGATGTCCTTGAACTCTTTGACCAGCTTCTCGAGCTGCTCCGGCTTCAGCTCCGGATCGGTCTTGACCTTCGCCTTTTCCTTCGCCGCCTCGAGTCGCTTCTCGAATTTCTCGGCGTCGATGCCGAGCACGATCTTTCCAAACATCTGGATGAAGCGCCGGTAGGCGTCCAGCGCGAAGCGGCGATCGTTGGTGAGCTTGGCCAGCCCTTCGAGGGTGTTGGGATTGAGCCCGAGGTTGAGAACCGTATCCATCATTCCGGGCATCGAGAACTTGGCCCCCGAGCGTACGGAAACCAGCAGCGGGTTGTTGACGTCGCCGAGCTTCTTGCCGGCCTTCTCCTCGACCTGGTGCAGCGCCTCGAGCGCCTGCTGCCACATGCCCTCGGGAAATTCCTTGCCCGATGCGTAGTAGGCGTTGCAGGCCTCGGTGGTGATGGTGAATCCTGGCGGCACTGGCAGGCCGGCCCGCGTCATCTCGGCGACGCCCGCGCCCTTGCCCCCGAGCAGGTCCCGCATGTCCTTGTTCCCTTCCTCGAAGAGGTACACCCACTTCTTCTGGGTTGCGGGCCGAGATTCAGGACGTGCTTGCGTGGTGACGGCCATCCGAGTGCCTCCTTAGATTGCCCACTCCCTCCCCCTCGTCGGGCCCGCCGGCCCACGCGAGCCGCGCTTCAGTGCGATGCGAGCGTTTGAGGCGTTCCGAAGGATCGGGGATGGGGTACCTGTAATTACCGGGTCAAGGATACCAATCTGTATTCGGGGTTTCCCCCGGCCAGTGTGGACTTAGCCTTGACGGACGGGTAGAATTCCGGCGCAAGAGCGAAGAGCGACACTGGGGGATCAACCGGCGTGGCTTGCCACGGTTCTGAGCTCACGTCAACACCCTCAAAGGAGGAACCATGAAGCAGAAACGCTGGTATCAGGTGCCCCGGCGCGACGGCGCAAAGGTCCAGCGCGGACAGCACCTGACCCGTCCGCTTATCGAACGAGTCCGCGAAGCGGCCCGAGCAAAGGCCGTCGAGGCGATCAAGCAAAGGCCAGCCGCCAAGACAAGATGGTTTGAGCATCCGAGGAGGACGCAGTGAAGAACGGTAACGGCAAGGAGAAAGCGCTTCGCGAAGAGATATCTGGGCTGCAAGAAAAGCTTGTCGAGCTGACCTCGCGGCTGCAGATGCTCGAGGGCCGAGATGATAATGGCAACGCGGTCGTGCAGGTCAACAGCCGCCGCGATTTGCTGAAACTCGCCGGCGCGATGGCGGCAGGTGCAGCGGGCGCTGTGGTTCTCCGACCAATCGGCGCCGGGGCCACGGCGGGTAACCCGGTCGTTTTGGGTCACGACGCGTCCGCCGGAAACAACGACTCGAACGCGACCACGCATCTGGGTCCGACGCTGACCCCCACCGTCACCACACCGTCGCCGTTGGTCCAAATCGAGGGGCAAGGACTTCCGACCGGGGCCAACTTCCCGGCGAACCCCAATGCCCACAGCCACCAGGGCGCCGTTGATCAACCGATCAGCATGCCGCTTCTGCTGGCGGTTGCTCCCTATGGCGTCTTTCCAACCGTGACCAATCCGGGGCCGCCTGTCACGACGACTCCGGTGTACCCGGGTCTCGCACCCGTCCAGGGCGTTGGCGGACCAGTGAATGACGCCGGCCTCCACGTCTCCGAGGGCGTCGATGGCTGGGCTCACCTGGATCTCAGCGACGTAAGTGCCGGAACGCTCCTGGCGTACAGCGCTGGAGTCTCCGGTTCGTCGGACAACGGGATTGGCGTCGTGGGCTCCGGCTCGACGGACCTGGCAGCCTTTGGAGCCGGCTATATCGCCCAGGTCTCGATCACGGACAGCAACGGCAACAAGATTGCCGGACCGCCCCCCGCGCCGGTCTACAACTTCGAGCAGGCTCGCGACGTGAATGGCGCGCTCTGGCTGTCGACGCCTGCCGGCGACTGGCGCCGGATGAACACGCCGATTCCAATTACGCCGTTCCGCATCTATGACAGCCGGCCAAACGCTCGGCCCGCCGGCAGTTTTACCGATATCCAGATCGCGGGCGTGAACGGCATACCCGCGGACGCGATCGGCGTCTTCGGTAACCTGACGGCGCTCAGTCCCGCCGCGGACGGCTTTCTCAACATGTATCCGAGCGGGACCGCCCTGGGCCAGGTCAACACCCTGAACTACACCAGGGGCGTCTCGGCGCTATCCAACCATGCCATGGTTGCACTGGGCTCGAACGGAAAAGTCACCGTGTTCGTCAGCCAGAACGGCTCGACCAACTTCCTCTTCGACGTGCAGGGTTACCTGCGGTAAAAAAGCCCCCACCCTGACCCTCCCCCGCGATACGGGGGAGGGAAAGGGGCGCGGGTCCCTATGCTTGCGAGGTGATGCTCGCAGAGGCATGCCGACCATATGCGGCTCGGCGCGTCCTGATCACTGGCGGCAGCGGCTTTCTCGGCCTCAACCTCGTTGCCGCGTTGCCCGGCAAGGCGCTCGAGCTTCGCACGCTGAGCCGCGGTCCACTTCCCGACCCAAAGACTGTCGCAGGGCTCACCGAAGGGGTCAAGCATTTCCAGGGCGATCTGCGCGATCGCGCCCTGGTCGAGGCCGCCATGGAAGGCGTCGATGTCGTCTTCAACCTGGCGGCGCATTCCGGCTCCGCCACCAGCAACCTCGAGCCGTTCGAGGATCTCGATATCAATCTTCGGGCGCAGCTGACGCTGCTCGAGGTCTGCCGCAACCTACAGCCTCGACCGACGGTGGTCTTCTCCAGTTCGCGGCTCGTCTACCGGCCAACGGATCAGCTGCCGGTATCCGAGAAAGCGCTGACCGGCCCGCTGTCGATCTACGGCATCCACAAGCTGGCGGCCGAGCATTATCACCTGCTCTATCGCGCGTTGTATGGCATGAAGACCGCGATCCTGCGCATCACCAATCCCTACGGCCGATATCAACGGCTGGGTGAGAACCGCTACGGGATCATCAACTGGTTCATCCATCGGGCCGTCACCGGCCAGACGCTCGAGGTCTTTGGCGATGGCCGCCAGGTTCGCGATTACGTCAGCGCCGAGGACGTCGTGCATGCCCTGCTGCTGGCAGGTGCCGACCCCAACGCCGATGGCCAGGTCTTCAACGTCGGCAGCGGCAGCGGGCTGTCGATCCGGGATGCGGCGCAGGCGATCGTCGAGGCCGCCGGCAGCGGCCGGATCGAACACGTCCCCTGGCCACGCGAGGCCGCCAGCGTGGAGACCGGCGACTTCGTCGCGGACATCCGGCGGATTCGCGGCCTGCTGGGATGGAGCCCGACCACGACGCCGCGCGAAGGGCTGGCGAAGGTTGTTCGAGAATACGGACAGGTGGAGCGCATGTCAGGGTCGGCCATCGGCGAGGGCGGTCGCAGCTGAAAGGACTGATCCTCAGCGGCGGGAAAGGCACGCGGCTTCGCCCCATCACCCATACGAGCGCCAAGCAGCTGGTGCCGATCGCCAACAAGCCCATCCTCTATTACGGTCTCGAGGCGCTGGTGGCGGCGCGGATCACCGATATCGGCATCATCGTGGGCGACACCGAGGACGAGATCCGCAGCGCGGTCGGCGATGGCAGCCGCTGGGGGGCGCGCGTCACCTACATCAAGCAGGACGCCCCGCTCGGCCTGGCTCACGCGGTCCAGATCGCCCAGCCGTTCCTGGGGAAGGACAACTTCGTGATGTACCTGGGCGACAACCTGGTGCGCGACGGGGTGGTCAGCTTCGTCCAGCGCTTCGAGCAGCGGCATCCAGACAGCATGGTGTTGCTCGCGAAGGTGGAGCATCCCGAGCTCTTCGGGGTTGCCGAGCTCGAGGACGGGCGCGTCCGCCGGCTGGAGGAGAAACCCGACAAACCGAAGTCAGATCTCGTTCTGGTCGGTGTTTACCTCTTCACGCCACGGATCTTTCAGGCGGTGGACGCGATCAAGCCGTCCGAGCGCGGAGAGCTCGAGATCACCGATGCCATCCAGTGGCTGCTCGACCAGGGCGCCAATGTCGAACCGCACGTGATCAACGGCTGGTGGAAGGACACCGGCCGCCTCGAGGACATGCTCGAGGCGAATCGCTTCGTGCTGGACGGCATCAAGGAGTCGTGCGCGGGCAGCGTCGACGCCGATTCGAAGCTGGTGGGCAAGGTCATCATCGAGGCGGGCGCCGAGGTCCGCAACAGCGTGATCCGCGGTCCGGCGATCATCGGCGAGCGCAGCCGGATCATCAACTCGTACATCGGGCCCTTTACCTCCGTGTATCATGGCTGTGAGATCCGTAGCAGCGAGCTGGAACACTCGATCGTGCTCGAGAACAGCAAGATCCTCGATGTCGCCGGCAAGATCGAGGACAGCCTGATCGGGAAAGAGGTCGTCATCCGGCGAACGGATGCCATGCCGAAAGCACTGCGATTCATGCTCGGCGATCGATCGGAAGTGCAGTTGACATAACCCCCTCCCCAACCCTCCCCACAAGGGGGAGGGAGATTCGGAACCGCTCCCCACAAGGGGGACGGAGATTCGGATTTGTCACCGCATAGCGACCGTTCTCGACACCGTGGTCAACCGGCGATTTCTATGTTGGAGTCGTGGGGGCACGGAGAGGGGACGCCCGTCACGATCTATCTCGACGCGAGTTCCTGGGTCGCGCAGGGTCACTGGGAATTGCCGGTGTGGGTGCCGCAATGTGGTCGCCGCTGATCGGTGAGCATCTGACGGGCTTGGTGACGGCGAGCGCCCAGTCGTCAACGCCACGGGCCTGGATCGTCAATGCCGATTCGCCCGCCATCGAAGCGACCTTCCAACGCCCGTCGGTCATTGGACGCGGCACGATCTCCGTCCCGATGTTCAACGTCAAGGAATTCCCCTACTACGCGAAAGGCGACGGTGTCACCGATGATGCGCCGGCCATCCAGGCGGCCATCGATGATGCAGCCGCCGCGGGCCGCGGCATCGTGTTCCTGCCACCGGGCACGTATTTGCTTGGCGACCTGAAGGAGCAAACCGGCATCCGTTACTACCTGCTCGATTACTACTCGGGCGTCTCTCTGGTCGGGGCTGGTCGGCATGTCACCGTCCTGGTTGGCCGGCCGGGACTGCCCGATCAGACGCGCATCATCTCGGGGCACTCCGCCGACCGGCAGACCGTCGTCTCGGATGTCCTGCTGCAGGATCTCAGCGTCGAGGGCAACGCCGGTCAGCAGCCAGATGCGCTCTCGATGGTCGGCATCAGCAATGTGAACACCGACGCGGTGCACCTCGTTCGTATCCGTGTCGCCAGTATCAAAGGCACGCCGCAGGGGGAGGGAACCTGCTACGACAGCTACGACTCGCTGCGCAACACCTACCGCGATTGCCAGGCCGTCCAGGATGGGATCGGATCGTCATCTGGAAGCGGCTTCGGCGCGACCAGGTCGACCGCCATCAACTACCAGCGGTGCCAGGCGATCGGGTCAGGAAAGTGGATGGGCTTTTCGTCTTATCTGAGCAGCCGGATCCAGTACCGGGACTGCCACGGGTCGCTCAACAACCAGCGTGGATTGAATTGCGAGCAGTCAGAAAGCGTCAGCTACATCAACTGTCGCGCCGGCGGGAAAGGCATCGGCAACCGCGGCGACGGGGTCTACATCTATCAGTCGCACGATGTCCAGGTGATGGATTGCGTATCAATCGGCAATCAGAGCGGGCTCGTCAATAACGGGTCCAGCGCCGTTCGCGTGATCCGCGGTCAGTTCGCCGCCAATGCAGGGGCCGGCCTCTCGTTCCTATCCGATGCGGACTGGGCCGGCAGCTCGCTGGAAGAGAACCCGATCATCAGCCAGAACGGGCTCGGCGCCATCGCCGTGAGCGGTCAGATCGTTAGCTGAGGAAGCGCATCAGCCGCTCGATCGCTCGTGGAACGAACCAGGCGGCCCAGGTTGATACCCCTTTGCCGACGCTTACCGCGAGGCGGAGGGAGACAGACGTCGTGGGAGAAGAGTCCCGAGGGGTGGCGGTTGCGGCAGTGGCCGCCGGTGCAGGGGTGCCCAGCGCCGCGTTCAGCGCGACCGCGTGTTGGCGCGGAACACTGAACCATCCCGTGCGAGGCTTTGGTGGCGGAGCGCCGGTGTTCTCAGCCTGCGCCACGGGCACCCACGGGCGGAGCGGGAAATTGATTGCCAACAGTTCCGGGATCAGGTTGCCCGCGTCGGGGCTGCCCCAGCCGGTCGAATAATCCCAGGCCGGCGTCGGGCCATACGCCGCATAGGGATTGCTTCCGGTCGTGATGTCGTGAAAGGGTGACGCTGGCTCGGTACTCGACGCCAGGTCATAGAGGGACGGATTGGCAAAACCAAGCCGGCCGCCGCGCGTCACCGGATTCGCCGCGTACTGGTTATAGATCGCGGCCAGCGCGGCCCAGCCCGGAGCAGCGGCACTGGTACCACCGAGCATCATCCATCCGGTGGTTGGCGGAGCCGACGCGTTGCGGTCGGTCGTGTAGATGGATATACCCGTGTTCGGGTCCGCGTCCAGCGCGACATCCGGCACCTGTCGACAGAGGCTGTTGGCCGTCGGCATGAAACAGTTGTTGGTGGTATTGATCCCTGGCTTGTTGACGCCCGGGCCGGCCTGCCAGGCGGGTTTCGAGAACATCGTCGAGACTCCGCCACCGCTGCCCAGAGGTGGGTTCGGGGTGGTGTTGAACCAGGCAGACTCCGACTTATAGGTGTTGTTGGCGTTCAACTGCAGCGACGTGCCGCCGACCCCGGTGACATACGGATCGCTGGCTGGATAGTCGACATTGAGATTGGTGGTGCAACAGACCGGCGCCGGATCCTGGTTGCAGTCATAGGGCCCGTTGTCGCCCGAAGAGGCGAAGAACGTCTGACCCTGGGCCGCGGCCTGGGCGAAGATGCCATCGATCGTGGTCATGTTCGAGGCCATGACCTGCGGCTCACAGTCGCCCCAGCTGATCGAGTTGACCGGCGTCGAATCGGCGGTGACCATCGCGTTGGCGATAACGACGAAGCCCGGTTCGCTGTTCGGACCTTCCCAAACCGTGACGGAGGCTCCCGGCGCGAAGGCATGCATGACTTCAATGTCCAGCTCAACTTCGATTTGTCCCGTCGTCATCGGTGTGCCGCTGACACCGTCAACCAGGTGAACGGTGACTGCAGGCATGGTGTGGCCGTAGTAATAGTTGTCGTAGTAGTCGACATTCGCCTGGTTGAAGCCGTCCATCTCGAACAGGCCGAGGGCCTGTCCGCGACCGTCTTGGGCAGGCCCTAGCGACGTGAAGTCGTAGGCCGTCTTGAGCTGTACCGGCGTATAGGCGCCGGCGATGGGAGTCGGGCTAAGGGGGGGATCATGCGCTCCGAGCCGGCGCAGCGGGTAATGGTTGTTCAACCCCATCACGCCGACAACCAGGGGCGCGATCGAAGTCGGCAATGATGGCTGGGCGTCAGTGCCGAAGAAATCGCGATTCAGTTGAGGATCGTGCCAATCGAAGATCGTCACGCCGAAGGCAGCCTCGACCGCGCTCACCGGTCCCGTCGCATCGATGATGGTGCGGTTCGCGCTGATGGACGTCACCGCCAGGCCGCGCCCACGCAGATAATCGGCGACCTGCTGGACCGCGGACGCGCCCGGCCCATAGAGGCTGGCGAACTGCGCGGGGTTTATGTAGTGGCCGTAGGCGGGGGAGTGGCGGTCGCTTGCGTGGCCGATGAAGGCATCGAGCGCCGTGCGGCGCTGAAGCCCAAGGCTGACCGCGATGGTCAGCACACGGTTCGGATCGCTATGTCCAAGCTTGACCGCGTGCTGCAGACCCGGGGTCAGGTTCGCATGCGCGAGGCGCTGGCTCGATCCGGGCGCCGCCTGCGCGTTGAGCGATGTCGAAGCGGCCAGCGCGATGAGACCAGCCATCGCCAGCCGTTGGTGAAAGATCCCGGATTGCCTCCCAAGAATGATTCGAGCGAGCGCCGACGCCGCATATCCTAGCGACCGCACGCCCGGCAAACAAACCGCGCCACTATCGGCTTTTCGAACTCGTCCGTAATAGTTTGAGCTTCCTCGTCACTCTGGCGCGACTCCCCGCTACAGTCCGTGGTCGAGCCGTGTTCGGCGTCACGGAAGAGCACCCCTACGACCGGCGTTACAAACGCAGGCAGATCGCGACCGGGAGGGACTCGGTGGGAGACGCGACGCGGCACGCAAGCGGTTGGTCTAAGTTGACAGTGCTGGCTGCCCTGGCCACCCTGGCCCTCGGCTCCGCGATCACCGGAGCGACCCCAGCATCAGCCAGCGGCGGGATCGGAGTCTGGGTTGGCTACGCCGACAACGCTCGGCATGAACCCGCGAGCTTTCCCACTCCCTGGTACGGGTCGTACGCGACCATTTTTCAGGGCTGCCTGCCGGCCGACTGCCAGTATGACGCCGGCGCCATCCGCATCATCAACAACTCGAACAGCACCGTCACGGCGAAGGTTGCTGCGGTCCGCATCGACAGCTGCACCTTTTCCGGCTGGACGCCGGCGACGCTGACGCCGGGATCCGAGCTGATTGTCACCGAGCTCCCGGCGGCAAGCGCCGTCTCGAGTGGCTGTTCGGACTTGCCACACATGGACACCTCCGACGTTGGCAAGGGCGGTGTGCTGGCCGTTGGATGCAACAACGACGGGCTCTCTCCGCAGGTCGACGTGGA
>CAZRMD010000104.1:0-10175 GCA_964601135.1 uncultured Actinomycetes bacterium | reverse complement strand
GCGATCTGGTCTCCACAGGTGTAGACGGGGTTCAGGGCGGTCATCGGCTCCTGGAAAATCATCGAGATGTCATTACCCCTGACATCCTGCATCTCCTCATCGGAGAGCGCCACCAGGTCTCGGTCCTGCAGCCACACGTGGCCCCTGGTGATCCGTCCATTCTTCTCCAGCAGCCGCATGATGGAGAGCGCCGTGATGCTTTTTCCCGACCCGGATTCGCCGACCAGTCCGACTGTCTCCTTCGGCCGGATCGTCAGGTTGACGCCGTCGACCGCCTTGACCGTCCCGCCGTGAACGTGGAACTGGGTATGAAGGTCCTCAACCTTGAGAAGTTCGTTCACCGCTGCCGCGGGTCCAGGGCATCCCGGATCCCGTCGCCGACCAGGTTGATACAAAGCGCGGTGATGACCAGCGCGCTGGCGGGAAAGATCACGAGATACGCCTTGTCCTCGAGGAGATAGGTCTCGAATTGCTGCAGCATGTTTCCCCAGCTTGGCTCCGGCGGGGGAATGCTGTAACCGAGAAAGCCCAGCGCGGCTTCGAGCAGGATTATGCTAGAGACGCCCAGGGTGGCGGAAACGATGATCGGCGCGAGCGCATTCGGCAGGATGTGCCGGATGATGATCCTGGAGTTCGAAGCGCCAAGCGCTCGAGCCGCCTGGACGAATTCCTGTTCTCGAAGCGTGAGAAACTGCGCCCGCATCAGGCGGCCGATCTCGAACCAGCCGGTGGCCGCGATGACAATGATGACGGTCGTCAGCCGAACCCCGCCGGTCGCGGCGGTCACGGCGATGACGACGAGCAGGAAGGGTGCCGAGATGATGATGTCGGTGAAGCGCATCAACGCGTTGTCCAGCCAGCCACCGTAGTAGCCGGCGAGCGCCCCGAGCGTCCCACCGATGACCAGGTAGCCGACCACTGCCAGCACGCCGACCTCGAGGGAGACCCGGGCCCCGCGCAGGAGGCGCGCCAGTTCGTCGCGGCCCAGATCATCCGTCCCCAAAAGGTGTTGAAGGCTTTGAAATGGCGGCTTGTATGGGTGCCGATAGTCCTGGGTCGCATAGAGGTTGCCGGTGATGATTGGAAACACGACTGCGGCTAGGACGATGATTCCCAGGACGATCAGAGCTCCGGTAGCGACTCGGTGGTGCAAAAAACGAATGACGGCCAGCCGCCAGAAGCCCAGCTCGGGGGCTTCGGCAAGCTCGTCCGCCTTGACGCCGGGCTGCGCGAGTTCGCGCTCCTGCTGGACGGATGTCTCGACCGAGAGCTGGTCCGGCGTTGTCCCCGGAAGGCCGCCCGCCGCCGGCCCGATGGGGACCTCTGGAACCTGAGCCATCAGTATCTGATCCTCGGATCGGCCACGGCGTACAGCACGTCGGCGATCAGGTTGAAGACCACGGTTCCGGCCGCCACCAGCATGACGACCCCAAGGATCACGGGATAGTCGCGATCGACGACGGCCTGGAAGGCGAGCTGCCCGGTGCCCGGCCAGCTGAAGATCCCCTCGGTGATGATGGCGCCGTTGACGATCTGCGGAATCGCGATCGCGACCAGGGTGATGATCGGCAGGATCGCGTTGCGAAGCGCGTGCTTGTAGTTCACCTTCTCGACCGAGAGCCCCTTAGCCCGAGCCGTGCGGACGTAGTCCTGGTGGAGAACCTCCAGCATGCTGGCCCGCATGAATCGACTGAAGATGGCGATCTGCAGGATGGCCAGCGACGTCACCGGAAGCACCATATGGTAGAGCAGGTCGAGGGGGTCGTCCACGCCACCGGTGTGCATCCCGAACAGTGGAAAGCCCCAGTGAAGGGGCGACTGTTTCAAGAAGACGGCAAAGATCAGCAACAGATAGATGCCAAGGACGAAGCTTGGAATCGACACGCCGACGTACGAAACCACGGAGGTGGTCATATCGACTTTGGAGTATTGGCGGGTCGCGGCAAAGATCCCGAGCGGGATCCCGATAGCCAGTGCCACGAGCAACGCGGTCCCCAGCAGTAACACCGAGTTCGGCAAACGCTGCAGGAGCAAGGTCGTCACCGAGACGTTGTACTGGTAGGAGTCGCCCAGGTCGCCGTGGAGCAGGGCACCCAGGTAGAGGATGTACTGCTGCGGGATCGGATAGTCCTTGCCGTTTTCATCCGTCAGGCCGAGCCGATGAAGGCGCAAGTTGATCTGTTCCTGGTGGATTCGTGGATTCTCGCCAACTTGAATCGGTGCCCCCGGGGTGACCCGGGTGAGGGTAAAGAACATCGCCGACATGATGAGGAGAAGGAGGATGCCGATCGCGACCCGGCGGATCACATAGAAGGTCACGGCTTCATCCTATGAGAACGTTTTTGGACTCAACTGAGGAACCGCCCGCCTCTTCCTAGCTTTGGTTACAGCATAACCAAGACTCGATTGGTCCGCCAGCCCGGAGCCCGGGAGGCGGGCAAGCCGCCTCCCGGTCGCTCGGGCGTGGTCTAGCTATCTATTTCCCGTTCTTCGAGTACCACTGCGCCAACACCTGCGTGTTCCGGGCGTCGTCGACGTAGATCACGTTGTCGCCGTTGCCGGCTTGGACGCCGCCGACATTGGTCGTCCATCCCATCGACGACACATCTGCCCACAGCATGTAGGTCTGCAGGTTGCCACTGATGATCTTCTCGATCTTGTTGAAGATTTCCTTACGGGCCGCTTTCGTGGCGGCATCGGTACTCTTGACCGTGCTTCGCTCCTGGTCGATCAACGAATCGAGCTCCGGGTCCACGTAGCCGGTCCAGTTGTTTCCGGTCTTGTGTTCTGGGGTCAGCTGGCTGGACGAGGCGAGGACGTAGTCGTCCGGATCTACCGACAGGCCAAACCCGGCGATAAAGCATTCGAAGTTCGCCGCCCGGATCGGCTTGTAGAACACCTTGAAGTCGACGGGATCGGGCGTGAGTTGCATCCCGATCTGCTTCAGCTGGTCCGCGATGATCTCGGCCGCCTTCAGCCGGTCCGGCTTGCCGGCCCGTACGCGGATCTTGGCGACGAACTTCTGCTTTCCGCCGGGGGCGACCTTAGGATCGCACGCTGAGCAGCCATCGGCCAGCGTCCGGGTGGCGACCCCGTCGGCGCCGATTGTCCAGCCGGCCGTCTGCATGTACTGCTTGGCCTTGTTGAGGTCGACCGGGTACTTGACGACCGACCCGGCGTCGTAGGCCCACGAGGCGGGTACGATGTCACCCCACAGCGGGGCGCCGGCGCCCTGGGTGGCGGCCTGCACAATCGAGGGCTTGTCCAGGACGGATGCGAGCGCCTGGCGGGTCTCCAGCTTGTCGAAGAGGTGCCCCTTGCGCTCGTTCATACGGAAGTCGATGTAGCCGAGGTCCTGGTATGTGTGGACCTGAACGTTGCTCGATTGCTTTGCCTTGCTGACCGCGCCAGCCCCGCCTTCCCCAAGGGATGGGTGCCACTCGACGTCACCGTTGATGAGCGCGTTGGTGGCGGCGGTGGCGTCGGTGATGACCTTAGCGATGACCTTGTCGAAATGCGGCCGGCCATTGTAGTAGTTGGTGTTGGCGGAGAAGTCGATCTCCTGCCCCGGGACCCGCTTGTCGAACTTGTAGGGTCCGCCTGTGACCGTCGGGTTGAGCGCGACCGGATCGGTCCGCTGCTTCGCCGGATCGATCTTGCCGTAGACCTCCTTGGGAGCGATAAAAGTCAGCAGATTGTTCGCCAGGAGCGGCGCGAACGGCTCGGTGAGGGTGAATTTCACGGTGTGCTGGTCGACCGCCTCGACCTTTTTCAGCTTGCTCCAATCGAAGGCGGCATCCGTGTCGAGGTTCGGATCATTCTGGAGGTTGACGGTCGATACCACGTCATCGGCGGTGATCGGCGTGCCATCGCTCCACTTGCCGTTGGTCTTCAACTTCACGGTCCACACGGTTCCGTCACTCGAGATCGACGGCATGCCGTCCGCGAAGTCAGGCACGACGTTGAGATTCTTGTCCGCCTGATAAAGGTTCGGGAAGATGAACCCATTCGCGCGCACTGACGGGACGTCGCCGGCAACGAATGGGTTCATGCTCTGGGAATCAGCATCGAGCGCCCAGATAAAGGTGCCGCCATTCTTTGCGGTTTCACCGCCGCCGGTTGTCGTGCTTCCGCAGGCCGCGACGAACACCGCGGTCGCCGCCAGAACCGTGGATACTCGTAACCATCGCCGCTTTCCGACAGATTGATCCATATAGGTCTCTTACCTCCCTTCCAGGGCAAAGATGGGTCGCCGTCCGTGCTGGCTCGCCGCCGAATCGCCGTAATCATGCATCAACCGCTGTGAAGAGTTCAAGAAATCGGGCCAAATATTAGTGTCTATTAGAGTTGCGCTGAGACTATTGGCCTCCATTAAGCGCGATTAGGCTGTATTAGAAGGATGCGGCTGCGCGCTTACCAGCCCGATGGGCTGGCTGGCGCCGCGACGTACTCGAGGGCCTCGGCGTGTCGCGCCATCGCCATCCGATAGAGGTTGATGTATTGCTCGGCGGAGTTGGCCCAGCTGACGTCGGTCGACATGGCATTCGCCTGCAAACGGCGCCACAGCGCGGGTTGCCGATAGGTCTCGAGCGCGCGCACGACCTGGGCATAAAGATCCCAGTGGTCGTAGGCCGTGAAGACGAAACCGTTCCCGGTTTGGGTGACCGGGTCCCAGTCCTGGATGGTGTCCGCCAATCCGCCCGTGGCGCGGACGATCGGGATCGTCCCGTAACGCACGCTGATCAGCTGGCCCAGGCCGCAGGGTTCGAAGCGCGATGGCATCAAGAACATATCCGCACCTGCATAGATGTGCTGGGCCAGTACTGGCTTGAAGCCGATGGTGGCCGACACCTTCAACGGATTGTCACGGGCGCTGTTCCGGAACATTTCCTCGTACCGGCCATCGCCGGCGCCGAGCACGACGAGCTGCAGGTTGAGCCGCATCAGGCCCCACATGATGTTGGCGATGAGGTCGAGTCCCTTCTGGTCATAGAGGCGCGAAATCAATCCGATCACCGGGATCGAGGCATCCTGCGGCAGCCCGACCTCTTTCTGCAATGCCAGTTTGTTCTCGACCTTCTTATCGATCGTGCCAATGTCGTAGCGCGCAGCAAGCGACGCATCGGCCCTTGGGTTGAAGACGTCGTAATCGATGCCGTTGATGATGCCGTAGAGCTTGCTCTTGAACACCCGCAGGAGTGGATCCATTTTTTCCCCGTACTCAGGCGTCAGGATCTCCTCGGCATAGCGGTTGCTGACGGTGTTGACGACGTCGGAGAAGTACAGCCCGCGCCCAAGCAGATTGACGATGTCATCGAGCCCGGCCATGCCCGGTCTGATCAACCCCCACGGCTCCAGCTCGGCCAGGTGCAGCGTCCCATAGCCGAACACGCCCTGAAAGGCGAGGTTGTGAATCGTGAGCACGGTGGCCATGTCGGCGTAAAACGGATCGCTGGCATAGAGGCGAGCGAGCAAGTTGGGAATCACGGCCGTGTGCCAGTCATTGACGTGGATGACGTCGGGCTGGAAGCCGAGCGGTCGCAGCATCTCGAGGGCGGCCCGGCTGAAATAGATGAAGCGGGCGTCGTCATCCCAGAAGCCGTACATGCCTTCGCGGCCAAAGAATTGCTGGTTTTCGATGAAGTAGATCGGTACCTCGTCGCCGATGCGTCCCTCCAGGACGTCGGCATTGACCGGCTGATGCGCCAGCGGCACGCCCAGGCCGGTCAGCACGCGGCGTAGCCGGTATTTTTCGACGTCGATGCTGCCATACCTTGGCATCACGACCCGCACATCGTGACCCATGGCACGCAGCGCTTTGGGTAAGGCGCCCGCCACATCCGCCAGGCCACCGACTTTCGCGAAGGGCGCAACTTCGGCGGAGACCAACAGAATCTTCAGCGGCCGCTGCTCACGCCCCTGGAACGCATCACCCGGAACTCGGACGGCAATCGCCCCCGTGGGTGGCAATTGTTCGACCGGTTCGCCGCCTTCGTAGGCGATGGCCACCATCTCGATGGTTTCTCCCGGATCGAACCGGAGGGCATCGAATGGAACGGCGAAGGCAAGCGCTGGGCCGGCGCTGGCGCGGCTCGTCCACGGCAGCTGCGTTTCGCCATTCGACCGGTTGAGCTCCAGCGCAAATTCGGCACCCTCAGGCCTGGCCCATAACCTCCTTGGTAGTCCGGCGTGTCCCATGAAGCGCATCTCGAGCTCGACCGGACGAGGTTCACCGCCATCGCCGGCCAGGTCGAAACGCAAGTAGAGGTTGCGGTCGTCGTGACCAAACCAGATCCTGCGCACGGCCCCCCGGGGTGGATGCATCGCGCCGAAGATCGCCGTCACATCGACGTATCCACCCGCCCGCCACTCGTCGTCATCGACCACCCCGTTGAGCCTGGGCGTGATCTTGCGATCGGGTCGCTTGGAAGCCAGCCCCTCGGCATCTTTGCTGATCGGTTGATACAGCCCAGCCGGCGGGTCCTGCCCCAATGACATATAGATGTTGCGCAGGTGCAGCCGAAAGAGGCCGTCCCAGATCTGATCCATGCCTGAGTCATGGGACCGGCCGAACCACCAGAACCAGTCGCTCCCCTCCGCGATCAGCGCCTCCCGCTTCGCGGCCGCGATCCCCTTTGGATCACCGTCGCGCTCGCGCTGACCGAGGAACTCGCGAGCGTCGGCCAGCCGCTCCCAGGCCAGATTGTGTTCGTGGTCGCCCACCCAGGTGTCGAAGCCGGCGTTGATCCAGGAGCCAGGATGGATCCGGGCGAGCGGCCGGCTCGTCGGATACTCGGACAGAAACTGCGACACCGTCACCGTTTGCAGCTCTGGATCCCGGCTCAGCCGGCCGTAGAGCGCATGCAAGAAGGGGTTGCCATTCGCGTCGTAGAAGTCCCAGCAGTTCTCGCCGTCCAGGGCGATCACCGCCAGCAACGGCGTCTCACCCTGACGCTGCTGGATGCCGTGCAGGCGGCCGACCAGGTCGTTGGCCGCCTCGTCGGCACCGGCGTTCTGGTATTCGAAACCGATGGCATTGGACAGACGGGCGTCGCGGAAAACGATCTGCAGCGAGCCGGCGCTGCCGGTCGGTTGATAGGCGGAGTAAAGCGTCTCGGGCTGCATCAGTTGTCCTTCACCGTCTCGATTCAGGGTCGCGGGCAGCGATCGCGCCAGGACGCCCTCATCGCTGACCATCCAGCCGATCCCCTGCTCCGCGGCCATGGCCGCGACCTCCTCCGAGATGGCGGCCTCGGGTGGCCACATTCCAAGGGGGCCGACGCCGAACGCCCGCTGATGCTCCTCAACGCCGAGGCGGAGCTGCTCGGCCGCGTCCTCGGGATGCACGAAGCTGCGCCGCGGCATGGAAATGTCGGACCGCACCATGCGCGCGACGCCGAGGTCCTGGATCAAGGGCAGGATCGGGTGGTAGTAGGGGCTGGTGATCAGCTCGGCCTGGCCGCGATCCTGTACCTCGCGATATTTCGGAAGCACCTTCGGGATCTGGTCAAGCTGCACCCGGAAGACGGCTTCCTTGTCGGCTTCTGTGAAATCCCGTCCTTTTGCGACGAGCTCGGCGACTGCTGGCTCGCGCTCGACCAGCTCGGGCGCGATCCAGGAGAGGTTGAACCACACCTGGAGATCACGCAGTTCGCCGTCGGAGAAGAACTTCGCCCGCTCGGTCGCGCCGCGCGGCCAGCCATGTTCGCGTTTGCGAACCAGTTCCAGGTAGCGCGGGAATTGGCGCACCCGTCGGAGCTGGCTCGACTCGGTCATCCAGCGGGCCGTAAACGCTCGCTCTTCAGGGGTCAGACCGTTGACCGGCTTGCGGGCAAGATCGAGATAGACGTCGGTGAAGCGGCCCTCGGCGTAATCCCGGATCTGGTCCACCAGTGCCGGGACCAGGTTGAACGTCTGCTTGATCGCTGGATAGTCATCGAGCAGCGCCGGCATTTTGTAATAGTCCTTGGCGCACCGAAGGCGAACCCAGGGCAAGAGGAAGGTGTTCTGAAGATCATCCTTGTAGTAGGGCTGGTGCATGTGCCACACGAAAGCCACATGCAGGGGTCGCGTCACGGGGATGAAGTCTAGCTAACCGACGCTTTTTTTTGCAGTTCGGCGACGGTGTTGTAGACATAGCGCAAGCGGGGCGAATACTCCACGCTGACCCGGTCGCCAGGACTGAGTCGTTCGAACGTCGCCCGATCGACCTTGAAGGACTCAGCCCAGAGCCGCTTCGCCATGGCGCGATCCCCGGCCTGGACGGCGATCCGGTACGTGCGTCCGAAGATGGCGTTGTCGCGGCGCATTCCGACGACCAACCCGACCATCGAGCAGCGCCGGCCGGCGATGTCAAGGATGCCGCGGATCAGCACCGACAGCCCGATGGGGATGAGTAGGGTCGAGACGGCCAGGATGAAGATCATCCCTGTGGTCCCGAGCGAGTTCACCGGACGGAAAACCGAGGCGAAGAGTCGCGGGCCGACGCCGATGGCGGCGGCGCACCCCAGGGCCACCGAGGCGAAGCCGCCGATCGCCGCCAGCCGCGGGGATTCTCCCTGACTGATCGACCACAGATGCCACTTGACCCGGGGCCGCATCGGCCGGCCGTCGGGGCCGACGGCGATCATCAGGTGACCCCATGGCAGAGCGCCATGGGCCAGGCGCAGGATCAGCAGTGAGCCCAGCGCCACGGCGACAAGTGACAATTCGATGACAGCCGGCAACGTTGGCACGGGCAAGGCAGGCACCCTGGTGTATAACCAGCCCCTTTATCCGACCTTGCAGAGCCCCAATTCAGCCCGTATTCGAACTCATTCCCCTCTGGCGGAGGGGTGTTTGGGTTTAGTCGGACGATCCGTCCCGGCGACTACCCACGTACTCCCGCACCTTGTCCCGAAGCCGGGGAAGCGGATCCGTCTTCAGGAAATACTCGTCGCAGCCGGCGTTCCTGGCCTGGTCCGCCGTGGCCATCCCGGCGGTGTAGACGATGACCTTGATGTCCGGGGAGTACTTACTCTTGCGCACCCGCCGGCATAGTTCCAGCCCGTCGATGCCCGGCATCTGGACGTCTGCCACCACCACGGCCGGCCGGGACTCATTGCACAGTCTCCAGGCTTCGTCGCCATCCTTGGCTTCGAGCACCTCGTGGCCATCCAGTTCCAGCAGCGTCCGGAGCATGGTCCGGACATCTTTATCGTCGTCGGCAACGAGCACTAAGGGGAGGTCACTGCTCGGCAGCGATGCTGGAACACCGCTCACCGACGTCGCCGCCCCATCATTCCGTTCGAATTGTAGGTTGGGACGCTGCCAGCGGGCAATGGCTCCTCGTATCCCGGTTTTCCGCGGTTGACGATGTGCGTTACTCGGTAACCTCGCGCGGCCATTTCGCGGGCGATGAACCGGCGGTGACAACGGAACCACACGATTTCGGCGCACATGATGGCCGAGGGCGCCTGGTCCACGAGTTGCTCCAGGCGCGCAATCCCTTCCGCAAACGCCGGTGTCGTCATGTAGGCCTGGTAGCCGCCGGTCCGAAATCCGCCGAGGCTCTCGCCCTCCCAGAAATAGGCGATCCCACGGGCCGGCAGCTCTTGTTCCAGGACCTCCTGGTTCACCTGCTGATTGCGTCGCGACCGCGGGAAATGGCGCACGTCGACCAGCTGTTTAATCCCGTGCTCCTGGAGGAGGCCGACGAGCTCATCCAGGCATCGTGTGGAATGGCCGATCGTATAGAGACGATTCATCGCGGCCGCATGTGGAGTGACAGCGGGGGGTAGCGGAGCGGCGGTCCCGCAGCCGACGACGTTGCCGCTAGCCGGAGGAGGCGAGGGACCGTCCCGCAGCTACGCCCCGCTGGCACACCGTAGGACTGCTATACATACTCGTCCATCGCTCGAAGGAAATTCACGTAGACGCGTTGTTGCTCGCGCAGGATTCCGAGCCCACCGAGTTCCCACCATTCATCTGGCGTGAAGTAGGCCGAGACCTCGGCCTGGCTTCCGGCTTTGGAGAACCACTGGATCAAATGCAGGTTGTCCGATTGCAACAACCACATCGCGATGTCCATCAGATGGGGATGCTTGGTCAGCTTCGCCTTGTTGTAGATGTGGTGCATGAGACGAAAGATGCCCTGCTGGGCTTCATTGCCCAGGAAGAAATCCATGCCGCCGTCG
>CAZRMD010000103.1:0-10209 GCA_964601135.1 uncultured Actinomycetes bacterium | reverse complement strand
ACGTATCGCACCGGACGCGTTTCGAAGCGCCAAACCGTCGTCGAAGGCGTCATCGTGTCGACGCCATTGGCGGCTTGCTTCAGCCCCTCCAGCTTTTTGAGGCCTTCCCGCACTCGGGCTTCGTCCCGAACGACGCCGCAATGCTCCCACATCAAGTCGCGCAGCGCGCGCTGCAACGGCCTCGCCAGCTCGTCGCCCGGCTTGATCAACTGATCGAGCTCCTCAGCGGCGGCCTCCGTTGCGCGGTGCGAGCGGCGCTGCACCTCAGACGCCTCGGCGTATGCAGCGGCCGATTCGCCTGCCCGCCGGCCGAAGACCACCGTCTCCGCCAGCGAGTTCCCACCCAGACGGTTCGCGCCGTGCAATCCTGCAGTGCATTCGCCGGCCGCATACAGGCCCGTGATCTCCGTGGCTGCCGTCGACGGATCGACGACGATGCCACCCATCGAGTAGTGCGCCGTGGGCGCAACCTCCATCGGCTGTTTCGAAATATCCAGCATCTGGTATTCGATGAACTGGCGGTACATGCGCGGAAGTTTCTCCAGGATGTATGCCTTGTCCCGGTGGCTGATGTCGAGGAGAACCCCGTTGTGGGGGCCACCGCGACCTTCGATGATCTCCCTGTAGACGGCGAGCGCCACGCGATCGCGCGCGCTCAGCTCCATCCGCTCAGGGTCGTAGCGTTCCATGAAGCGCTCACCTTTCGCGTTGAAGAGCCGTCCACCTTCGCCACGAACCGCTTCAGTGACCAGCGTCCCGGCGGCCTCTTCCGGGGCCACCATGCCGGTGGGATGGAACTGGACCAGCTCCATGTCCTTGAGCCGGCAGCCGGCCTCGAGAGCCAGAGCCATGCCCTCTCCGTAGTTCTCGTCGCGACGCGACGAGCTGCGCCGCCAGAGCCGCGTATGGCCGCCGGTTGCCAGGATGACGGCGTCCGCCTCGAAGACGGTGCGCTCGCCAGAGACCAGGTCGAAGGCGAAGGCCCCGAAGCATGTGTGGTCGGCAATGAGCAGCCGGGACACGTACTGATCCTCGATGACTGGGACGCCGATGGCTTGCGCCTTGTTGGCGAGCGCGTACAGCACCGCGCGACCGGTGTAATCCCCGGCATAGCAGGTGCGCCTGTAGGTATGTGCGCCGAAGAAGCGCTGGTCGAGGCGACCGTCTTCCATCCGCGCGAACGGGCAGCCCCAGTCGGCCAGCTCCTGGATCCCGCGTGGCGCCTCCCGTGCCAGGATCTCCACCATTCGGGGATCGCCGAGACAATGACCCTCCACGAGCGTGTCGGCGAAATGCTGTTTCCAGCGGTCTTGTGGATCCCGGGTGCCGAGCGCGGCATTGAAGCCGCCGGCCGCCAGCACCGTGTGGGCATCCAGCCGATGTCGCTTTCCGATCACCAGGACGTCGGCGCCGGCTTCGGTGGCCGCGATCGCGGCGCGTAAGCCCGCGCTGCCCGAGCCGATGACGAGCACGTTGCAGGTCCGGGTTTTCGGCTTCACTTTCGCTGCGGTTCTTCCGACAGGAAGAGAAGCGCGGCTCGGACACGGCGGTGCGTGTCTTTCTCCTCGCTCAGACCGAGCTTCGAGAAAATCGAATTTATGTGCTTCTCCACCGCCCGCTCGGTGAGGAAGAGCCGATTGGCGATGGCGGCGTTGTTCTTGCCCTCGGCCATCAGCCCGAGCACCTCGCGCTCGCGGGGCGTGAGCTCGGCAAGTGGAGATTGCGGCCGGCGAACCTTGGCGGCCACCAGGCCCTCGACGACCTTCGGGTCGATCACCGAACCGCCGTTCGCGACTTCGCGAATCGCGATCGTTAGTTGTTCGATATCCGAGACCCGTTCCTTGAGGAGGTAAGCTCGGCCGGTCGCGCCTTTTTCCAGAAGCGCCAGCGCATAGTCCGGATCGCTGTACTGGCTCAAGATCACGACGCCGATCTTCGGATGTTGCTGGCGAATGCGCTCCGCGGCCCGAATGCCCTCGTCGGTACCCGTTGGCGGCATCCGGATATCGGTCAGGACAACGTCGGGCTGGTGCTGCTCAACCGAGCTGAGCAGTGAGTCCAGGTCGGTGCAAACGGCGACGACTTCCAGGTCAGGTTGGCCTTCGATGAGCTGCCGGACGCCCTCGCGGACCAGGTAGTTGTCCTCGGCCAGAATGAGCCGGATCCCCACGGCACCAGAATAGGCTTCACCGACAGTCCAGCGGGTCGAGGTGGCTGCCGTAGGGGGTAGTGCTGGCACCATTTTGCGGCCCGCAAAAATCTGCCATCCTTTCAGCAGGAGAACAAGATGGCCGTGAAGGTCCTGATCGTCGACGATCAGGCGCCGTTTCGAGCGGCGGCGCGCGCGGTGGTGGAAGCCACTGACGGCTTCGAGGTCGTCGGAGAATCGGAGACTGGCGAGGATTCGATCAACGCCAGCGAGACGCTGCACCCCGACCTGGTGCTGATGGATGTCAACCTACCCGGGATCAACGGCCTGGAGGCGACCCGGCGCATCCTGAAAGACTCGAATGGCACGGTGGTCGTGCTGTTGCTGTCGACATACGAAGAAGCCGAGTATGCGCCGAGAGCAGCAGAATCAGGAGCGGCGGCCTATATTCCGAAATCGAAATTCGAACCCGATCGACTGATTCAGGCCTGGAATGAAGCCCGACCAACAGCATTAGGAGCCTCCTGATGGCCGGTGGGGATGGCACCCTCGATCACGGTGCCCTTTCCCGGAGTGCTCTCAACCGACAGCCGCCCGCCCAGGACCTCGACGCGATCGCGCATGTTCTGCATTCCTGACCCCGAGCGCGCCTTGGCCGGATCCATCCCGTGGCCATCGTCGCTGACCGAAAACACAAGACGGCCATCCGATTCGTCGAGCCGAACGGTGGCCTTCGACGCGCCGGAGTGCTTGACGATGTTTTGCAGCGCCTCGAGCACGCAGAAGTAGACGCTGGCTTCCATCTCCTGGGGATAGCGAGGCAGAGCTCCCGCAACGACATCGACGGATATCGGCATGCGACGGACGTGTGCCTCGATGGCGGCGGCCAGGCCATCCTGCGCGAGGACCGGCGGATAGAGACCGCGGGCGAGCTCGCGCAGCGTTTCGATGGCGGTATTGGTCTCGCCCGTCAACTCGTCGAGGGCCGTCTGCGCTTTTTGTGGATCGCTCGCGGCCAGGTTCTTGGCCAGCGCGATCTTTAGTTTGAGCGCGACGAGGTTCTGCTGCGCACCGTCGTGAAGATTGCGCTCGATACGCCGGCGCTCGGTGTCCTGTGCTGTCACCAGTCGCTGGCGCGAGGCCTGCAGCTCATCCAACCGCTGAACGAGCTCTGCCGTGAGCCGCGCATTCTTCAGCACCAGCCCGCTCTGCTGGCTGAGATCGCCGAGCAAGCGCCGCTCGGTTGCTGTCATGGGTTCGCGTTTCGTCACCGCGAGCGCGCCGAGCAATTCGCCGTGGTAGCGAACGGGCACCGCCTCATTGGCATCGGCGATCGACGGCATCTCGCCATCCTGCAACACGACTGCTGAGGGGGCGGTGCCGCCAACCGGCCAGGACGCAGCCTGGCGCAACTCGCTGCCGACCCGAAGCCAGACGGTTGCCCGGTCGGCGCCGGTGCCCTCGGCCAGGACCTGGGCCATCCGCCGCGGCAGATCCTCCGTCGCGTACATCGTCGACATCTGCTCGCTGAATCGCGACAGCACTTCGTAGGGCGTTGCCCGCTTGCCATAAACCAGGCGGTTGGCCGCGCGCTGAAGCCATCGCCGAACCGGCTGGAACAGGAGCGCAACGATGGCGCCGATGGCAACCGCACCGGCCGGGTCATTCTTCGGAACTCCCAGACGGCTGCCGACGCTTACCACGACCAGGAAATACACGACGCTGATCAGGACCACGAGCGTGCCGTAGACGAGTGCCTGCCGGAGAAAGACGTCGATGTCGTAGAGGTGATAGCGAAGAACGGCGACCCCGATCGAGAGCGCCAGGCCGGTGAAGGCCAGCGGCGTCAGCACGTCGAAGATCGGATTGAAGACGACAGTGTTGTTGTGGTAGACGAATGCGCCGACCAGGACGCCAGAAAATGCAACGACGACCAGTGCCAGGCCGGCGAAGAAAAACCAGCGGATCTGCTGCCGCTCGTCCGGGGCGGCGCGACGAAAGCGGATCACCAGGCTGACATTGGCGAGCACCGAGCCAACCAGGCCCATCAGCTGACCGACGTAGCTCACGAATGCGAGCGCGAAGCCTCCGACGACGAGCGGTGCGAGCCACCACCATCCGGGAGAGATCGGCTCGCCGGTGGGGAAGAGAAGCGGCAGGAAGAAGAGCATCAGCACGACCGGCACGGCCCATTCCCATGTCAGCAGCCACGCCACGAAGCCCAGCCCCGGCAGGTCATGGTTCATGTAGTGGCCGAAGGTGGCGTAACCGAGACCGAACTGGTAGACGGCGGTCAGCAGTCCGATGCCACACGCCACCCAGCCAATTCGGTTGCCGGGTCGCCGAGCAACAATCAAGGCACCGACGATCGCGAAGGCCAGGGCGTAGAGGGAACTGAGCCGGATCCACCAGCCGTCGACCACTCTCAACTCCGCCGGAGAGATCAGCCGGGTTGGCGTTGCGCCCCGGAAGGCGCTGCCGGCAATGATCAATGCCAGGGTCGCGACCACGCTGCCCCAACCCAACAGCTGTGAAGGCCGACGCCAGAGCTCAGCCATTGTCTGCGACTGAGCTTAAACTCCGGCACGCTGAACTCGGTGGGTGGCGTCGTACAATCCTGCCCTTGACGCAGTTCGTCATCGACGAGCTCTTCGAGGGAATGCCAGGTGCGAGCCTCGGGGGCTATATCGCCGGCCTGACGGCAAAGACCCTTGGCCCATCCGTCGCGGTCAGCCTGAGCCGAGCAGTGCCACCAGGATCAACGGTCACCGTGGAGGAAGGCCAGACCGACGCGAGGATGACCGTCGATGGTGCCGTCGCGGCAACGGCGACAGTTGATGCGTTTGCGTCGACCGCCGCCGTCCCGATCACGGCCCGGGAGGCTGGGCGGGCCTCGGAGAGCTATCCGGGCTTAAGGCACCACTTTTTCCCGCGTTGTTTCACCTGCGGTCCCAAGCGATCCGTCGGTGATGGACTGCGGATCTTTCCAGGTCCCGTCGATGGCCGTCAGCTGGTTGCTGGCGCCTGGCACCCGCCGCCAATCGCGCGACAGGCCGACGGCACCGTCGCCTCCGAATTCCTCTGGGCCGCCCTCGATTGTCCCGCGATCTGGGGATACGTCGTACACGGCGATCCGCAACTGGAGGACCGCGCGGTAACCGGGCGTCTCGCGCTTCGTCAACTCGCTCCCCTCGCCGGCGATCGGGCGAGCATCGTCCTGGGATGGCCGATCGAGCGCCAGGGGCGCAAGGTCATCGCGGGCGCCGCGATCTATTCCGACGCCGGCGAGCTCCTGGTGGAGGCGCAACAGACGATGATCCTGACCGACCGCGGGGTGCCATTGCACCCGACGGCGTGGGCAGGGCACTGAGAAGACCGACAGCCTAGACGCCCAGGTAGGCTTTGCGAACCGCCGGATCCTTGCGCAAGCTCTCGGCCGAACCGCTCATCGCAATCCGCCCGTTCTCCAGGACGTAACCGCGGTCGGCGATATCGAGCGCCAGGACGACGTCCTGCTCGACCAGCAGCACCGCGGTCCCATCCTGGTTGATCGTCTTGACGATTTCCATGACTCGGTCGACGACTTTCGGCGCGAGCCCGAGCGATGGCTCGTCGATCATCAGCAGCTTGGGCCGCGCCATCAGTCCGCGACCGATGGCGACCATCTGCTGCTCGCCGCCGGACAGCGTGCCGGCGTCACGATCCTGCTTGTCGCCGAGTGCGGGAAAGTACTGCAGAACTCGCTGAAGATCATGATCGACTTCTCGATCGCGCCGCCGGTAGGCGCCCAATAGCAGATTCCGCCGCACGGTCAGGCTGGCGAACAATCGCCGGCCCTGCGGAACGTGAGCCAGGCCCCTGGCGACGATCAGCTCCGGCCGCAAACCATTGACGGCGCGGTCGTTGAATCGGATCTGGCCGTTGAAAATCCGGACCAACCCGGACAGAGCGCCCAGCAAGGTCGACTTGCCCGCCCCATTCGCGCCGATCAGCGCCACGAGTTCCCCGCTCTGGAACTGCAGATCGATATCGAACAGCACGGGTGTATCGCCGAACCCCGCCCGAAGCTTGTCGACCTCCAGCAGGGCGCTCATTCTTTGCCCTGTTGGCTGGCGTAGCGCTCGCCGAGGTAGGCTTCGATGACGCGTCGATCCTTGAGCACTTCGCTCGGCGGCCCCTCAACCAGGATGCGGCCGAAGTTGAGAACGAGGGCTCGGGTGCAGACGCCCACGATGACCTTCATGACGTGTTCGATGAGGACGATCGTCACGCCTCGGTCGCGTACCCGCCGCACGATCTCGAGCGCCAGCTCGACTTCGACGGGGTTCAAGCCCGCCATCACCTCGTCGAGCAGCAGCAGTCGGGGCTGCATCGCGAGCGCGCGCGCGACCTCGAGGCGCTTGCGATCGGGAACGGTAAGGCGAAGCACCGGGTAATCGCGTTTCTCCGCCAGGCCGACGAGTTCGAGCACCTCGTCGGCCTGCTTCATGGCTGCGGCGGGCTGCAACTGGCCGTGCGGGCGACCGAAGAGCGCGCCCATCGCGGTGTTCTCCCGAACCGTCATCGATGGAAACGGCCGGACGATCTGGAAGGTTCGACCGATGCCCAGGCGGGCGCGCCTGAAGGCCGGCACATCCCGGATCGAGACATCATTCCAACGGATCTCGCCGCCGTCGGGCCGGGCCACCCCGCTGATGCAGTTGAGCAACGTCGTCTTGCCTGCGCCGTTCGGGCCGATGATGCCGAGGATCTCGCCCGGCTCGATGGCGAACGTGACGTCCGACACCGCGTTGACGCCACCGAATCGCTTGCTGACATTGGTCAGGGCCAGCAGGCTCATGCGCTGGTCTCGCGCAGAGTCCGGCGCAGGTAGGCCAATGACACCCGGCTCTGGCCGCCGAAGAAATCGATCACCCCGCGCGGGATGAAGATGACGCAGACCGTCAGCAGGAGTCCCAGACCGATCTGAGAAAAGACCGAGCTGGAGCCGCCGCCCGCCAGGGTCTGAATGATCAGCTCCAGGACGATGGCGCCGGCGACCGGGCCAAGGACCGTACCGGCCCCGCCCAGGACGGCCATCAGGATCATCTGGACGTTGTCGGAGATGGCGAAGACGAGGTCCTGGCTGATGAAGCTGTTCCACTGGGCGAAGATGCCACCCGCGAGACCGGTCAGGGCTGCCGCGATGCAGAAAGCCGCAACCTTATAAAAGGTGGTGTTCACGCCGATCACGGCCGCCGCCTCCTCGTTCTCCCTGATGGCCAGCAGGCCGTAGCCGAATCGGCTGTGCAGGATGATCCAGGAGGTCGCCACTGCCAGAATGGCGGCGCCCAGCATGAGGTAGAAGAACAGCAGGTCTGAGCGGACGATCGGCAAAAACAGTCCCGTCGAGGCGCCCAGCGACTGGACGTTGTTGACGACCTCGCCGACGGCCACACCCACGCCGAGGGTGGCGACGGCGAAATAGTGGCCCCGCAAGCGAAGGAGGGCCAGCCCAACGAGCAAGCCAAACACGGCTGCGACCAGCGGCGCGGCGATCAGCGCGAGGATGAATGGCCAGCGCTGGTTGGCCACCAGGACCCCGACCGTATAGGCGCCGATGCCGAAGAAGGCAATGTTGCCAAAGCTGGCGTAACCCGTGAAGCCGCCGATGATGTTCCAGGCCGACGCCAGGACAACAAACATGGCCACCGTGGTCGCGAGCCGGAACCAGAGCTTGTCGGTTATCAGCGGCAGCCCGGCCTGCTGCGCGGCATCGGTGGAGGTCAGCGGACCGATCACGACGTAGAGCAGGCCCAGCAGGGCGATGGCGATCAGCGCACGGCGCAGCCACGCCGGCAGCCGCCGCTCCCGCGCAATCACGCCAGCCGGCCGAGGAGACCCCGCGGGCGGACGACGAGCACGGCGACCAGCACGACGAAGGCGATCGCGTTCGCATATCCTGCCCCCAACCCTGGCGCGGTCTGAGCCAGGACCTCGATCAGGCCGAAGGCCAGGCCGCCGGCTACGGTGGCACTGACCCGGCCGAGGCCACCCAGGATGACGACGGCGAACGACTGCAGCGTGTACGGATCGCCGGCGTTCGGGGTGATCGACTGGAAGGTGCTGATGATGCCGCCGGCGACGCCGGCCATCGCGGCGCCGATCGCGAAGGTCAGGGCATACATGTGCCGCAGATCGATGCCAACCAGCTGGGCCGCGTCACGGTCAGCACCAACGGCAAGGATCGCGGCGCCCATTCGGGTGCGATTGAGGAGCGCCCACAGGATGACGGCGAGCACGAGGGCGACGAAAAGCCCGCCGGCGCGGATGTACGGGATGGTGACGCTGCCCAGGTGCAGTCCGGCGCCCGAATACGAGGGCGTCACGGCGCGGTAGTCGGAGGTGAAGATCACCAACAAGAGGCTGACGATCACCAGATTGATGCCGAATGTCAGGAGAAAGGTGAAGAGCAGGGGCGCCCGGATGATGCGATTGATCACGCCGCGCTGTAACGCGTAGCCGATGACAAAGAGGACGACGGCATCGACCGGCAGGCTGAGAAATGGATCGATATGCAATCGGGAAAAGAGCACCCAGGTGATGTAGGATCCCACGATCACCAACGCCCCGTGGGAGAGATTGACGATGTTCAGGATGCCCCACACCAGGCTGAATCCCAGGGCGACGGCGACATAGATTCCGCCCAGCAGGAGGCCCAGGATGACCTGCTGGGTGAACTGGCTCACGGTCTCAGCCTGTCAACGACAAATCGCTTCGCTAGCGAGAACTCCAGGGCGGCGCCGGATACTGCGGCTTGCCGTTGGCGACATCTGGCGGGTAGATGGTGAAGTGGGTGCCGTTCTGGATTTGTTCGACCACCATCGGCTTGTAGGTATTGATGCCACGGCTGTCGAACTTGATCTCGCCGAAGAAGGTCATGACATCGAGCGATGCGAGGGCGTCGCGCACTTTGTTGGGATCGAGCGACCCGGCGTTCTCGATCGCCTTCTCGAACGCCAGGCAGGCTGCCGTCGATTCCGCGACGTGGTAATCAGGCGGCTCAGTTACGTTGTATTTCTTCTCGTAGGCTTTGACGTAGTCGCTGACCGATAGGTAGAAGGACGGCTTGTACTTGACCTGCGGGGTCCACTGCGAGCCATCCATGACGTAGTTCGCATCGGGGCCAAGGGCCTGAATGAAGTCGGGCGTCGATGGTCCGACCGAGTAGGCAAAGATCTTGGCGTTGAGCCCGAGCTGCTTGGCCGCCTTGTTGATCAAGATGGCTTCCGCCAGGTGACCCGAATTCATCAGGATATCGGGATTCTTCGCCTTGGCCTGGCTGACCAGGCTGTCGACCTGTGGCGCAACGTTCCCGGCCGCCGGGTATTTCTGGCTGAAGACGACCTGGATTCCCTTCTGTGCGGCATAGTCCTCGACCGCCTGGGCCACCTCGAGCGAGAAGTTGTCGCCAGCCTTGAGCATCGCGAGGGTGGTCGGCTTGGGGTTCAGTGTCGCAGCCAGTTCGATGACGCCGGTCAGGTATTTGTTGGCCGGGGAGAGGACACCGAAGGTGTACTTGTAGCCCTTATTGAAGATCGACTGGGCGGCGCCGTTGCCTTCGACCATGGGGACGCTGTTCTTCTCGGCAACAATTGCGTCGGTGGCCGTCGGGCCGCTGCCGTAGGGACCGAGGATGAACTGCGCCTTCTCGTCGGTGATCAGCTTCTGCATCAGGTTGGCGGACAGGGCGGGGTTGCTATCGTCGTTTTCGTACTTGATATCGACCGGGTGCTTGACATTGCCGACGAGAATCCCGCCGCGGGCATTGATCCAGTCCTTCCACAGGTCGTAGCCCTGCTTGGTAAGGTTGCCCTCCTTGGTGGTCGCGCCGGTGAGCGACACCGGGGCACCGAAGACGATGGTCGCGCCGGTGCTCGTGGTGACACTGCCACCCGAGGTCCCACAGCCCGTTAATACGACGACAACCCCAATGAGCGCGACAAAAAGCCTTTTCCCTTCCATGTTTCCTAATCTACTACCCGATCAGGCAAATTGACCAGCGATCGTCGGTGCGCTCA
>CAZRMD010000102.1:0-10336 GCA_964601135.1 uncultured Actinomycetes bacterium | reverse complement strand
GGCTCTCGCCCTGAGCACCGCCAGTGGATTGCACCGCCGAGCCGCCGGCTGAACCTTGGCTCTCGCCCTGAGCACCGCCCGTGGATTGCACCGCCGAGCCGCCGGCTGATCCCTGGCTCTCGCCTTGCAATGCGCCGGTCGATTGCACCGCTGAGCCACCGGCTGATCCCTGGCTCTCGCCCTGAGCACCACCGGTCGATTGCATGGCCGAGCCGCCAGCCGACCCGTTGCTCTCGCCCTGTGGGGCACCGGTCGAGTGGAATGCCGAACCGCCCGCGGATCCGAGGCTCTCGCCTTGTGGTGCGTTGGTGGATTGGAATGCCGATCCGCCCACTGAGCCCGCGCTCTCGCCTTGCGGCTGTCCTGTCGAGGCTACCGCAGATCCGCCCGCCGAACCCGCGCTTTCACCCGGGGCGGCACCCGTCGACTGGGCAGAGGTGTGGGCGTTCGCCGGACTCCCGGCACTCTCACCAGGAGGTGCACCGGTTGATTGCACGGCCGAACCGCCCGGCGAACCCGCGCTTTCACCTGGGGCGGCACCGGTCGACTGGGCAGAGGTATGGGCACCTGCCGGACTTCCGGCGCTCTCACCGGGAGGCGCGCCAGTGGACTGGACCGCTGAGTCGTGCGCATTCGCGGCACTGCCGTTGCTCTCACCAGGAGGCGCACCCGTGGACTGGACCGCAGAGTTATGGGCATTCGCGGCACTGCCGGCACTCTCACCGGGAGGCGCGCCCGTGGACTGCACCGCGGAGTCATGAGCATTCGCGGCGCTGCCGTTGCTCTCGCCCTCGGTTCCGGGAGACATTTTTCCGGGAGAAAAGGAAATGATCTCGTTCGCCGCGCTTCGCTTACTGAGGAGCGCCGGATCCATCGAGGGGAGCGTCTTCGGCACAGCTGGGAGGGGAGCTGGCTTGGGCACGTTGTTGATCACTACGACAAGCGGCGTCGCAGCGACGTGGTACGCCGGCGTCCATGTGACGTTCCCATAGCTGGCGGAACGTCCCAGAACCAGAAGGCCGGCCGCGACGATCCCTGATAGCTTGAGCGGCCAGGTCGATTTCGAGATAAGTACGTCCGAATCGTCATCGAAGTAGGCAGAATTCGTCGAAAGCGTGGTACTACCCGTCACTTTGTTTCCCTCCCGGCAACCCGGCTATGATGTCGCGGCGTTCCTTTTACTCTCCGTCCAATGACGCATGGTAGGAGACAACTCCCGTATGTAACTGAACGGTACGCGGGTACACCTCCCATGTCAACTGGCTGTATATACAATCTGATAGTCCGACATGGTTGTTGTCGAACTGGGTATCTTTTAACCCGGCACAGTTCCGGCTAACATGAGCCTCATCCGTAAGGCTCTTCTCGCTGTCCTGCTGACCTTGCTGGCGCTTGGCCTCGTCGCGTGCTCACCCTCCGTGAAGGAGCCGTCCGACCCGCTCAAGCTGCCACTGACGCCGGTGGCCAACATCGCCTTACCGAAGGACACCGGCCGCTCCCCCGTCTTCGACCTGATGACGATCGACACGAGAAACGACCACCTCTATCTCGCCCACCTGAGCATGGCCAGCCTGGACATCGTCGACATCAAGTCCAGGCGCGTCATCGGGTCAGTTTCTGGCACCACCGACATCAAGGGCGTCGCCCTGAGCTCGGACCCGAATATCGTCTTTACCTCCGATGGAGCCTCCCAGTCAGTCGGGGTCGTCGATGTTCAAAAGCTGCAGCTCATCAAGCAAATCCCCGTTGGCGGATCGCCGGATGCGATCATCTATGACCCAGGTCATGACGTCGTGCTCGCGAGCCTGGCGAACATTCACAGCCTGGCGGTGATCGACGCCAAGACCTACGGGGTGAAAGCCAGCATCGCCCTGCCGGGTAGTCCGGAGCTCACCGCCCTGGACGTAAAGGGCGGCCGACTATTCCAGTCGATCAACGACCTGGACGAAGTTGTCGTCATCGACATCGCGAGCCAGCAGATCACGACAACCTACAAGGGATGCGATCTCAACGGGCCAAAGGGCCTCGTTTACGACGCCGACCAGGGCCGCCTATTCGTCGCCAATGCACCGACCCTCAAGTCTGGATCCCCAGTCGTCAGCATCATCGACGTGCTGCTGGATCGTTGTCTGGGGTCGGTCGATATCGGGGCCGGGCCAGACCAGGTGGGGTTGAACCCTGGGCGGCACCACGTCTATGTGGCCAGCTCCAGCGCCCGCAACATCTCGGTGATTGACAGCAAATCGTTCCAGCCCCTGGGAGTTGTCGGCACGGGGCCGTCAGCCGGTAGCGTCGTCGTGGATCCTCGAACGGACGACGTCTATACGACGATCGGCCGGGCCGGCGTCGTCGCCATCTATCACGACCCGTAGCGGCTAGGCGTCGGCCGCGTCGACCATGCCCCAGGCGTCCATCAACAGCGTCTGCAGCGTGGCATAGCCAATGTGGCCGAAGCCGCGATCGCCCCACTGGGTGCCCCAGCTGTTGGCGAATTTGAAGATCCGATTGCGCCGGTCGAAGCCCACCACGCAGATCGCGTGCCCACCCAGATACTCGGATCCCGGCTCTGGCATCGGAATGATGCCGCCCGGGGCATCCATGAAGCGCTCGTGCACCAGCACCCCGGCGATGAAGCAATTCGTCAGCAAGTACGCCTCCATCTCTGCAATCGTGTTGATCCGGGCATAGCTCTTCGCTCGGTACGGCAGGGCCGCTTTCCGCTGCTCCGCCGTTGGTGGTGTATTGATGCGCTGGACGTCATAGGGCATGCAGGCCAGGCTGCATACGCCCTGTTCCCGGATGATCTTCATCGCTTCCCGAATGGTCATCCCCTCGTCGACCGGCTGCTTGCGCCGCTGACTATAGATGTAGAGCGGGGAAAACTGATGCTGGCTGTCGGCCAGCGTCCAGTGGTGCTCGAGGCCCTCCTGGAAGGTCTTGTCGTAATAGGCCGTGGCACACGCCACGCAGGTCCCGGCTGGTCCCTGGTCGAACACCGGCGGCAGTTGCCGCGAATGGTCGAGCTGCTCGGGCAACGGCCTGGCCTCTAGAAATCGCGTGACCGAATAATCACGGTGGTCGTAGGGGTCCTTGATGCAGCCAAGGGCGTATCGGGGCATCACGGATGTGACGGACAGCGGCTTGATTTCCCGTCAACGCCTGACCATCGGGAGTCCGTGGACCCCTGACATAGGATTGGGCGGATGGTGGAAACGGCGGCGCCGGTTCGAGTTCGCTATGCCCCCAGCCCCACGGGAGCTCTGCATCTGGGCGGCGCCCGAACCGCCCTCTTCAACTATCTGTTCGCCCGGCAGCAGCGCGGCCAGTTCTTGCTCCGCATCGAGGACACCGACCGGGCTCGGCTGAAGCCAGGTAGCCAGGCATCGATCGAGGAAGGCCTTCGCTGGCTCGGCATGGCATGGGATGAGCCACCCGTGATCCAGTCCGAACGTCGGGATGCGTATCAACAGGCCGCCCAGATCCTGCTGGAGTCTGGAGCCGCCTACCGCTGTTTCTGCACGCCGGAGCGGCTCGAACTGATGCGAGCCGAGCAGCGGGCGCGCCACGAGCCCGAGCGCTATGACCGCCGCTGCCGCTCGATCCCGCGGCAGGACTCCGACCGGCGCGCTGCTGCCGGCGAACGCTTCGTCGTACGCCAGGCCATTCCGCTGGAAGGCACCACGGTCTTTCACGACCTGGTGATGGGAACGGTCAGCTTCCGCAACGACACCCTCGATGACCATGTGCTGTTAAAATCCGACGGCTTTCCGACCTATCACCTGGCCTTCGTCGTCGATGACCACGCGTCACGGATCAGTCACGTCATCCGTGGCGACGGCTGGCTTCCCTCGGCCCCGAAACACCTCCTGCTGTTCCAGGCCTTCAACTGGTTGCCCCCCGCGTTCGCGCACGTGCCGCTGGTGCTCGGTCCCGACAAAAAACCCCTGGCCAAGCGTCACGGAGCAAAGGATGTGCTCGAGTACCGCGAAGCCGGCTACCTGCCGGAGGCGGTCGACAACTTCATTGCCTTCCTTGGGTGGTCGCCCGGCACCGAGGAGGACATTCTCACGATGGAACAACTGATCGCGAAGTTTTCGCTCGAAAAAATCCAACCCAGCCCCGCGATCGCCAACCTGGAACGGCTGGAATGGATCAACGGCCAGTTCATCCGGCGCCTTCCTGCTGATGAGCTCGCTGAACGGCTGGCCCCACGATTCCCCGAAGCGTCGGCCGAGGCGCTGCGGCCGCTGATACCGCTCGTGCAAGAACGCCTGCGCACCCTCAACGAAGCCCCCGATATGCTCCGCTTCTTCTTCCAGGAACCCGGAACGTTCCGAGTCGAGCAGCTGACCCCAAAGGGCAAGGATCCGGCCGAGGTGGCAAACGCGCTCAACCGAGCGACATCCGCGCTGCGCGACATGACGGAGTGGACGCCGGAAAGCCTCGAGCCGGCCCTGCGCCGCCAGGCGGAGGATCTGGGCTGGTCGTCGCGCGACCTCTTTATGGCCCTGCGGGTGGCGATCACCGGCCGGACCGTGACGCCGCCCTTGATCGAATCGATGGCGCGCCTGGGCAAGCCGCGCGTGCTTGCTCGGATCGAGCGCGCTGCCGCGGCGTTAGGAGACCCCTAACCCTCCCCACAAGGGAGACGGAGGCTGACTAAAGCCTGCTTGGCGGTAGCGGCCAATAGCGCCAGCGCACGCGGGCCAGGATCTGATCCCGCGGAACCCATCCGAAATCGACGGATTCGGTGCTGCGCGCCGGGTTGTCGCCGATCAAGAAGATGTTGCCTCCGGCATCGATCGCATGAATGCGCTTGATAATTTCGAGGTCAGGCCGGTCGGGGCGCCGGGCAACGACGATATCGCCGACGCGCAAGCGAGTGTGCGGGCCCACCGGACGAGCGATGACCCGCGATCCGGTCGGCAATCGCGGTTTCATGCTGTCACCGTTCACGCGCAGCGGGTAGACTGATTTGAGAATCCCGGGTTCATCGTAATAGGAGGCATAGCACCATGAAATTGAGGGAGTGGATCCACCCAACACATACGGTTGAGGCCCACTGTGATCTGCCCTGCGGCATCTACGATCCCGAGCAAGCACGCATCGAGGCCGAGTCATGTCTGAAGATCGACGAGAAGTACGCCGACTCCAAGGACGAGGTCTTCCGGCAGCGGTGCGTCGTGATCAAAGAGGAGCGCGCTGAGCTGGCCAAGCACCACCTGGACGTGCTGTGGAGCGACTGGTATAAGCCGGAGAAGCACGACGCGAAGTTCCCGCAGCTGAAGGAAACGCTCAAGCAGGCGGTCTTGCAGGGGTCCAAGGTCAAAGCCTCGATGGACAAGGCCGAGGCCCAGAAATGGCTCGAGCTGATCGACCGGGTCGACGAGCTCTGGCAGAAGGCCGGCGGCCCGCAGGAAACCAGGGTCGCCCGTCCCGCCGCCACCCCGACCCGCGCCTGATTTCAGCACCGTAGGCCGCGGGCGCTCCACTGGGGCGCCCGCGGTTTTTTATGCGGACCAGGCGAGTCGCGAGTCGGCGTCGAGGTAGCTTCCGTGCGTCACGGCCTGGGCCGGTCCGCCCGCATGGATGCCACCCTGCGAGCTGACCGGCAGGACAAAGAGGTCGAAGCTTCCATTCGACAGCATCAAGAAGGCGATCGCGCTCCCGTCGGGGGCCCACACGGGCTGCGAGACCATTCCAGCTTGCAGCAACACTGCCGTGTCTGTCGGATACGGTTTCGGTTCGCCGCTATAGCTGGGAGCCAGCGGTGCGACATAGAGATCGTCCGATCCGGCTTCCGCGTGGATGAAGGCCATGAACCGGCCGTCCGGTGAAACCGCCGGCTCGATATCGCGCGCCCCGTCGGGAGACAGGTAAAACCTGGCACCCGTTCGCATCGACAGCCAGGTGATGCGCGCGGCCGGCTGCGGCGGATCACCGCTATAGAGATAGGTCGTGTAAATCATCTGATCCGGGGGCCCGGGACGAAACAACTCGTCGCTATCGCCGCCCGTGTACGGCGTTGGGGCCACCAGGCGTCGCGATTGCCCGGTGGTGGTGTCGTACACCCACACGCCAAGGTCATTGGGATTGAGATTCTGCGGATTCGAAGGCTGCTTCCCCCGGTCGGTGAGAAACGCAATGTGCATACCGTCTTGAGAAAACGCCGGTGCATAGGCCCATAGCGAACCCTCGGGCGCCGACGCCGGCGTGATCGTCTGACGGTTGTGGCCGGAGGCGTCGCAGACGACGATCGTCGAACTCTGTGCTTGCAGTTCGGCAAAGGCCAGTCGCGAACCGTCGCTGCTGACGGCAGGATCCTTGACCCTCATCGATGACAGCAATGGCGTGAGGCGGGTACCGGAGAAGCGGTACAGCGTCCTTCGCTTGGTCGCATATAACCGACCGGCGACGGCGATATGTTTCGGCGGGAGCACGACCTTGCCGGGGTCGCGAGGCAGTGTCCCGCCCGAACTGCAAGCGGCCGCCTGCACCACGACGAGCGTCGCAAGCGCGATCACGCTCCAGCGCTTCATGACAGAAGGTCGGCTCCGAACAGCTGGCGAAGGTAGGTGTTGACCGCGGGCCAGTCGGCGAGCAGGATCTGCTGTCCATCGGGCGACACGCCATCGTGAACATAGGGGGTGATGAACGCCTGGTGGACGTCACCGGGATGGAGGCCTCGCATAAACATGGCGAACTGTGTGAGGCGAACCAGATCCAGATCGGTCTTCACGTGACCGTTCAGGTCCCGCGCGAAGTTGGGGAGTTCGCTGACGAGATCCACGCCCGCCATCCGCCGCTGCAAGGCCAGGAGGACCTGTTGTTGTCGGATGGAGCGACCGAAATCGCTCAAGAGATCTCCATGCCGTGATCGGACGTACTGCAACGTGTGCCGGCCATCGAGATGCTGCGGGCCTGCAGCCAGGTAGACCCGCTCGGTGCCATAGCCGCTGCCGCTGAAATCGTTGGGATAGTTGTCATCGAGCACCGGATGGAGAACGTCGACGTCCACCCCACCGAGGCGATCGACGACGGCGACCAGGCCGTTCAATCCGATCCAGGCGTAGTAATGAATCGGAATCTTCAAGCTTTTCTCCACCGTCGCGCGCGCCAGCGGGGCACCACCCTCGGCGTAGGCGAGGTCGATCTTCGCGCTGGCATGTCCTGGAATCGGCACCCAGAGGTCGCGCGGCAGGGAAAGCAGGACCACCTGATGGTGGGCGGGATCGATGGAGACGACAATCATCGTTTGCGAGAGGACGGCATTCGCCGGGAACTTCTGATCGTTGTCGCTGCCGAGCAGCAGTACATTGATCCGCTTGCTCGAGTCGAGCGGTGGGGGCGTGGCGATTGGCGTCGGAACGCCGCGCGCGACGGGAATGTCGTGGCTCTCGAGCAGCGGAAAGAGCGGCGCCAGATAGACAGCAACGCTGGCGACCAGGGCCACCACCAGGATGGCGGCGGCCAGCACGATCCAGTGCCAGCGACGCAGCGTGACGCCATGCGTCACCCGCGGAGCCCCCGAGTGATTCATGCTTCCACCGGACGCACGGCCGCGCCCGACCTCCCACCCTATTAGGCGGTTCTGGTTGCGGCGCCGTCAAGTCGCACGCCTCGAAAGGTCCGTCGTAAGTGTGAGAGTCAGATGAGAAAGTGTTACGCGATCGTCGCGGCTGGGCGCGAACAAGCGGATGAATACTGCACGTTACGAGGATTAGAGAGATGCACGAGCCAGCAAATATCCTCTCGCTCCGATACACCAATCCGGCGGTCGCCCACGCATCTCGCACTCCTGGCCAGCTGACGTTCTGCTACCAGTGCCACTCGGCCGTCGACCTGGGCGTGACCAGGACGGCGCTGCGCTCCGGACACCTGGCGCGGATCGGCACCTGCGCACACTGCGGGACAACCATCACCCGGATTCTGAAAGCCAGTTAGATAAGATCGGGCGGTGACCACGCGGCCTTCGCGGCCAGCGGCCCGCCGCGCCCGCCGCGCCGCTCCCAACGTCGATGCCATCGAGGCGCATGCCGCAAAAGAACTGCACCGCCCCGGCAAAGATGCCTACGCGATGATCCTCGCCTTTGCCGCCGCCCTGCGCTCCACCTGCCTCAGTCGGAAAGTGGGCTGCGTCATCGTGCGCGATGGCCAGGTGATTGCGACCGGCTACAACGGCACACCCAAGGGCACCTGGCATCCAGAGGAATTCCCGAAGCCGTGTCCGTGCGTGGGTGGCGTCAGCGGTGCGGACCTGTCGCTGAAGTACTGTGCGCATGCCGAGGCCAACGCGCTGGCCCAGAGCGCCTATCGCGGGGCGTCGACCTCAGGCGCCGACATCTTCTGCACGAACTTCCCCTGCATCGAATGCGTCAAGCTGTTGATCAGCGCCGGCATCCGAGCCATCTACTACGTGCACGGTTATCCGGACCTGAGCGGTTTACGGGATCGCTACCTCAGCCAGGCCGGCATCCCCACGCACCCTATTGCGTGGACGAAGATTCAACCGCACCTGTCGGCGTTGGCGAAGGGCTAGGCGACGCCTCCACAGCGGCGGGCTCCACGAAGAACGAAACGCTGACCGATGGGTGCGACCGCACCGGCAGCCCGGCGGTGGAGGGCAGCAGCACCGCGCAGGTGACGATCGTCATCGTCCAGCCGCGCCAGCCGCGTCCCATGCGAGAGCAACGCGGCCGTCTTTCGGCCCCGAACCACCGTCGCCAGCCTGCTCCAAGGGCGGCACCCGGGTGTTACAGCCTGACACCGGGGCGGCGGACGGCGTAGGCGTAACGCAGCGACTCACTCGCTGCCTTCTCCGGCGCCAGGCGATGAGCCAGCCCGACCCAGAATGCCGCCGGCCCGGCAAAACGGTCTTTCGGGGGTCCGGGGGCAGGCGCCGGATACGCATGAACGCGATTGCCGTCGCGCAGGAGAACGCTGCCGTCGGTGTCAGCGAGATAGATCAGTCGCGGCCCAGAACTCGCCAGCGAGCGCAGCACCTGACGACGAGGGAGCGGCCCAAAGAGGACCCGGGCGTCGACGGCGCGCAAGGCGACCGAGTCAGCCGCAGCCAGTGCCGGCTCCAGCACGCGACGGGTCATGCGCGCATTCGTCCACCAAAGGAGATCCGCGTCCAGCAGCAACGCCGACCGGCCACCGCGGGCCCGGCCACTGCTGAGCGCGCCCAGCACGGCAGATCGGGCTGGTTCCACCGAGAGGCTGAATCCGGAAACGACGGTGATGGCCGCACGGATTGCACGGGAGGGAAGCTCGTCCAGCCGTAACGCGAGATCCGCGCCTCGTTCCACCCGACGCCGTTGTGGCTGACCGTCAGGGTCGTGCCAGATCGTCGTCCGCAGCTCGGCCGTGGTTCGCAACCAGTCCAGGTCGACCTTGAGTCGGGTGAGCGCATCGCGAAGACGCCGGCCGGCGTCGTCCTCGCCGACTTTGGCAACCAGCGCCGCGTGCGCCTTCAACCCCGCCGCGTGAGCGGTGAGACGAGCGGCCGCCCCGCCCAGGAGCGCCTGATGGTCCGCGCCCCGCTCCTCCGCGACGTCACCGACGGCGAGCCAATCGAAGGCTCCGCTCATCGGCGTCATGATAGTTAGTCGTCGGTACGAACTGGCACTGGCTGCGTGGGTAGCGTGGGGCGTGGCGACGGATGCACGGTCGGATTTTCCGGTGATGGGGCGGGCGTCGACACGGCGATGGGCGCGATCGGACGCGGCGCTGGGGACGTGGCCCCAGTTGGACCAACTGCGGGCCGTGTCAACACGGCGTGCGAAGCCATGGGCGAGGCGATCGGGACCGGGGGAGCGGCGAGCCTCCCGAGCACGAGATTGACATTCGGCAGCGACGGCGTCGAGAGATCCTCGACGTCGACCGCCGGAATGTTGAGCGATATCGACAACTGCCGGTTGGCCCCCGGACCGAGCACGAGCGAGGTCATCTGATAGAGAGCAAGCGCTCCGCCAATCGCCAGGAGCATCCCCATCGATGCCGATCGTCCGCTGTGCGCCGCCCCTGCCGGCATGGTTTGCATGCTAGGGACCATTCGTTTCGGTTCAGTAGTCCATCCGGCCTATTGACGCGGCCGTTTGGCCGGGGGCCGAGGCTAGAGTGATGAGATGCCGAACCGCCTGGCACTCGAAACCAGTCCGTACCTCCTGGAACACGCCAACAACCCGGTGGATTGGCATCCGTGGGGCGAGGAGGCGCTCGCCAAGGCGGGTCGCGAGAACAAGCCCATCCTGCTCAGCATCGGCTACAGCGCCTGCCACTGGTGCCATGTCATGGCCCACGAGTCCTTCGAAGATCCAGCCACGGCGGCCCT
>CAZRMD010000101.1:586-10412 GCA_964601135.1 uncultured Actinomycetes bacterium | reverse complement strand
CACGAGGGCGAGCTGCCTTTCGAGCAGTTCGACCCGATGGTGAGCGGAAT
Source organism: uncultured Actinomycetes bacterium (assembly GCA_964601135.1). Taxonomy (GTDB): domain Bacteria; phylum Chloroflexota; class Dormibacteria; order CF-121; family CF-121; genus CF-13. The sequence continues at coordinate 10,362 of CAZRMD010000101.1, read as the reverse complement.
GCTGAAGGACTTCGAGGTCCACGGCCTGCTCAATCCCGCGGCGGCGCCCATTGCGCTGGAGGAGCTGCGGGAGCCGGCTCGCACCCTCAGTTTCCCGGGAAAAGTGCTGGCGACGCCCGAGCGGCTCTTCATCGCCGACAGTAACCATCACCGCATCGTGGTGGCAGGGCTCGATGGCTCGATTCTTCAGACGGTGGGCAGCGGCGAACCTGGGCTGCGCGATGGTCCGGCCGCATCGGCCGCGTTTCAGCAGCCGCAGGGCATGGTCCTCGGCGGCCACTTCCTCTACGTTGCCGATACCGAGAACCATGCCATCCGATCGATCGATCTGGCGAGCGGCGAGGTGGCCACGCTGGCCGGCACTGGACTTCAGGCCGTGCGGGCCTCCGCCGGGCCCGGCCGCTCGACGCCATTGAGCTCGCCGTGGGATCTCGCCCTCCGCGGCCGCACGCTGTATATCGCCATGGCCGGTCTTCACCAGATCTGGAGCCTCGACCTCGACACGGGGATCGTTGCGCCCTTTGCCGGCGCCGGACGGGAGGGACTGCGTGATGGCCAGCTCGACCGGGCCTGGTTCGCGCAATCGAGCGGGCTGGTCCTGATGGATGACCACCTCTTCGTGGCCGATTCAGAGGTGAGCGCTGTTCGCGACATCGACCTCAGCACCAACCTGGTCACAACCATCGTCGGCAAGGATCTCTTCGTCTTCGGCGATCAGGATGGCGTGGGAGAGATGGTTCGACTGCAGCATCCGCTCGGCATTACGGCTCACGACGGCCTGCTGTACCTGGCGGACAGCTACAACAACAAGGTGAAGCGAGTCGATCCCGTCCATCGATCGGTGACCACCTGGTTGGGAAGCGGTCAGGCCGGGCGCGCGGACGGACGCGAGCGAACCGCGTCGTTTCGGGAACCAGGCGGGGTCTGTGCCGGCGACCGTGGTCTGTACATCGCCGACACCAACAACCATCGAATCGCCTTCGCCGACTGGCACAGCGGTGAGGTTCGGAGGCTGGTCGGCGACTAGTCATCCGCCGCCGCTGGCGTGTCCTGCTAGAGGTGTTGCGTCAGCTCGGAAAACGCCCGCAGGACCAGGAGACGGGGATCGTCGCTCGGAACGTCGGCGCGTTCGAGGCTCCAGGTGTGCGCATGCGGGATGTAGACGGCGCGCAACCCGACCTCGAGCGCGGGCAGGATGTCCGAGCGTGGCGAGTTCCCGATCATCCAGGCGCGCTCGGGATCGACGTCGCAATCGCGCAACAGCGCTCGGTATGCGGCCGCGTCCTTCTCCCCGGCAACGATGACGTGCTCGAAGCGGTCGGCAAGTCCCGACCGCTCGACCTTCAATCGCTGCTCCTCGAGTTCCCCCTTGGTGAAGAGCAGTAATCGATGCCGGGTCTTGAGCACGTCGAGCGTCTCTTGAACGCCGGGCAGAATCTCGAGCTCTTCTCGCACGATCCGACGGGCCAGGCCCATGATGTGGTCGATTTCGGCCTGCCGAATCTCGTGTTCGGCCAGGCGTTCGAACGTCTCGCGGAGGTTTCGGGCAAACGCGGCGGAGCCATAGCCGTGCACGCGGCTGTTCAGCTTCTCGACCTCATCGAGCACCGCGCGGACGGCGGCCCGGCTCAGCTGGGAGTGACCGAGGAAATCGATGAAGTCCTCGATCGCCTGCTCGAAATAGATATTGTTTTCCCAGAGCGTGTCGTCACCGTCGACGATCAGCGTCTGATCGCAGTGCATCAGCGGGTTGAGCATATCGACAAGCGTCGTACCCGCCAGTAGAATGGGGCCACCCTGTGGGGGCAGGGCGGAGGTCGGGGATTGCGAACACTGTCGTTCCTGGGTCTCGAAGCCGCGAGCCGCCCTCGCTTGAACGCCGCGACCATCCGGCAGCTGGCCCGACTGGGAACCGTCGTTCGCTGGCCCGGTTTGCTCTTTGCCGCGGTTCTCTCGCTCGCGGTTCCGCCGAGGAGTTCGATCGGTCTGGGGGCCGTGCTGGTCTGGGTCGCGATTTACAACGCCTGGGGCATGATCGCCATCTCGCGCGCCGATGACACCGCCATCCTGCGGATCGGCCGTGTCCTCACCCTGATCGATACGGTGAGCTACTTCCTCGTCCTCTTCGTCTTCGGCGGCGTCGGCAGCAGCACGAGCATCTACGCGGCATACATCCTGCTGATCGTGTGGATGGTGGCCTATGACGGCGCCGAGGGCGCCATGCTCTGCGTGGCCATCTTCGTGCTCGGCATGATCGCCTTGCAGGCGGGCTTGCGGGCCGCCTTCAACCAGGACTTCGCCGCGAAGGAGGTCCTACTCTGGAGCCTGATCATGGTGGTCGCCGGCGCCATTCTGGCTGCGTACGACCGGATCCTGATCGGCGGCGTCCTGCCGCAGCCTCAGGCGAAGAGCGAATCGAACATCGTTGATATCGATCGCTCGCGCCTCGGGGCCGCAAGTGGCGGCTCTGGGCCTGGAAATGGCGAGGCAGCGGTCCGCTTGTCACCCAGAGAGCTGGAGGTATTACGCCTGGTGGCGGAGGGATATTCCAACACCATGATCGCCAACCGGCTTCACCTGGCCGACAACACGGTCAAGAACCATGTAGAAAATCTCCTCGGCCTTCTCAACGCCAGAAACCGAGCCGAGGCGGTCGCGGCCGCATCCCGGCAAAATCTGATCTAAAAGATCACGAGATCCCCCGTTTGACCTCCCTCGGTTGGAACCCCGTTTCCTGAATTTTCATCATCCTGGGGGATACCCCTCGGCCTGGGCAACGCGTAGGCTGTCGGCAGTGGGGGCGCCGATCGAGCTGGGGGGTGCGCCGATGGCGACCAGGATGGTGGGGGGTTTCATCCTGGTCGCCTTCTTATTGTGCATCCTGCTGGCCTGGCCTGGACGGCGACGTTGGCCGATCTGGCTGATCACCGGGCTTTGCGCCTCCCTCTGCGCGGCCCTGACCCTGAGCCTGAGTGCGGCTGCCGCCTGGTGGCTGGCCTGGGTGCGGGCGGGGGCCCTGGCAACGGCGACCGCCTTCCTGGCGGCGGCCGCCGTCCGCGATCTGCGAGATTCCCTGCGCTAGCCAACCGGTCTGAGTTCAACCGGCGCCGGTCGCAAATCAGCGGTCATCGCATCTGAATTCGGGACAGCCTGCAATTCCCCGGCTTGACCGAACCAGCTGTTGTTAGGTAACGTGATAGCTGGATTGTTAATAGCGAACTGGAGGGCTTGCCCATGATTCTCTTCTTGCTGCTGCTGATCATCGCCGGGGCTGGCGTCGCGGTGTACGCGAACCAGAACACCGGTACCCATGACGTCACGTTTCTTCAATGGCACTGGTCCTCGGTTGCCGACTGGGTTCCCGTGGTCGTCGCCGCAGCCGTGATCGGCGGGCTTTTCTTGCTCTACATGATCTACTCGGGCCTGGTCCACGGCGTGCGCCTCGGCTCGATGCGCCGCCGGGTCTCAGCCATCAATGATGTGCGCACCGAGAATCAGCGTCTGCGTGAAGAAAACGCTCGGCTGCGGAGCGAGCGGCGTGGCATGGAGCGCGGCGGCGTGGCGGCCGCGAATGGCGCGCCCGTCGGCGACGGGGAGGGCGTCCGCGTGAGCGATCGCGATCGCAGCCGCGAACCAGTCACCGCGTCGAGCGCACCGGATCGGGCACCCACCGCGCCGGCGTATCGTCCGCGACCAACCTTCGGCGAGCGGGTGCGCGCCTTCTTCAGCGGCCGCGAACCCGCCGGATATTAAGTCAATCCGAAAGGTTCGCTAGCCAACGCGGAGGGCCTGCCGATCAGGCCTTCCGCATGTGGCAGCACAAAATCGGATCGACGCGCTTGACACCCGCCTCTCATGGTCCGATAAATTGATAACGGCACTACCAACTCATGGTCGTCAAGCCTGGGGACGGTTTCGTCGGTCCAGTGCAGCCGGAAGGAGGGTGACTGATGCGAGCAACGGGCAAGCGGGGCTTCGGTTCCATGGATGAGTCAAAGCAGCGTGAGATCGCCAGCAAGGGCGGGCAGGCGGCGCATGCCAAAGGATCCGCGCATGAATTCAGCCCGGAGGAAGCGCGGCAGGCCGGGAGCAAGGGCGGTAAGGCTGCTCACGAGAAGGGATCGGCGCATGAGTTTTCCTCCGAGGAAGCCCGCGCAGCCGGGCGCAAGGGCGGAGAAGCCTCGAGTCAGGACCGTGGACGCATGGCCGCGATCGGTCGCGAGGGTGGCAAGCACTAACGCCAGAGAATCGGGAAGGAACCATTCAGGCCCCCTCCCGATCGGCGCTACAGCGCGGCGACGAGCTCCTCGATGCGCGATTCAGAGAGGGACACGTCCGACATCGTGCCGGCGAAGTAGCTGTCATAGGCGGCCAGGTCCAACAGGCCGTGACCGCTCAGGTTGAAGAGGATCACCGGCGATTCGCCAGTCTCGCGAGCCTTCACCGCTTCGTCAATCACCGCCCGAATGGCGTGAGCAGTTTCGGGTGCAGGGATCGTCCCCTCGGTGCGGGCGAACTGTACCGCGGCATCGAAGACACTCCGTTGTGGGTACGCCACCGCCTCGATGAATCCGTGCTTTGCCAGCGCAGACACGAGAGGAGCCATGCCGTGATAACGCAGCCCACCAGCATGGATGCCTTCAGGGACGAACCGATGCCCAAGGGTGTACATCTGGAGTAAGGGCGTCATCCCGACGGTATCGCCGAAATCGTAGGCAAACTTGCCGCGGGTTATCGAGGGAGCCGCCGCCGGCTCGACCGCCAGGAATCGCGTCTTGGTCCGGCCCTGCAGACGATCTTTGAGAAATGGAAATGCCAGACCCGAAAAATTGCTGCCACCGCCCACGCAACCGACGACGAGGTCGGGCATGGCGCCAGCCCGCTCCATTTGCAGCAGCGCTTCCTCTCCGATGATCGTCTGGTGCATCAGCACGTGATTGAGGACGCTGCCGAGCGAATATTTCGTGTCATCTTTCGTGGCCGCATCTTCGATGGCCTCGGAGATGGCGATCCCAAGACTGCCGGTTGTCTGTGGATCTTCGGCCCGGATGCGCTGTCCGGCCTGCGTCCGGTCCGACGGACTCGGAACGACTTCCGCGCCCCAGACATGCATCATGCTCTTCCGGTAGGGCTTCTGTTCGAAGCTGATCCGGACCATGTAGACCATGCACTCCAGGTCGAAGAGCTTGGTGGCAAATGCGAGCGCGCTGCCCCACTGGCCCGCGCCGGTCTCGGTGGTCAGCCGGCGCGTGCCTTCGGCTTTGTTGTAGAAGGCTTGCGGCACCGCGGTATTCGGCTTGTGGGATCCGGCAGGGCTGCCGCCCTCGTACTTATAAAAGATCTTGGCGGTCGTCTGTAGCGCCTTCTCCAGGCGGACGGCGCGAATCAACGGAGTCGGCCGCCAGATCTGCAGCGCCTCCTGGACGGGCTTCGGGATGTCGATGTACCGCTCCTGGGATACCTCCTGCTTGATCAGCTCCATCGGGAACAGAGGCGCCAGATCTTGCGGCCCCACCGGCTGCCTGGTTGCCGGATGGAGCGGTGGGCTTCCGGGGAACGGCAGGTCGGCCTGGATGTTGTACCAGCGGGTTGGCATTTCGTGTTCGTCGAGCTGGATCCGTGTTGCCGCCGCCGGCGCCTCGATGCTCATAGCACTTCCCTCCTGTGTTCCCGCCTATCACGGACGGGATTCCCGCCTGTTTTAGCATGGACGGCACCTTGCCGCAATGGCCCGACCGGACGCTGATGCTCGCCGCGCTTGAGCGGCTTGTCCAGGCTGAGTCGCCGTCGACCGACAAGGTCCGGTGCGACGCCTGTGCCGATCAGGTCGCTGAGCTCTTTCTCAAGCAGGCTGGCGCACCGTCCATTCGCCACCGGCGGTCGAAGCGAGGCGATCATCTCGAAATCCGGGTCGGTACCCAGGATCGCGAGCCGATTGTCCTGCTCTGCCACCACGACACCGTCTGGGCGGCCGGGACCTTACACCGATTGCCGTTTCGCATCGACGGCGATCGCGTCACCGGGCCGGGCAGTTACGACATGAAGGCTGGGATCGTGGAAGCCGCGGTCGCACTGGGTGCCGCGAGGCCGAGCCGGCCGGTCATCGTGCTGTCGACGTCGGACGAGGAGATCGGGAGCACCAGCTCCCGTGAGCTGATCGAGAACACCGCGCGCGCCGCTGCCGCCGTCCTGGTGCTCGAGCCGGCGCAGAGCGGCGGCGCGCTAAAAACGGCGCGCAAAGGCATCGCGGATCTCATCCTCGAGATCGAAGGCCGCGCCGCCCATGCCGGAGTCGAACCGGAGAAAGGCATCAGTGCGATCCTCGAGCTGGCGCACCAGCTGCTTACCATCAGCGCCCTCGCCGATCCCGATCACGGCACGACCATCAATGTCGGCGTCGTGGAGGGTGGAACGCGACCGAATGTCGTCGCGGCGCAGGCACGAGCTGAAATCGACGTGCGCTTTTCGCACGCGTCGGAAGCGGAACGCGTGGTCACTGCCATCCGCGCTCTCCAGCCGAAACTTCCGGGGACGAAGCTTCGCATCAGCGGCGCGATCGACCGACCTCCTATGGAGCGAACGGCCGGGACCATCCGCCTCGCGCAGCTCGCCCAGCGGCTCGCTCGTGAGATTGGATTTGCACTCACAGAAACCAGCACCGGCGGTGGCAGCGATGGCAACTTCACAGCAGCGCTCGGGATTCCGACCCTCGATGGGCTCGGGCCAGATGGTGGTGGCGCACACGCCGATTCCGAGCATCTGCTGATCGGGAGCTGGCTGCAGCGGACCGAGCTCATCAGGCGCCTCATCGAGACGATCTAGCCGCGGCCTCCTGACGCCGTGTACTTGACGACCGGCCCACCCCCTGTGGTAGGGTGGACGACGGCCCGTTACGCCCCGTCGTAGTCTATCGCCTTCCTCTCGTCTTCGCTACGGGCCAGAAGGGTTCCAGATTCGACTGGTGACGGAGGGAAGGCCCCTTGAACGTTAGAAGCTTTATTGCTATCGTGTCCAGGTCTCGTGCCCACATCTTGCGGTTGACTAGCGCGCGACTCCACGATCTTGTGGTCTCGGATTGGACCGCCCGTGGGGTTCTCCGCTACTGGCGACTCCGTAAGCGCTATCGGCGATCGCTGTCCGTCATCCGGGCATCCTGGCGTCGATCCGTTATGACCCTGGTGGCGCACGTACTTGTGCTGGGCCTCGGGTTCGTCCTCGTCGTGCCGTTGATGTCGTCCCGGCCAACCCGCGCGTTTAGCCGCGATTTTGCGGGAACTGCGCTCTGGACGGGAGCGCTGCGACCGAGTAGCGCCCAGGACGCACGCGAGGTATTGAAGGCCTCCGTCCTGGAAGAACAACCCCCGCCGCCGGCAGCCGAGCAGGCTCCAGCGACCGCACCGTCGGCGACCCGCACCCAGCCGACGCCCGCCCCGAAGCCAGCGACGTTCACCCCGCCACCAGGCTCGGGCGGCGATGGGCTCGCCGCGATTTACGCCGTATTCGGCAACAGCCCCGGCCTGAGTTGGGCGCTCCGGGTAGCGAACTGCGAAAGCCACTACAATCCGCTGGCCGTCAATCGCTCCAGCGGTGCCGCGGGACTTTTCCAGTTCATGCCGTCGACGTGGAATGCCAATTTCCCCGGGCAGAACATCTGGGATCCGTACGCGCAGGCTCGAGGGGCGCTCGTCTTCTACAACGCCGGCCGCCAAAGCGCCTGGACCTGTAAGTAGTCGCAGCCAGCCAAACTCACTCGGCGCCGTTGGCGCGTCGCGCTCGTCGACTCCATCGTCTGCCTGCGCTGACCGCGCTACCATGTGGCGCGTGCCGTCTGCCGACATTCGTCTCGTCCGGTCCCAGGATGAGTTCGCTGCCTGCGAAGCGATGAGCCGTGACGTGTGGGGGGCGGCAGAACGCAACGTGGTGCCGCGCGAGCTGCTGCTCACGATGCAGCTGAACGGCGGGCTGGTGCACGGCGCCTTTCTTCCAGATGGTCAACTGGCCGGATTTTGTTTTGGTTTCGCTGGGGTGCGCGACGGCCAACTGCGGCTGTGCTCACATCAACTGGCCGTCAAACCCGAGTATCGCGGCGCTGGCATCGGGATCGCCTTGAAAATGGCACAAAAGGCGGATGCCCTGCGACGGGGTTACGAGCTGGTGACCTGGACGTTCGATCCGCTGGAGGCACGGAACGCGTACATCAACCTCCATCGCCTCGGCTGCATCGCACGCCTCTATGACCGGAATCACTACGGGCCGATGGAGGACGAGCTCAACCGCGGCTTGCCCTCGGATCGACTCGAGGCGGAGTGGTGGCTCCGCCGACCGAAGCCGGAGGTCGCGACGGACGATGCCGTGGTCATGCTCCGGCGCGGTGAGGAGGACGAGCCCATCCGCATGGCCGCCCGTCCGGAATCGGATCGGGCCGCGCTGATCGACGTGCCGGCCGACTTCCAGGCACTCAAGCGCAGGAGCATGGACCTGGCCCGGCGATGGCGTTTGGAAAGCCGGGCGGCGATCGAGGCGGCCCTGGCGTCTGGACTGCTCGCTGTCGATTTCATGCGTGAGGGCACCTACGTCATGGCGCCGCAATCATGAAGATCGAGGCGGTCGAGCTGCGCGTCCTCAAGATGCGACTGTTGCAACCATTTCGAACCAGTTTTGGGGTCCAGCAGGATCGCTATCCGTTGCTGGTTCGGCTGTTGATCGGGGACCGCTCGCACTGGGGTGAGTGCGTGGCCGGGGAAGGACCCTGGTACTCGTACGAGACCATCGAGACCGCGTGGCAGATCCTCAAGGGCTATCTGCTGCCGGCCGTGATCGGTCGCGAGCTCAGCGGTGTCGAGGAACTGCAAGGGTTGTTTGCCCCCGTTCGCGGACACCACATGGCCAAGGCGTGCGTGGAAATGGCCTTCACAGCCGCGCTCGCTGAGCACGTGCGCAAGCCGCTGGCGAAATACCTGGGTGGCGTCCGTGACCGGGTCGAAACAGGCGTCAGCATCGGCATCCAGCCGACCATTGACCAGCTACTGGACGCTGTGGGCCATCACCTTTCAGAGGGCTATCGCCGAATCAAGGTCAAGATCGAACCAGGCTGGGATGTCACCGCGATCGCGGCCATCCGGGAACGCTACCCGGAGATCACGTTGATGGCCGACGCGAACTCCGCCTACGACCTCGACGACGCACCGCACCTGGCGCAACTCGATCGCTTTGGGCTGTTGATGCTGGAGCAACCGCTCGCCCCAGGTGACCTCGTCGATCATGCCGCCTTACAGCGCCAGCTGCGCACGCCCATCTGCCTCGATGAAAGCATCGAGAGCGCGCGGGACGCCCGGCAGGCGATCCAGCTCAGTGCCTGCGGCGTGATCAACGTCAAGCCGGGCCGGGTTGGAGGCTTCGCCGTATCGCGCCAGATCCACGACATTGCGGCCAACGCCGGCATTCCGGTGTGGTGCGGCGGCATGCTCGAAACCGGCATCGGCCGGGCGTGCAACGTGGCGCTGGCCACGCTTCGCAACTTCAAGCTGCCCGGCGATATCTCCGCAAGCGAGCGCTATTGGGCGGAAGACATCGTCGAGCCAGCGTTCGTGCTGCAAAAGGGTGGCACGATCGCGGTCCCGACCCGATGGGGTCTGGGCGTCAGGGTGAAAGTCGACATGGTCGAGCGTCTCACCGTGCGACGCGAGATGATCCGCGCCTAGCGCACCAAACCATGCTGTTAAGGCAGGCAAAAGAAAAGAGACCTCGGCGATGACCTACTCTCCCAGACCGTTGCC
>CAZRMD010000101.1:0-576 GCA_964601135.1 uncultured Actinomycetes bacterium | reverse complement strand
CCTTCGCGCTGCAAAAGGGTGGCACGATCGCGGTCCCTGAGCGCTGGGGCCTAGGGGTTCGAGTAAAAACGGACCTGGTCGATCGACTGACGGTGCGCAAAGAAACGATTCACGCCTGAGCGCTTGGACGCTCGGGTCTTGCCGATTTTCGCATAAAAAAAGAGACCTCGGCGATGACCTACTCTCCCAGACCGTTGCCAGCCCAGTACCATCGGCGCTGACGGGCTTAACTGCTGTGTTCGGGATGGGAACAGGTGTTTCCCCGTCGCTATGGTCACCGAAGTCTCTTTCGTTGAATCGCAAGCGAAGAAGTGCTTTAGGGGACCGCGCAGTACACGCGATCAACATTCTCTCCGGCGTTGGTCCGGAATCGTTCCGGTGCGCTGAGGAGTGAGATAGATGGTCAAGCCCTCGACCTATTAGTACCGCTCAGCTGAAACGGTTGCCCGTCTTACACCTGCGGCCTATCAACCAGCTAGTCTCGCTGGGGTCTTACCTGGTTAACCTGGAGCCGGGCCGTCCAGCTGAGTGCCAGCTTCAACAACAGCTCGGTTGGCGGGCGGCAGGGTTCCGTTA
>CAZRMD010000100.1:0-10513 GCA_964601135.1 uncultured Actinomycetes bacterium | reverse complement strand
ACTAGGAGGCTGTCACCGGGGTCCCAGGGTCGATCAGATGGATCCAGGTGAGTCCCTTCGGAAGATGCATCTCCTTGCCGTCGGCGCCCAGGATTTTCAGAGGCAGCTCGGGGTTCGTCAGATCCCACTTGGCGGTGTAGCGATGGCCGCCGCTGAAGACATCCGCCGGCCCCGTTCCCTGCAGGTCGAAGTCGACCGCGGACGCGCCGGTCACGTCGGTAAAGCCCGCATCATGATGCCCGACCTGAATGAGAATCACATTGACCGGCTTGATCGGCTGACCAGTGTCCTGGTCCATCAGCGGTCCGGTCTCGGTGGCATAGCTGTAGGCGTTGTCCGTCTGAGAGTACGTGTAGGTCACTCGATGGGCGTTCGTCTGGTCAAACACGATGCGGTTCGCGACGGCCGGCGCCGGGCTGGCGGCCGGTGTTCCGGGCGAGGGAAGCTGGTAGGTGATGCGCGGCGCGTACTTCTGGACTCCCTGCGCGATCCGATCGCCGTCTGTATACAGGTTGTGGGGCGCCCGGCGGCTGGGGTCGCGCGAGAAGTAGGCCCCGCCATCGCTGCCCTCGCTCAGAGCGGGGACGTGGTCGCCCTCCAGCATCTGGAGGACCTTGATGTTGGCGCCGGAATAGAAGACGACGCCATGGTAGGCGTGCCAGAGATGGACGGTGACCGGCCGCGCGCTGCGCACCGGCTCGATCCGCTGGTTGCCGGACGGCTTGAAGTAGAGCACGGTCATGCGGGTGATGCCGCCTTCCGCCAGGTACTCGAAGACCAGGTCCGCCTGCTGCAGTCCGGCCTGGGGCCGGGCCAATACCGAGTTTTCGACCTGGACCATCGCCGGGCCCGGCCGGCTTGGGGTGGGCGTCGGGGTCGGGGCGACGGCAGGGCTGTTGCCACAACCTCCGATGAGGGCGGCGCTTAGCGCGAGCACCAGTGGACTGAGCCGTGCGGATTTCCAGCCCGTCATGTCATCGACAGTATAAAGAAAGGCGATAGTGTAAGCCGGATTTCCTTGTGGTACGGTTTCGAGCGATGATGCCGCACGAGCTGCTCCAGACACAGACGCGGACCGAGCGCTCGCTGCTCAGCCGGACGCTCGGCTGGCTGGGTCTCTCGCTGGCGCTGACCACCGCGGGCGTGTATCTCTTTATCGCCGGCGCTGCGCCGAATCTGCCCTGGATCATCTACTTCCTGGTCGCCCTTGGCCTGATCTTCGGGATTCAGGCCGCAGCAAGCCGGAACCAGGGACTTGCGATTGGGCTATTCGCTGTCTTCTCCGTCGTCGAAGGCCTCTTCATCGCGCCGATCGTCGTGTACTACCTGCGTGTGGCCCCCGACGCGGTTGGCAACGCGCTGCTGGGAACCGTCGGGATCTTCCTGGTCGCGGCTGCGGTCGTCTACCTAACCAGCATCAACCTGGCGGCCTGGGGTCAGTGGCTCTTAGGCGCGCTCCTGATCGGAATCGTGGTCAGCTTCGCCACCCTGATTTTTCACTTTCCGATCAGTTCGCTGGCGATCAGCCTGTTCCTCGGGGTGGTGTTCGTCGGCCTGACTTTCTTCGACTTCTGGCGGGTCAAGGCCGAGCGGGCGGGCGACAACAACGCGTTGCTGCTTGCCCTGAGCCTGTACCTGGACTTCATCAACCTCTTCCTCATCCTTTTGAGGATCTTCGGCAGAAGGGACTAGCGGCTCGAGAATTCGGCCTTCCTCGTCAAGGAGGCCCATCATGCAGGGTGGCTCTCCCACCCAGCAAGTTTAGGCGGCGATCCCGATCTTGCGAAGGGCTGGAGCGAGCTCGCGCAGGTGCGGGTCCGGCGGTCACGCCAGTCCAGGATGAGGTCGGCGAAGGCCGACTTGGAGAGCCGCTCCCGGCGAGTGGCGCTGGTCTTTGCGTCGGTAATTTCGAGCTCGATCCAGACCACGCCAATCTCGATCACCCGCGCCGGGTAATCGTTTTCTTCGATCAGTCGAACCACTTCGAGTTCACCGAGCATTCTATCCACCCCTAAAAACAACCGGTTGCCGACTGCACTTATTCAGACCAACGGGGTAGCGATGAAAAACCGTCACAGTTTCTTCTGCGCCGCCAATTTCGGGGAGATCGGCCGGTAGACTTAGGCGCGTGCTAGCAGATCTGCACATGCATTCCACTGTCAGTGACGGCTGGCGCGATCCGGACGAGCTCGCCCACCTGGCCGCCGACCGCGGCGTCGGCATCATGGCGCTCACCGACCACGACACCGTCTACGGCATCGATCGGGCGCGCGCGGTCGCCCATCGACGTGGCCTTGGATTTATCCCGGCTCTGGAGATCACCACCTATCCGCCCAATCAGATGCGGCACATCCTGGCGCATGGCGTCGATCCCGGGAATGCGGGGCTGCTCGGGTTGATTCAACGCAGCCAGGCGGTCTTTCGACGGCAGACCGAGGCATTGATCGACATGCTGACCGAGGAGGGAATCGGCCGCCAGCTCGGACTTCAGGCTTTCAAGTACAAGGCGACGCTGATGCCGGGTGCGGTGCTGAAAGTCCTGCTGCAGCACGGGGTGATGAACGAACGCGAGGGTTGGGACAGTGCCCGCCGGGCAACCGCGTTGCTGCCAAGCGGCTTTGATGCGCCGGTCCCGTCTCCGGCCGAGGCGGTCGAGGCCATCCATGCCGCCGGCGGTCTGGCGGTGCATGCCCATCCCGGGTCTGTCCTCGACCAGGACCTGATGAAAGAAGTGCTTCCGCTGATCGACGGGCTGGAGGTCTACACCCGCCGCCATACGGCGGAGCAGATCCCGGTCTATGAAGAGCTGGCCAGGCAACACGGCCTGCCGATGACCGTGGGAACGGACTACCACGGGTTCCACGGCGATGACTACGTCGCGCCGAAAACGATGATCGATCCGCGCTACCTGGACAAGCTCGGCTCGCGGATCCACTGGCCGGCGATGGAGAAGGCGGGTTGAGCTCGACGGTGGTGGGCGCCGGCATCGCGGACGCGCGCGCAGCCCTGCTCGAGGTCGGCGGCCGAGAGGCGACCTCCATCGCGGCGGCGATCGAGGCGCTGCCCTCGGTTCCGGCCTTCCGGGTAATGGCGACGGCATCCCAGGCCGCCAGGCCTCAGTGGGCCGGCCTGGTCGATGATCTGTTCGAGCGGCCGCTGTTGAAGAACGCGAAGGCCGGGCTGCGCAACGCGCTGACATCGACCCTGACCGGTGACAGCCTCTATCGGAACGTGTTCTTTTCGTTCGCGGATGCGGTGATCCTGTGGCATTACGGGCACACCCAGCAACGCACGGGGGCTGCCCGACTCGACGCGGCCTACAATGCGATACGTCGCTTGCTCGCCGGCGCCGAGCGCTTCCGCGAAACCACGCCTCCTGCTGAACCCGAGGTCGCCTATTTCCATCAGCTCCGACGCATCCGGCTCACCCGCGATCAGGCGTACCCGATGCTGCGCCGGGCCGGTCGCATGCTGGGCGCGGTCGAGGCCGAGATCACCCAGGAGAAGCTTCATCCGGTACGGGGCAGCATCCTGACGAGCTACATCACCTTCAGCGCCCAGGTGATCGCGATGGCCCGAGCTTTGCGCGGCGAGCGCGACGCGATCGATCGGGGTGACGTCATCGCCGGCCTCGACGCGATTACGACGCTGTTGCGGACGCCGCCTGCCGAGCTCGCGCGCTAGCGCCAATCGCCGGCAGGGTCGCCCCAAAGACCAGCATGGCGAGCGATCCCACGAAGATGGGCAGGAGCGCGAAACGAAATTGACCGGTCCAGTCCCAGACGATGCCGCCCAGGGCAGGACCAAAGAACGCCGCCCCGTATCCGATCGTGAACATGAGCCCGCTGGTGCGCGCCACTTCGGACGGTGAAAGCAGGGCAGGAAGGCCGAGCGTGAGAACGAATGCCAGGCTGCTGCCGGCCCCCACCAGGCCTGCCCATATCGGCGCCATGCTCGCCGGGGCGAGCAGGTAGGCGGTGACCCCGCCGATCGACCACAGCGCTGCGAGCACGTAGGGCCAGCGACGACCGAGCAAGCGATTGCCGGCGATGGCCAGCCCCAGGCTGACGGGCAGCTGCATGCCGTTGAGCGTCCCGAGGGTGAGGGGAATGAGCGAATGCGCCTGCCGGGCGTCGAGCGTATCCGGAACCCAGGCGTTCATCCCGAAATAGACGAGGCTCGCCCCACCCAGCAGCAGCGCGATGCGCAACACCCGACCGCTGCGCCAGTCCGGAAGCCACGCACTGCTGAGCATGGCCATCGGCTCGGCGGAAGGCGTGAGCAGGAGCCACAGCACGGCGAGCACGCCGGCCGGAACCGCCCACGCGACCAGCGCGATCTGCCAGCCAAAGGGCGAGAGCAGAAGCGGCAACGTGATGCTCGCGGCGATCACCTCGCCGACAAGCAGGCCGTTGGAATAGACGGCGATGGCTCGTCCGATTTGCGAGGGGAACCATGACTGGGCCAGGCTGGGCATGGCGGGCTGGCTCACCGCAATGCCCACGGCAAAGACCACCGTAAACAAGAACAGGACCGCCGCGCTGGGCAGCGCCGCCCGCAGCGCGGCGCCCAGAGTGACCAGCGCCAGCCCGGCGGCGACCGCCCGACGTGGGCCAACGCGGCTGATCAGATATGCGCCGGGAATGGCGCCCAGCGCCATCAATAACACCGGCAGCGAGGTCAGCAGTCCGGCGGCGCTGTAGGAGAGACCGATCGCCCGATGCAGGGCGGGCAGTGTCGGCGGAACCCCGAGGATGACGGTGCGCAGGTTGATGCCAACCAGCCACATCAGCAACAGGGTCAGGATCGAACGGAGAGAAGGTCGCGACTTATAGACCGCCGACGGGGAGCTCCTCGATCAGGACAGTCGGACTGCCAATGAATCCACCCGCGAACACGAAGCGCAGATCGCTGGCCACCGCCGCCACTTTTTTCATCAGGGCAATCACGTTGCCGGCCACGGTCAGCTCCTTGACCGGTCTGGTCAGCTGGCCCTTTTCGATCCAGTGGCCCGTGAGACCGAGCGAAAATTCGCCGGACACCGGGTTGACGGTGTTGAGGCCTGAGAGTTGCTCGACGTGGACGCCATTATCGACGCGCGCCAGCAGCGCCTCGCGCGACAGGGCGCCGGGCGTCAGCACCAGGTTCGATACGCCGACGTCCGGGACGCTCTTGTAGGAGCGGACCGCACTGCCCGTCGACTGGCTGCTGGTGCGCATCGCCGTGTACGTGTTATGGAGGTAGCTCTTGAGCACGCCATCGGCGATCAGAGCATTGCGTTGTGAGGGCACGCCCTCACCATCGAACGGCCGGCTGGCCAGCCCCTCCGTTAGCTTGGGATCATCGGTGACGGTCACGATGGCGGAGGCGACCTGCTCGCCGATCTTTCCCGCCAGCAATGAACGGCGCTTGATCACGGCATCAGCGCTGAAGGAGCTCGACAGCACGCCCAGGATCATCGCGGCTGCATGCGGATGAAAAACCACGGGCACGCTGGCGGTTGGCACCGGTCGCGCGCCGAGTAAGCCGGCGGCGTTCTCCACAGCCTCGCGCACGACGCCGTCAAGGTCGAGCTCATTGATGTCGCGGCCGTGCGTGAAGGCGAAACCCGATTGCATCTCGGAGTCCTGCTCCGCGATGATGTCCAGCACGCCGTAGGCAACCGTGCGCTCATAGGCTGCGTCCAGTCCACGGCTGTTGGAAATTTCGACCCGCCCGCGTCCATCGCTGTAGAGGGCTTTACTGACGCGCCGCACCCGAGGATCGAGGGAGATGGCTCGCCGTTCCATCTCCAGACCAAAATCGATCTTCGCCTGGGGATCAAGCTCCATGAGTGCCGCCGATGCCAGCCTGGGCAGCGGCTCGATCGGCCGGATGTCCGGAAGGACGTTGGCATCCTCGGCATGGTTGTATCGGCCGTTCTCGAGGGCCTCATCGACCACATGATCGAGCGCCTCGGGCTCCAGGTCCGACGTGTAGGAAAATCCGACGCGGTGCTCGCGGAACGTTCGCACACCCAGGCCACGGCTCTCGGCTGAAACGAGCGACTCGATCTCTCCCTGGTAGACCTCAACCGTGAACTCGGTCCCTGTTGTCAGATAGACCTCCGCGTCCTCGGCACCCTGGCTTTTGGCCCGCGCGAGCAGCCGCTCCGCAAGCGGACTCACGGGCGCATCGCGCTCGCTGGGACGACGCCGGTGCCACCCACCGTCAGCTCGGAAATGCGGATGGTGGGCTGACCGACCGAAACCGGTACCTGCTGCCCTTCCTTGCCGCAGGTCCCGGGGGCGAGCTTGAGGTCGTTGGCGATCATGTCGATCCGGTGAAGCGCGCGCGGTCCATTGCCGACGATGGTGGCGCCGCGCACCGGCCGCCCGATCTTGCCGCTTTCGATCAGATAGCCCTCCGTCACGGCGAAGACGAAGTCGCCCGTCGTCACATCAACCTGTCCGGCGCCGAGCTTCTTCGCGTAGAGGCCCTTCGGCGTGGCGGCGATGATGCCATCGACCGAGTGCGCTCCTGCAGCGATGAACGTGTTCGTCATCCGTGGAATCGGCAGGTGCTGATAGGACTGGCGGCGGCCGTTGCCCGTGGCCGGATGATTTTGCTGGCCGGCCCGCAAGCGGTCGAACATGTATGAGACCAGCACCCCTTCCTGGATCAGGACGTTGCGTCGAGTCGGCACGCCCTCGTCGTCGACCGTCAGGGTTCCCCAGCGGCTGGGCAAGGTTCCGTCATCGATGGCGGTGACGATCGGACTGGCGACCGCCTGCCCCATCTTTCCGGTGAAGACCGTCGATCCTTTGCCCACGAAATCGGCCTCGAGCCCGTGGCCACAGGCTTCATGGAAGAGAACGCCTCCGAACTCGTTGCCGATGACGACCGGCATCGAGCCCGCGGGCGATGGCGAGGCATCGAGCAGGGCGACCGCCCGCGTCGCAGCCGCGCGCGCGTATTCCGCCGGGGACACCTCGTCGAAGAATTCGAAGCCCCGCTGCAGGCCCGGCGCTTCCATGGCGGTTTGGATTTCGCCGTTTCGTTCGGCCACGGCGTGCACCATGATCCGGACCCGCGTCCGCGAGTCGGCGTACTGCACGCCGTCCGAGGTGGCGACCAGCACCTCCTGCGAGCTCTGCCCGTATCCCACGGCAACTTGCTTGATCGCACCGCTGACATCGCGCGCCGCCTGGTCGGCTTCCAGCAACAACTCGATCTTGGCCTCGGGACCAACCGTCTCGGGCGGAACCTCGACGCTGTTCATGGTGCGCGGCTCACCGGTGAGCTCGGCGAGGGCGAAGCGTCCGCCGCCGCGAGTCCCAACCTGCGCCGCGAGGTCAGCGGTGCGCAGCAGGCCGTCCTCGGAGAGATCTTCGGTGTAGACGTAGCTGACGGTGCCGCGATGGATGATGCGCAACCCGGCGCCGAGGTCATTTCCGGAGCTGACCCGCTGCACCTTGCTCTCTTCGACGCTGATCGCTTGGTTGCGCTTTCGCTCCACGAACAGCTCGACGAAGTCCGCGCCCGAGCGAAGGGCACGCTTGATCACGCCGTCCACGAGAGATTGGTCGAGCAGAGGCATGGTCACGAGTCTACCGATACGATTCCCTCAGGGAGGGGGTTGGACCGGCTCGCGCACCAGGGTGATCACCCAGACACCAAGCAGCCCGAGGACGAGCGCGGTCGCGACGAAGACAGCCGGATAACCGAACGTGGCGGCGATTCCCGCTCCCAGCAGCGGACCGATCGCCGTACCGACCGCCGTCCCGCTGTTGGTGAGTCCGTAAGCCGACCCCCTCAGATCGGGCGGCGTCACGAGGGCCACGACGGCGTTGGTGGCTGGTATCAACACCCCAACGAAGATGCCAAGTCCGGCGCGCAACAAGAGAAATTGGCCGACATTGGCCGCGAAGGCCTGAGGCAGAAAAAAGACCGCCGCGCCAAAGCAGCCGAAAATCAGGATGCGGCGGTAGCCGCCGCGTTCGACGAGGCGCCCATATGAAATCGCCGCGAGCGCGCTGAAGACAGCGGTGGCACCGAAGGCCAGCCCGGCGTAAAGCTTGACCGGATCGCCCGGTCCGGACAGACGCTCGACAAACAGCGAGAGGAGGGGGAAGACGGTTGCCGAGCTCAGCTGGACCAGCAACAACGTGATGATCAGCGGCATGAGCGTCGGCGAGCGCAGGCCACGCCCCAGCGTCTGGAAGAATCCCGGTCGCCGAACCGTGGTCAGCGGCGGGTAATGCTCGTGGACGAACTGCCAGACGAAGACGCCGGCGATGGCGAGCATGGCGCCGGCCACGAAGAAGGTGCCGCGGATGCCGACCACCTGTGCGATGACGCCGCCAAGCACGGGTCCGGCGGAGATGCCGACGTAGACGCTCGTCTGCAACAGGCCCATGCTGTAGGCGATGCGCTCGCGCGGCACGATGCTGGCGACCAGCGCCGTCGAGGCGGCGATCGTGCCGGTGAACATCCCCTGCAGAATGCGGAGGATCAGGAACTCCCCCACGTTCTGCACCAGTCCCATCAGCGCGATGATCAAGCCGCCCACGAACATCGCCCGCAGCACCATCACTTTGCGGCCGCGCCGATCCGCGACCGCTCCCCAGATCGGGCTGAAAATCGCGAGCGAGACGCCGGTGCTGGTCACGAGCACGCCCGACCAGAAAACGACGGCGCTGTCGGGCTTGACGCCGAGCTCTTTGAGGTAGAGCGGCAGAAAGGGCAGGATGAATCCGAAGGCGAGCATGGCCGTGGCTTGCGCCACGCAGGTGACGTACAGGCTCGTCCGCCAGCTCGGACTTACTGCGGCCGAGACATGACTGGGCGGCGCCGGAATGAGCCGGGGTCGAAACCTCATGCTCGCGCGGTTCCCCTTACGGGTTCACGGTTACACGGGGACTTGAACCGCGCAGGTGCGGCGTCGAGCGGCTCGCGGCGCACTCGGACTTAAGACGCGTGTCCTCGTCTGCTCGCACGAGCCGCCTCCGCCGCCTGCGCTATTGCGCGCGAAAGCGCGGCGGCCTGAAGGCCGCTGAACCTGCTAGCCAGCGCCTCTTGCATAGCTGTGGAGTCCAACGATCCACAGATTGACGGCGTACAGCGTGATCAGGATCGACACAAATCCGGCGGTGGCAACCAGCGTTGTGCGCCGTCCTCGCCAGGCACGTAGGGTGTGAGCGTGCAGGTAGATGGCGTAGATCATCCAGGTGATGGCGGCCCATGTCTCTTTCGGATCCCAGCCCCACCACCGACCCCAGGCGTGCTCACCCCAGATGGCACCCGCCATGGTGCCGAAGGTCCAGATCGGAAATCCCAGCAGGATGGCCCGAAACGTGAGCCGGTCGAGCGTCTCCAGCGAGGGTAGCCGCGCCGCCGCGACCGTGCCGTGCAACCAGGACTTGACGTTGGCGCTGCGGTCTTTCACGAGATAGAGCGCCGCAAAGACGAAGCTCGAGACCAGGATCCCGGACGACGCCATCATGCTGGTCACGTGGATCTTCAGCCAGTAGCTCTGCAGGGCGGGGACCAGCGGTTCCGGCGACTGGTAGAGCCCGTAGCCGATTCCCATCAATGCGACGACGACGAACAACGCCACCCCGCCGCCGAGCGACGCCACCGGCCAGCGAATGGTCATCAAGAGAAAGGCCGTGACCGCGACCAGCGCCAGCATCGAGCTGTACTCGTACATGTTGGCCAGCGGGTAATGGCCATCGGCAAAACCGCGGGTCACGATGGCACCCAGCTGGATCCCTGCGCCCGGCACGATCAGGGCGATGCCCAACCAGCGGAGGGCTTTCGTCCGATATGAGAAATACGCGAAATAGGCGAACATCCCGCCGACGTAGAGGGCCATCGCAGCGAAATACAAATGCAGCGACAGGTCGGCGACCGCGCCGGGCAGCCGGGATAGATCACCCCGGATCAGAAGGAAGGCCAGGAAATAAAAGGCCAGCGGGACGAAACGCCAAACTGCCGGAAAGCGACGCTCGGCAGCAGCCGCGACCGTCACAACCGGCTCAGAGACGGTGACGCGCGCCAACTCAGGAGGCCGCTTTGGCCGGTGCGCGGTTGGGCGCAGCGACCGGGGTCAGCGGAATCATCTGCATCGCGTCATCCCGGAAGCGGACCCGCTGGAAGGTGATGCAGTTCACCGGGCAATGATCCTCGCAGATCCGGCAGTTCGTGCAGCGGTCGTAGTTGACCAGGATCTTCCCGGCCTTGCCGCCGAACTCCTCACCCAGCACCGTGTTGCAGATCTCCACGAAACCGCCGCTCGACGTATCGCGGTTCTCGCCATAGACGACCACGTCCAGCGCTTTCTCCGGACACACGTCGTCGCAGGCGCCGCAGAGGATGCAGGTCGACTCATCGACGTGGTGGACGGTGTCGCACTGGAAACCAGCTATTCTCGCGCCCACTGGCGGCTGCCGAAGGGCGCAGGAAGCGCGGCCATCCTCATCTCGACCCACGAGTTCCCGAACCTGCCGTTTGGCGGAGCGATCGATAACGT
>CAZRMD010000099.1:0-10677 GCA_964601135.1 uncultured Actinomycetes bacterium | reverse complement strand
GAAACGAAACGTACGCAGCCGAATTGTCGCGCGCTCTCGCGCGCGAGCGCGAGTCCCTCGATCTTGTGCTCTACGGGACCAGCCGCGCCGATGGCTTGCCGAGCGCGGTACGGGTGCGACGGCTGCCACGCTTTCCAGATGCGGTGCGCATCGTCGCCGCCTACCCGGCGCTCGCGCTGCGTGATCGGATCGATCTCCTGCATGTGACCTACGTGGCGCCCCCACTCATCACATGCCGCACGGTGGTGAGCGTCCACGACGTTACGTTCAAGCTCTTTCCGGAGCACTTCTCCATGCGCGATCTGATGGTTCTCGACCGGCTCGTCGGGCGGAGCGCCCGGCGCGCGGCGGTCGTTCTGGCCCTCTCGGAGAGCGGGAAGAGAGACATCGTCAGAGTCCTGGGCGTCGCGGAGGACCGCGTGGTGGTGGCGCCGCTGGCCGCAGGATCCCAATTCAACCTGGACGCCGGCACGGCGTCACGGATCTCAGAGTTGCGTCGACGGCTGTCACTTCCGGAGCGCTACGTCCTTGCCGTCGGCAACCTGCAGCCGCGCAAGAATCTGCCACGGCTCGTTCGGGCTTTCGCGATCATCGCCACCGAATTCCCAGGCGTCGATCTCGTCCTCGCCGGGCAAAGGGGCCACCAGGGTTCTGAGGTCGCGCGTGCGATTCGCGACGCTGGTCTCGGGAGCCGCGTGCGTGAACTCGGATACGTCCACGCCGCCGAACTGCCGGCGCTCTACGCCGGCGCCGACGTTTTCTGTTACCCGTCCCTCTATGAGGGATTCGGCCTCCCCGTTCTCGAAGCCATGAGCTGTGGCACGGCCGTACTAACCGCCGACTCCTCCAGCCTGCCAGAGGTCGCCGGTACCGCAGCCATGCTCGTCGACCCGCAATCGGACACTGAGATCGCCGCCGGCCTCCGAATGCTCCTCCAGGACTCGAATCTTCGGAAACGAATCGGCGCGGCCGGTGTCGATCGGGCAGCGTGCTTTTCGTGGGAACGAACGGCCCAGGTCACGATCGGGGCCTACTACCGAGCACTCGGACTGGCCGCCTGAGCGGGCCTCATCCGCCACCGCTAACCGGCCGCCCTCGCCTCCGCATACCCGCCTGAGGCAAGGCGGTCGTAGATGAAAGCGTGCTACCGACCGGCCGCGACTGCTTGCGCGGCCTGATCGCTGGGCGCCGCCATCACATTCGGAGGGCTGGCGCTGGATCCGACGCGAGGATCGCGGAACACACCGGCAGCGCTGCCCCCCGTCTAAGGGACTATTCACGATCACGATTAAGGAACCGCCCGGAAGGTCGGGATGGTCCCGCAGAACAGCAGACCGGAGCGCGTCCGACTCGCTGGCCCCCGCGCTCAGATCCGAAGACATTCGCGAGGTGTTCGAGATCGACGTTGCCAGGAGAAGAATGAGTCCTAATGTGGCAGCGACAGGGCCTGCCGTCCGCCAGGTCGCCTTGCCCAGCGCCTGGCGAAGAGTGCTCCGGCAGCGGCCGCCCGACGCGACACTCCAGTTTGCACGGCGAGCACGAAGAGGGCGAAGACGGAAGCGATGTGGCCCGCCAGGTCAAAAATATGAAATGCGCCGGCGTTGAAGCCAAAAAGCCACAGCTCCAGCCGGTACATCAGGAGAAGCCCGGGCACCTCGTGGATGTGATTCGATGGATTGAACAAGAGGACGGCCTGAGCATGGTGCGCCGCCCAGTACAGCCATCCCCAATCGTCTGACACAAAGTCGACGCCGAGTCCCGGCTGGTACGCGAGCGCTGCGGCATGACGATCAGCGGTAGGGGCAGGGGAATGCTCCACCCCACCTGTAGAGCCGTCTCCATGCCCGAGCTGAGCGGCCGCCCGCGCGGTGCGGACGCTTCAACGGCACGCATACCGGGCGCGAAGTCTACCGTCACGGCTTGATCGTCCGCTGGCGCAGTGCGCGCGCTGCAGGGCCTATCGACGCCCCCTGGCTACCGTGGATGCCGCCAGCACTTTCCGATATCGCTCGAGCGTGACTGTCACGGCGGAGCTCCACGTCAACTGTTGTGCGCGCTGGCGGCCCAGACCTCGCAATCGATTTTGCAGCGCCGAATTCGTTGACACCTCTCGCAGCCGCATTGCCAGCTCGTCGGGTGAGTCGGCGCTGAAGGTCGCGGCCGCACCCATGCTCACGTCATTGAGGACCCGGATGTCGCTGTGAACAACCGCCGCGCCGGCGGCGAGAGCCTCGGCGACTGGCAGGCCGAATCCCTCGGCGCGCGACGGCACGACCACCGCGGTAGCGTCGCGCATGAGCTTTGGAAGCGTGCCAGCGTCAACGTAGCCCAGATGGCGAGCCCTGTCCTTTAGACGGTCATCCGCGGCGATTTGAGTCTCGAGCCTCGCCTTTTGCTCGGGTAGCCACGGCCCCGCGATGAGAAGTTCCTCTCCGAGGTTGTCTTCGACAGCAAACGCCTCAAGCATGACGTGCACGTTCTTATTGGGATTGGGTCCCCCCACGAACAGGAAGTACGGCCTCACCGGGGCGGCCGACCCGACTGCACCAGAACTCACCTCTACACCCGGCTCGGCCACGTCGACGTGCTCAGGATCCAGGCCGAGCTGGGCGATCAGATCGTCGCGGGTCGCCGCCGAGATAGCGAAATAGGCGTCCGCGAACTTGAGCGCCCGAAGGTAGCGCTGGTATCCGGCCCACGTCACCAACCGACGCCTCGGTATGCCCTCATGCAGCGGTATGAGGTCGTACACGGTGGTCATCACCTGCCTGCCCGGCAACCTGATCAAGGCCTCCGGGTCGGTGACATGAACGGCTACGGCTGTGCTCGTCCTCGCGTGCAGCCACGTCGAACCTGAGGCGAACACCCACGAGCCCCGGTAGCTCGGCATGGGAGGGCGCCGCAACCACTTGGCCGAGTGAGGCGGCCGAACCTCTACGACAGGCGACCCGGTGGTCCATCCCCAGACCTCGAGCGGGATCTCATCCTGCTCGAGTAGACGGCTGACGAGCCCGCGCACATAGGTTCCGATTCCGCGGGACCGGTGCGAGTTCTGAAGCGGCGTCACATCGAGCGCCACTCGGGGTGACGACATCCGCTTCAGACCACTTCCAGAGGCTGCTCCGTCACGGCCAGCATCAGACCAAGCACCAGCCATCCGACCATCAGCTCAAGCGTCTCCGTCGACAATGCTGTCAACGCCAGCACCACTGCGACGGATGCAAAGGCGGCCACCCGGAATTGTCGCCGCCGCTGCCACGCCTCACGCGTGATCAGTCCGGCGAAAGCTAGGAACGTAGCTGTGCCGACGATTCCCGTGTCGTTCAGCAGCCTGAGCGGTAGGCTCGCGATCCACAGCGGTGTGCCCAGATACTGGTGGCGCTGACCAAAGCTGGCAGTCCCGCCGCCAAGTAGCCACCGCGCCGCATTGGCGCCCAAGTCGGCCCGGACCTGCTGGATTTGATCGAGCCTGCCGATGACGTCCACCGAGTTCAGCAGCGAGGCAGCCCGTGAGGAATGCGGCGCCGGGGACGGCGTGGGCGGAATGTAGCTGCCGGCGCCAGGTTCGCCTTTCACGCTGCCGGCGTCAGCCGGTCCGGGCGCGGTGGCGGCGGCGCCGCCGGATTGCACAGTTGCTTCGGGAGCCAGCCGCTGATGCAGAGACGGCATCGCCAGCACAAGAGCTGAGAACGCGATCGTCGACGCCCCCGCTCCGACCACGATGCGCCACGAAAGACGCGACCGCAGTGCGGGCATCATCAGCATGGCGATCACCACCACCGCCAGAGCGACCCAGGCCGCCCGTGTATAACTGGCGACGGAGCCCGCGATCGCCAAACCGGCTAACAGCCCGACCAATCGGTCCGGGTAGTAAAGCGGCCCGAGCAGCAGCCAGGCCACCGCGGATTCGATGCAAACGGCGCCAAGCACGTTTGGTTCCCAAAGGCTGCCGAAGGCAGCGAAGCGTCCGGTAGCGGGGTTGACCGACGCTCCCACAGCCACGCCGAACGTGTACAGCGCATAGCAGAAGACGCCGAATGCGGCGGCTGCCAACCAGATCCAAAGAAAGCCCTTGGTCGCCATTTCCAGCTGAGGGCGAGTCGTCAGGAGCCGGCGCGGCAGCCACAGGCCCAGCGACGACAGGGTGACCAACGCGAGCACTCTCAGACTGTCGCGAGGGCTTGGCGACGCATAGATGGTGCTCACCACGTTGAGTGCCAACCAAAGGACAAGGGCAGCCTCGGCAGGTAGCAGTCGCGCCGCCTTGGCTGCTTCTGCACGTCGTGCCACGCTGATGGAAATCACGGCGACGATGCCGATCAACGCCGCAATCTGCTCGGGGCGGACAGCAATCGACCCTGTGCTCAAGAAATACCGGTCGAGCACGACTGTCAGGGTCAGGACCAAAATCAGCCCGATTCGAAGGCCGTAGGCCCAGGCGCCCGCGAGCACCAGGGCGGACACCGTCAGAAGGAGCGGTACGACACCCGCTCGACCCACTTTGAAGTGGGCCAGGCCGAGGATGCCCGCGGTGGCAACCGCCGCCGCGACGAACACCCATGTTCTGTGAGGGCGTGAGCTTGCGGGTGGCGCCTGCTCGCGGCCCAGATAGTCGGCAACCCCGTGTGCGGCGACGGTCGTTGGACCTACGAAGCGGTCTCCTCGGTCGCGATGCTGATGAGGACGTCAGCTGGTTGTGGGGCGCGAAGACTCCGGAACAAGCCCGTGATGGGTGTCGCCAGGACGGCCAGGGTTCCGAGAGCTATGCACGCATCCAGCTGAGGGCCCATATGCCGCACGTAGTGGATGTCCTTCTCGATGTTCAGGTACATCGGAACGTTGTCGCGGTGGTGAATTTGCCACCAGCCGGTGATGCCAGGCTTGAGAAGGTGGCGTTCGTGCTGCCACTCTTCGTAGAGAGGGAGCAGCCCCAGCTGTTCCGGCCGGGGGCCGATCAGGGCCATGTCACCGCCGATCACGTTAAGCAACTGAGGTAGCTCGTCGAGACCGGTCTTGCGCAAGAACCGGCCGACACGAGTGATTCGCGGGTCGGTCTCGGACATCTTGAGGGACGAACGGGGCGCGGTCGTCTGCATGGTTCGGAATTTGATAATCGTGAACGGTGTCGTAAAACGACCTGCGCGCGCCTGCCGGAAGAAGACCGGCCCCGGCGAGTCCAGTCGGATGGCGACCGCGACGACGACCAGGACCGGGCTCAGGACCAGTAAGAGCGCGACGGCGACCAGGCGATCAACGACGTAGCGCACGTCCCGGTAAGTCGAGCGCGGTAGGTCCCGACCGAGCGCCGTCCAGTCGAGGTCGGCGACTGGATTCCTTGCTTCCAACGACCGGTTGGCGATCTCCGCCGGAGGGGGAGAGGGGCTTTGCGCGAGCAAATCGCCGGAAGTGTAGCAGCAACCCTGGCCAACGCAAGGAGGGGGGCTCGAGGCCCCTGGAGACCCCGGGACGGCTAGACTTGGCCCGACCACGGACGCCGGTCGACCCATGCCTCGCTTCCGCGTACTCCACCTGATCCATTCGACTGCCTTCGGGGGCGGTCCGGCCATGGTTGAGCTGCTGTGCCGACGGCTGCGGCACCGCTTCGACATGCAGCTGTTAAGCGATGGAAGCGGTGACCTTCCCAACCGTTTGGAGGATCTGGGCGTCGAGGTGATCGCCCTGCCGATAGCGACCAAGGGCTCCTTCGCGTTGTCAATTCCAAGGCTGGCGCGAGCGGTTAGGAAGCTGCGGCCGGATGTCGTGCATTTGTATGGTCAGTTCGCCGGCTCGTTCGGCCAGATCGGAGTTCGCATGGCGACCGATGCGCCGACCATCTACAACGTTCAGTGGCCCTCGTACCTCAGTGACCGGGGGCCCTACACGCGTATCCGCAACTGGTCGGCGGAATGGCTGAGCTGCGCTCTGGCCACCCGCGTGGTTGCGCTCGCAGAACATGACCGGCGTGTGCTTGTCGACCGCCGGATGTGCTCGCCGGGCAAGCTTTCCGTCATTCACAACTCCCATCGTCTGGCCGTCGCTGACCTTGAGCCGCGAGAGGCGAACGACGCGCTGCGCTTGGTATTCGTCGGTCGCGTCGTCGATCAAAAAGGGCTCGAGCACGCCATCGCCGCCCTTCCCCTGATCTCGGCGGCGGAGCCTGGCGTCACCTTGACGATAGTGGGCGAAGGTGAGCGGCTGGCGCCGGCTCTGCAGCTCGCCGAGACGCTGGGCGTGGGGCACCTTGTGCTGGCGGTCGGCTACCAGCGAGATCCGGTCCAGTACATCCGCGACGCCGACATCGTCGTCGTCCCGTCGATCTACGAGCCGTTCGGAATTGTCGCCGTCGAGGCGATGGCGCTCGGCCGTCCCGTGGTGGCATCCGGAGTGGGTGGTCTATCCGAGGTCGTCGACGATGGCCACACAGGACGTCTCGTGCCACCAGCTGATCCGCGAGCGTTAGCTTCGGCGGTGCTGAATATCTGGCAGCGAGCCGATCGCGGAGCCGGCATGGGTCGTGCTGGGCAGAAGCGGGCCGAGCAGAAGTTCAGCCCGGCGGCTTGCGCTGACGCTTTCGCCGAGCTCTATTCGGAGTTGGGGTCAGGCCCGCGAACGGCAAGCCAGCGCCGGGCTGCGACGCAGTAGCGTGCCGCCAGCGAGTTGGTTCATGTTCTCCAAGACGCAGGCACGGCCCCTCACTTTCGGCCTCGTTTGAAGAACGCCTCGATGGTCTCGCCCAAGCCGAGCCGCTCGATGGCGGCATCGACGCCCCGCTGTATTGCACGGCTCGCGGGCCTTTCGTAAACGCTGTTGGGGTCAGCCCCGACGACACGTCCGATATTCAACCCACCTCGGCTCTTCATCGCGACCGTCTCGAAACCACTCTGCTCCAGCAGACACCGCAGCGTGGACGGTGAGAAGTGTGACACGTGGCCGAACTCCGAACGGTAATACCTCCAACGCGAGCCCAGGATGTGCGAGCGCAGGGAGTCGACGCTAGGGAGTGATATTCCAAGCCAACCATCCGGACGCAGATGTTCACGTAATTGCAAAAGCACCCGACGAGGATCGGGCAAGTGCTCCAGCACGTCCCACATCGTGATCGCGTCGAAGGTCGCCGACTGCGGGAGTGCATCAAGATCACCAAGAGTGATCACCACGTTGGGTGCTACGCGGCGGGCGATACGTATGGACGCCGGGGATGCTTCGATGCCCATCACCTGCCACCCCTGGCGCCGGGCAGCCTCTAGAAAGAGGCCGGTACCGGCGCCCACGTCCAGGGCCCGGCCTGGGCCGCCGTGTAGCGAGGTTAAAGTTCCCGCGCGCCGCTCGATTTGGGCGCGCACCAGAGCCGGCTGTTGATCGAGCGCGGCGTCAAGACCTCGTTCGTCGTAGAACTCGTCGTCGTACAGCAATTCGAATTCCTGTCGCTCCGGCGCCGGGTGCTGGCGGCGAAAACCGCAATGGGAGCAGCGTAAGAACGAATAGCCTGGATTGGCCTCAACGAGGCTGACGCTGACACTGCCGCACAAATAGCAGGTGTCCCTCTCAGGCATCTGCGACTGCCTCATATACACGTATCGTCATCTCTGCGGTTCTCGTCCACGAGAACTGATCGCGGCGGTGGCGCGAGTACGCTCTTGCTTCACGCTGCGCCACCGGATCGGTCACAAGCGTCCGAATGTGGCCGGCGAGATCACCGACACGGTCCGGCTCAAACAGCAGACCGCCGGTTCCCACCACTTCAGGCAGTGCCGACCTTCGTACGGCGACGACCGGTGTGGTCCCCGCCATCGCTTCTACCGCGGGCAACCCGAAGCCCTCAGCATGCGATGGCATCACTAAACACTCTGCAGCCTGGTAAAGGGCCCGCAGCGTCGAACGAGACACGTAGCCGGGCATGACGAGAGATGCGTCGACACCCAGTTGGCGTGCGCGTCGCCGAAGGTGCGTTGCGTAACCGCTAGTGTCCGAGCCGGCGAGCAAGAGGAGGCATCCGGTTTGATCCACTCCGCTTTGTGCGAAGGCGCGCAACAGCAGCTCGAGATCCTTCTGTGGAGAAATCACGCCGGCAAAGAGTACGTAGCTACGGCCGCCGGTCATCCGGAGGACATCGGCCAGTTCAGCCTCCGTGGCGGGTTCGTAAAAGTAGTCATCGGCCGCCAGGTGGATGACCGACAAGCGTGCGTCTGGCAGCCGGAAGAGTGATTGGATTTGCGTCTTGGACGCCTTGGAGTCGGTGATGACGTGGTCGGCGGCCCGGACGGCCAGGGGGATTGTGGTGGCCAGTTCGGCCCAGTCCACGACGGTGGGCCAGCGCATCCAGTTCCGGGCATGCTTGTAGACGTTCAGGTCATGGATGGTCACGACCTTGCGCCCCCGCCAGGCGATCGGTAGGAAGTAACCGAGCGAATGGAAGAGATCAGGCTGGTCTTGCCGGAGCCGCCGCGACAGCTCGACATGAATCCGCCAAGGCGACAGTCCGGCACCGCCGGATCTAGTACATATGTTCGGAAAACGTAGGAGATCCTCAAGGCCGGACCGGCTCCCGGCTCGCAGATAGAGGTGAAACTCCCAGTCCGGGCGCAGCCGGGCCAGTTCCGCGAGGAGGTGAACCGCGTAGGTTCGGGTGCCCCCCGCGCCGTGTGTTATGGGGGCCGCGTCAAAGGCTAAACGCACGAGCCGCCACAACCGCCGCAGCGCCCACGTTCGAATTCGAACACGAGTCTTGAAGGAGTGTAGTGAACCAGATGTAGCGGTCGGAGCCGCCGCCGAGGCCCGCCGTCGCGGGTATACTTGCGCCGCCCGTCTTAAGGTGGCTCAAGGTGGCTCGGGCCAGATCATCTGGCCACCGCACCCTCGACCCGCCGATTGCAATTGGACATCAACTCCGAGATTGATGCTGCGGATCCAGGTCGCCGACGCGCTCATCCATCGACCATGGCGATGAAAGCATCCGCGAGCGAAGCCTCCAGCGCTCGTCGCCTCGTCCTTAACGGTGTAGGACTTTTGGGCACGGCCACTGTCAGAAAGGTGGTCACATTCGGCTCGCTCTTCGTCATTTCGCGGGCTTTGAGCCTCGATGCGTTCAACCACCTGGCGCTGGTGCTCGGCCTGGCGGAATTGTTCCGAGGCGCCCTCGTTTTCAGCTCCGACCAGGTGCTGGTCAGCGTGCTCAGCATCGACCGGCGACACGGCCACTGGCTGGCGTCAAGCATTGTGCTGAAAGCGGTATTCGCCTGCCTGGGTGCGGCAGCAGCGTGGCTTGTAGCACGCGCGATGCTCTATCCCGCTCCCGTGGTGGCGGCGGCCCCGCTAATTGCTCCTTATCTCATGGTCGCTGGTGCCAACGAGTCGCTGGCGGCGTTCTTTCAGGCCCGGCACGCAGCGCTGCGAGGAACCAGGGTCGTCAGTTTGGCCGGGCTTGGATACCTCGCCCTGGTCGCCTTCCTGGCGTACCTGCGAGCATCTTTTCCGGCCTTTGTCGGTGCGATGATCGCCTACGAGGCGGCCATCCTCGCGCTGCAATATGCGGTTGCGCGCCGTCTCATCAACGCCCCTCTTGAGTTCACGGCCGCCGGCGCGGCCGAACTGCTTCGAAAGGGATTCATGGTTGGTCTGGCGGGAGCGGTCACTTTGACCTACTTCCGGATCGACGTTCTGCTTCTCGGCCGGCTAAAACCCGACGACGTAGGCGCCTATTTCGCATCCTACAAACTGTCTGAGGCCGCCTTGGTTGCCGCCACCGCGGTCAGCGGGATGATCCTGCCCGAACTGGTGTCGCAGGTGGCGGCCGGCCGCCCGGCCATCGGACTCGTGCGGCGTTCGCTGACCACGATGACCGCAGTGCTTCTCTTTACGCAAGCGGCCGTGCTGGCTGCCGGTCCGCTGATTGTGTCCGTCGCTTACGGGAGCAGGTATTCCCACATCGTTCCAGCGGTGGTTGTCCTGCTCGGGGCGGTGGTCATGATGGCGGTCAACATGGTGCTCACGTCCGCGCTCTTGGCAGCCGGCCGGCGGGGCGTCTTCTTTCCGCTCACCCTGGCCAACCTGGCTTTCAACATCTGCGCGAACTTCGTTCTAATACCCAGTCACGGGTTTGTCGGCGCTGCCTGGGCGACATTGATGACCGAGGCTCTCAACGCTGTCATGCAGGTCGTGCTTGTGCGTCGGTCCTTAGGTGGTCTGCCGCTCGGACGCTGGTCGGGATTTGCTCTGGCGGCGTCTGTCCTTATCGCCGCGCTGGCGGTGGCTGGCAACGCTGTACCGCCGCTCTCACTCTGGTCGCTCGCCTTGAGCCTGTGCGTCGTCTGCGCACTCGTGGCCGGGCGCCAAGTCGTACAAGTCGGTGCACGGCTCCATTCGGCCGATCAGCCGAGCGGCCACCACGCAGGCTCTGTTCTGGCTCTAAGCCAGGCGCCGGAACTCGATCCTTAACCCTGACCAGCCGGTCGTTCGCGGGGCCACTCTAAGATCGGGGCGCTGTGGCCCAGGACCGGATCCGGAACTTTTGCATCATCGCCCACATCGACCATGGCAAGTCGACCCTGGCCGACCGCCTCCTCGAGGCCACCGGCTCGATCGAGAAGCGCGAGATGATGGACCAGGTCCTCGACACCCTCGAGCTCGAGCGCGAGCGCGGGATCACGATCAAGCTCCAGGCGGTCCGTATTACCTACG
>CAZRMD010000098.1:6382-10777 GCA_964601135.1 uncultured Actinomycetes bacterium | reverse complement strand
ACCATCTTGCGATTGGCCCGGATGTAGTCATTGAGAATCCGGGCCGGCGCGGAGAGCCAGGACGAGCACCAGCTGGATCGGTGCTCGATGCTGGGCCAGGTACCAGCTCAACACCGCGCCGACATAGGCGAGTCCTGTGATGGTCCAGACGGCCGCGTACTCGATCTGGGATCCAGGGCCGATGTAGGCGGCGATCAGCGCGAGGGTGCTCAGCGAGCAAAACGCCACGGCGCCGAGCCGGAAGATCGTCTGATCGAGGTTGCCTGGCAGTTGGGCTTGCGTCGATACCCCAGGCGGTTGGGTCTGCGTCGCGACGCCCCGCCGCTTACTCGGCACGTTTGACCGGCCGGTTCATCGCCAGCCAGTAGTCTCCGAGGGTGTCGATCGCTTTCATGAATTCGTCGAAGTCGTGACGCTTGACCAGAAAGCTGTTGGCGCCCAGCTTGTAGCCCTCGATGATGTTGGTGTCCTCCTTGGACTGCGTGAGGATGACGACCGGGATGGCTTCGGTGATCGGATTGGCCCGAATCTGACGCAGGACTTCGAGGCCACCGATGCCTGGCAGGTGAAGATCCAGAAGGATCAGCCGCGGTTGCTGCTGTGGGTTGCGATGGGCGTAGTCACCGCGGCAAAACAGAAAGTCGAGAGCTTCGCTGCCGTCGCGAGCTTCCTTAATCCGATCGGGGACCAGGTGCTCCCTGAGCGCATGCGACGTGAGCTCCATGTCGTAGAGGTTGTCTTCGACAATCAAGACCTCGACGCCGCCCTCTGTGGTCGGGGGCTCGGCGCCACCCGCATCGGTCCATCGCCTGGCTCCTATGTCGATGACTCTCATGCGACTGAGCCTATCGCGATCTGTTGCAGCATTCGCCCTGCCCCCGTCGCTGAAGGACGCCCTGCAAACGCACTGGTCAGCTGAAGAGCGTGATCACCCCGGCGGCGAGCAGCGTCACGGTCCAGAGAAGGTCGACATTGAACCAGGCCCGGCGCAAGAAGGCGACACCGAAGCGCTCGTAGACGACGATGGCGACCAGGCTCATCACCGCCAGCAGCGCGACGGTGTGCACGGTGGCGGCCGCCAGTCCCTGCCATGGAGAAAGCGCGGTGGTATAGGCAATCAGCGACAAGTCCTGGCTGCCGCCAGTCGTCGACGACAGCCTGAGAAGAATCGGAACCAGCATCAGCCCCGCGCCATGCGCGGAGGACATCAGAAACGACCAGCCAAACAGGCCGCGAACGCCGATCCGCATGCCGAATCCCCGCGGATGAGCCCGCTGCCGCCATAGTCGGTAGAGGGCAAAGGCAAAGAGCACGATCGCGCCTGTGACGCGTAAGGCTTCCGGGGCGATCAGAAACTGGGCGACCGCGACCAGGACGACCACCACTGCAATTGCGGCTTCGTGGCCGATGGCGATCGGCAAGAACGATTGCCACACGGCAGAACGGCGGCGCTCCTGAAGCCCACGGGCGACGGCAAACAACCAGCCCATTCCCGGGTTCAGGCCGTGGTACGCGCCCAGGATGATGAGCACGTCCCACGGCCAGAACGCCGTCATGTCGCTAGATCAGGCGAAGCAGTACGAGTCTGATGAGGCGTCGCCGCCCTCGAGGTGAACCTGGTGGAAGCGCTGATCGGACTGGACGAAGAAGCTGCGGTCGAACGCGAGACCGCCGTCCTCGCCAACGTCCAGCTTCGCCACCCACCCCTTGATGCCGTCGGTGTAGAACTGGTCGTCCCGGGCCTTGTACAGGCCGTTGGACACGTAGACTCGTTTGCCATCGCGGCTGACTTCCACCATCTGCGGACCACCGTTCAGCGGGCCGGATGTCGGATGCGCCGCCTTGCGCACGATGCCGCCGAGATGAACCGATCCCGTTTTCTTCGGGTTGAACGGATCCGAAACGTCGTACTGCAGGAACTCACCCGTTCCCCAGGCCGAGACATAGAGGAAGCGATCGTCGAGGGAGAGATCGATATCACTAACCAGCGGCGGGACCGCCTTGAATCCCTTGAGCAGCGGTGGAAGTGAATCCGGGTCAGCGGGCTCTGCAGGAATCTCGATGACCTTGCGGGCCTTCCACGAATTGCCATCGAGATGCCAGGCCCAGACCGAGGCGCTCAGATCCTTGAGGCTGGTGACGACGCCGACGAAACCGTACGCCTTGGTCGGATCGTGCGCCGGACGCAGCTCGAGCACCATCTGCTGCTCGGGACCCAGGTCGATGACCTGCTTGTGGCGCCGCTTGGGCAGGTCCCAGATGTGCAGCTGATGGCCGTAGCCGCCCTTGAGTAGGATGTCGGGATTGACCCCGTTCTCGATCATCTTCGGGGTGCCCCACTCGCTGCTGATCATCGTGTCGTAGCCGAGATGCCACCAGAAGTCGTATGCCAGGTACTGCGGACCGCGGTCGAGCTCCCAGCGGCCGCGGACCTCGAAGGTGTCGTGGTCGATGATGAAAATGCCGCCCGGACCATCTCCGCTGGGGGAGCCGAGGGCGCTGACGTAGATCCCGTCCGGCCCGCAATGGCTGGTGTGCGGCCGGCTGTAGCCGGCGCGATTCGCGATCTCTTCCGGCTCGATCGTCTTGACGATGCGCGGCGCGCGAACATCGGGCTTGGTATCGATCACGTAGATCCGCGAGGACCGAATCCCCGGTGCGAGCAGATAGCGACGCTCGACGTGCGGATGGGCGGCATAAGGGCAGAGGGAAGAGCTGCAGGCGTTCCAGCCGGAATGATGGAGCTCATCACCCGAATGCGTGGTCTGCAGGCTGCTGACGACCTTGCCGAAGGTCTTCGAGCTTCGGTCGGCATCGATGACCGCGAGCCCGTCGGGACCATCGCCCGGGTTGACGACGATCACGTATGCCACCGTTTCGGGGGGTGCCTGCGCCGCTAACCGCGGTGATGGATAGAAGGTTGGATCCGCCCTGAGTAAGGTCGCCATCTGCTTCCCTCCTGCGAATGTTGACTAAATGGATCGAATTAATCAGGAATCGTGGGTGCGCCCACTTTAACCCGATCGCCCGTTCCGCGTCAAACGCAACTTTGCATGGGGGGATTCGTAGAATCCGGCAATGTCGTTGCGAGGATCGAGGCTCAGCATTATCGGCGCAGGCGTGATGGCCGAAGCCATCATCGCCGGGGTGCTGGAGCGCGATTTACTTCCGGCTGCGTCGATCCTCGCCAGCCATCCGCGCGCCGATCGGCGTAGTGCGCTCAAGGACAAGTACGGGATCGAAGTGGCCGCCGACAACGCCGATGCCGCCCGGCGGGGTGACGTGATCGTGCTCGGCATCAAGCCGCAGGTCATGGCCGGTGTGCTCCGTGAGCTGCGAGGCAGCCTGGCGCCCGACAAGCTGGTGATTTCGATCATTGCCGGCGCGACCACCCAAACGCTCCGCGACGGCCTCGAGCATCCGGCGTTGGTCCGGGTGATGCCGAACACACCGGCGCAAATCGGTGAGGGCGTCAACATCTGGTACGC
The DNA here is from genome assembly GCA_964601135.1 of uncultured Actinomycetes bacterium. GTDB lineage: Bacteria > Chloroflexota > Dormibacteria > CF-121 > CF-121 > CF-13. The sequence continues at coordinate 7,289 of CAZRMD010000098.1, read as the reverse complement.
CACGCCGGAAGCGACTGAGGCGCATCGCGCGCAAGCACGCGCCCTACTCGGCGCGCTCGGCCACGAGCTGCAGGTTGGCGACGAGCGATTCGTCGCCATGGCGACGGCGGTGAGCGGCACCGGGCCAACCTACGTTTTCCTGGTCATGGAGGCACTGATCGACAGCGCCGTCCATCTGGGCTTTCCACGTCACCTGGCGCATGACCTCGTCCTCGAGACGCTCAAGGGATCGGTCGCCTTCGCCGAGCGAACGCAGAAACATCCGGCGCAACTCCGCGACATGGTGACGTCACCCGGCGGGACGTCAGCTGCCGCATTCTACGAGCTGGAGCGCGGCCGCCTGCGCACGGTTCTCGCGGATGCGGTTTGGGCAGCTTATCGGCGCACCATGTCGCTATCCGAGAGCCTCAGCGCTGGCAAAGACCCCGAGCCCATGCCGCCCCACCCCGGCACCTGACCCGGAGAGGACTGTATCTGACGACTGACCGGATCTTTAGGCATCTGCATGCATTCTGCATGCTATTATTAAGTCGTGCCCACGCCGCTGCAGATAAGGAACATGCCTGATGAGGTCCTCCAGGCTCTCCGGGGCCGGGCTGCCAAGCGGCGCATGTCCCTGGCAGCGTATGCCCGGGAAGTTCTGGTTCGCGAAGCCGGCCGAGCCACCATGGAGGAGACCCTTACAGGTCCGCGCCTGATCAAAGGCCGTCCTCTTTCGGCTCGGCAGCTCAAACAACTCATCAAAGCCGGTCGTACCTGAGGTGCTCGTCACGGATGCCGGCGTCTGGGTACGCGCCCTCCTTGACGAGGGTACGGACGGATCAGTCCGAGTTCGTCTGCGTCAAGAGGACTACGTGGACGCTCCGGCGCTGATCGATCTGGAGTTCCTTAGCGCTGTGCGAGGCCT
>CAZRMD010000098.1:0-6372 GCA_964601135.1 uncultured Actinomycetes bacterium | reverse complement strand
CCTGGTCGCCAGAAAAGTCGTCTCCCGCCCAGCGGCTGAGGACTCGATCGACCGGTTTCTGAAGGCGCCCATCGATCGTCACTCGCATGGACCGCTCGCCTGGCGAGCATGGGAACTCAGGGCGAACCTTACGCCTTATGACGCCTCCTATGTGGCCCTCGCGGAAATACTGGGCAGCAGGCTCTTGACAGTGGACCGGCGACTAGCGCGAGCCCCGTGGATCCGGTGTCCAGTTGAGGCGGCCTGAGCTGAGATAAGTCAGCCAGGCCCCCTTTGTACTGCGATCAGACAAAGATGTCGAGCGGAAGCACCGCCGAGACGACGAAATTGGGCACGTCGACGACCTCGCTGATCTTGAGGTCGACTGCGACCGAGCAAATCGCGTAGGCCTGCTCCCGGGTGTAGCCCCGCTCGGTGAGGTGGTCGATCATGTTCAACATCGCGTTGCGAGCCGCGAGCGTGACGTCCTCGGACTGATTACGTCCGCCCTTCTTGATCGACATCCCCGTCGTGGCATAGAACTGGCGAGGCACGGCGAGCTCAGGCGTCTGGACGTAGGTGTCGCGGAAATAGGCGACGTCGTTCTGGCGGCGTTCTGCAGCCTCCCCCTTGCGGACGAAGAACTGCGCGTGAAAGACCGACTGCATCTCGATGGCTGTTCCGCAGATCTCTCCGTCTCCCTGGGCGAAGTGGGCATCGCCCACCGAGAACAGGGCTCCTGGTGTGTGGACCGGCATCAACAGCGTCGTCCCGGCACAGAGCTGCTTGATATCGAGGTTACCGGCGGTCTCCCTGGGCGGCACCGTGCGCAAGGCCTCGCCTCCGATGGTAGCCACCTGGAACGGCGTCGGCCGGCTCGGGCGGCAGCACCATCCCGCCGCGATCGAGCAGTTCCTTCTCTCGCTTCGCAATGATTTGCATCAGGCTGCGCGATGGAGCCAGTCCGATGGTCCCCGGGAAGGGCGCTCCCTTGATTCGGATGCGAGGAAGCTCTTCGGATTCGGCGAAGCCGTCGGCGATCCGCCAGCGCACAAGGTACGGCTCGGTGAAGTATTCGCGAAGGAAACCGAACCCGGGGATCTGGCAGGTGAATGCCCATGGGGCGGGCTCGACCTCGAGGATCTTGACTTCGAGGAGGTCGCCCGGCTCCGCTCCGTTCACGTAGACGGGGCCCGTCAATGGATGGACGACGTTGAGGTTGACCCGGCCCGCGTCCGACGAACCCGAGGTGGGCGTCAGCTGGCCGTCCCGCGCATCCCGAGTTTCGAGAATGACCTCGTCGCCTGGGTCCACCCGCACGATCGGAGGGATATCGGGGTGCCACCGGTTGTGGCCGGTGGTGGGCTCGGCCTTGAGAGGTTTTGAGGCATCGATTCGGACCTCGTGCCGGGTCACCGCCGTCAGGGACCGGGTCGGAGCAGAGACAGCCATCGCGTGTACCTCCTCTGTGCCACGAGCCGACGAGATTCCTTCTTACGTTAGTCTCAAGCTCGTGACGCTGCCGGCTTCACAGCGTGCCAGCGGATGCGGATAGTCCGGGTGCCGAGCATCGTGCTGGGCCTGCTCGTGATCGTCGGCCTGCTGGCACTCACGAGCTACTACTGGGTGCAGATCCCGTTCGTGAAGTTCACCGTTGCACCTGGCCAATGCAAGTGGGGTCCGCCGTTAGCCGGGGTTTACATCTCGAGCCGGTTGCAGCTGCTCGATCGCTGCAAGACGGTGAGCGGCACAGTGGACTGTCTCAAGCTCGAGCCGGATGGCGACTACCACATCCGGCTCAGAGTGGATCCGCAATACGAGAACTTGCTGAAGCCCGCCAACGGCTTGCAGACGTGTGTCGGACAGTCGGGTCCTCACCTCGTTGTCGAGATCATTCCCCAGCATCCGAAGGGCATCCTGTTCCGGACCAACGACGCCGATGCCGGTGGCTTTATCGATCCGCCGCTACCGTCTCCCGGCGATCACATCACGGCCACCGGCCCATACGTGATCGACACGAACAGCCTGCATCGCATCCTCTACCAGGGACGGCCCGCCGAGAACTGGGCTGAAATCCACCCGGTTTGGGCGATCAGGGTCGATGCGCCGGCGCCTCCAGGCACGCCGAGCCAGTTCGGACCGGAATTCGGCGAGTCCGGCTGAGCGACCTTCGACCTTCTAGGTGAGCCATTTGCGCGGCCCGAGGACCGCGGTCACAATCGGCGAGGCTGACTGGGCGTCCCTGATCCGTTGCAGCGTAAAGTCGGTCATCGGCCGGGGCAGCGCATCGATCGGCCAATAGCCGCACTCGAGAATTTCGACCGAACTCGGTTTGGGAGTTGCCCCTCCCGCGAGACGGCAGAGAAAGGCAAAGTGATGCTGGTCCATTTCCGGCTCGTAATAGACGCCGCGCAGCTCGGCCGTCGCGATCTCAACGGCGATCTCTTCGCGCAGCTCGCGACGAACCGCCTGTTCGATGGACTCTCGCTTTTGCCGGCCGCCGCCCGGCAAGTCCCAGTTGCGGCGGCCATAGCTGTGCCGCACGAGGAGGACGCGGCCGGTCGCATCGAAGATCACCGCGGCGGCGCCCAGATGTGATCGACGGCCGATGAGGTCGTTGTAGAGCCCGCCGAACGTCCGGATGAGGAGGCTTCGGATCAGGCTGCCGTTTGCCGGCACTGTCGCTCAAGGTAATCGAAAACCTGGGCCGCGGCCAGGGGCTTCGAAAAATGGAAACCCTGCGCCAGCCGGCATCCCATCTCGACGAGCGCGGTGGCCTGCTGAAGCTCTTCCACGCCTTCCGCCACCACCTCCGCCTCGAGGGACTTGGCCAGGCTGATGATGCTCCGGATCTGCTCGCTGGCCTGCTCCTTTCCGACGTTGAGGACGAAGGACCGGTCGATCTTCAGCGTGTCGATCGGCAGGTGACGAAGGTGCGTGAGCGACGGATAACCGCTTCGGAAATCATCGATGGCCAGGTTGAGCCCGAGCGTCTTGAGCCGTTGCAGGCGTTCGACCGACTGGCTGAAATCTTCCATCAGCGCGCTCTCCGTCATCTCGAGCATGAGCAAGCTTGGTTCCAAGCCCGTTTCCTGTAGAACATGGCGAATGTCATCGGCGAGGCCGTCGTCGTTGAGCTGCCGAACCGAAAGGTTGACGGCCAGACCAAGCGTAGGCAGGTGCAGCTCGTCCTGCCAGCGGCGTACCTGACGCGCCGCCTCCAGCAGAATCCACCGGCCCAACGACACGATGGCGCCGGTCTTGTCGGCGGCAAAGATGAAATCGCCCGGCGGAAGCATCCCCCGCCAGGGATGAACCCAGCGGATCAGGGCCTCGACCACCTGCGGCCGGCCGTCTTTCAGGCGAACGATCGGCTGATAGTGGCAGACGAATTCCTTGCGCTCGATCGCGCGCTGTAGATCAGCCTGCAACTCCAGCCGGCTGTGGCTACCGCCTTGCAAGCGACTGCCGTCGTAGATCGCGATGTGGCCGCTTCCGGCCGCCTTGGCCTCGAACAGCGCGGTGTCGGCGCTGCGCAGCAGGTCATCCGGGTTCTGGCTTCCCGGAACAAGTGGGGCGATGCCGATGCAGGCGGTGACCGTGATTGGGGGATTCCCGATCGTGATGCTCTCGAGCTCGCTCCGGACGCGCTCAGCCACTAGAGCCGGTGAATCATCTTTATCGGTGTCCTCGAGGAGAATGGCGAATGTATCACCGCTGAGCCGAGCGACCGTGTCGCTGGCGCGCACGGACTGGCGAAGCCGTTCGGCGGCGGCCACCAGGACGCCATCACCGGCTGGATAACCCAGACCTTCATTGACACGCCTGAAGTCGTCGAGGTTGACGAGCAAGACGGCCGGCTGTTCCCGCCGGCGTGCAGCCCGCGCCACACTGTGCTGCAGGCGGTCACGAAAAACAGCGCGGTTAGGCAGGCCGGTCAGCGGATCATGGAGCGCGTGGTGTGCGAGTTGATCCTCGAGCGCCTTGCGCTCGGTGATGTCGCGCAGGTTGATAACCAGACCGCTGACCGCCGCTTCTTCGAGGAGGTTCGTGATCGTGACCTCTGCCTGGCGCCAGCCATGGTCGGCGTGCGAAACGCGCGCCTCGCCGGTGGCCCGTCCCCCCGAGGTCTGCCGGGCTTTTTCGATCACCCATTGCAGGCGAGGCTGGTCATCGGGATGAGCCAGTTCAAACCATGAACGGCCCAACTCGATGTCCGGCGATCGACCCAGGACTCGCTCGAACACCGGGTTTAGATACGTGATCTTTCCATCCTCGTCGGTCAGGATGATCGCATCGGGCGACGTCTGCAGCAGGGTCCGCAGCTTCGCTTCGCTTTTGCTCAGTTCATTGGTGCGGGCCGCGATTCGGCTCTCCATGGTGCGGATCAGCGTCCGGTTCTCCACGACGGTGAGGAGCTCGCGGATCAGGACCAAGGCCACGACGAGGAGCCCATTCCAGAAGAGGAAGGGCTCGAGCTCTCCGGTCGTCAGCTCCTTGGTGGCGGCCAGGATTCCGACCGCAACCGGCGGCACTTTGAGAAAGGCGGTCGCCGCGATGGGGAATCGAACGATCGAGCTGATCGGCCGATTGCGCTTTTCGAAGACCGCACTCACACCGATGAGCGTGAACCCGACCAGCCATCCCCCGTTGAGAAGCTGGGTATCGATGCTGCGAAGCTGCATCCAGGTCGATCCACTGTCGGTGACGGCGTTGACGAGAACACCTACCGCCAGGTACAGCCAGGACAGGCGTTTGGCGGACCAGGCCCGGTACAGCATGAAGACGACGGTCGTCGCCAGGACCAGGTCGCCGAGGGGATGCAAGAGATCGATCAGCCGCAGGTCGAGCGCCACGCCGACATTCCGGTACGCCGGAGCCAGAACGGTTCCCCAGCTGATGAACAGCAATGAGCTCGCTACAATCGCGCCGTCGAGGACCGCCTGGAGTCGAGTCCTGGCTGGGGCCGGTGAGCTCGCCAGCAGCGTCATGCCCAGGATGGTGGCCACGACAACGGCCGCAAACCGCACATCGAGGAGCGACAGCGCCATGGGTGGCGGCGCCAGAGGAACGGCATTGGCCGCGCTGAAAGCGCCCGATGAAAGGCCGGCGAGGGCGAGCAGTGCCCAGGCCAAACGCTCGCGGCCGCCTCTTCGCCAGGCGGCCAGGGCGCACGCAGCACCAGCCAACACGGGAACACCGACCGACAAAACAAGAAATACGGCGGACGTGGCCTGCCCCACGGCCAGTGCAACGCCTGCCTATCCCGGTTCTGGCCAGGCGAGTCCCGGTTGCCTGTGACGGTCCTGTCGCGGGCCGGGCGTCAGACGGGGCTCGAGGCCGGCTGCCGGGTGACCGCGCCTTCGCTGGCGGATGACACCAGGGCGGCGTATTTCGCGAAGACGCCGGCGGCGTACTTCGGCGCCGGCGGCCGCCACGCTTGGAGCCGCGCCTTGATGTCGGCATCGGGAATCTCGAGATTCAGCTGACGAGCCTTGACGTCGACGACGATGGAATCACCATCGCGGACGATCGCAATCGGACCGCCGCGGGCCGCCTCGGGAGCGATGTGCCCGACCATCAGGCCGTGGGTCGCGCCGGAGAAGCGGCCGTCGGTGATCAGGGCAACCGATTCGCCAAGCCCCTCGCCGAAGAGCGCACCGGTGACCGCCAGCATCTCGCGCATCCCCGGGCCGCCGACCGGGCCCTCGTAGCGAATCACCACGACATCGCCCGGCTTGATCTTTCGGGCCTTCACCGCTGCAAACGCGGCCTCTTCGTTGTCGAACACGCGAGCGGGGCCACGATGCAACAGCCGCTCATGGCCTGCGAGCTTTACGACGCAGCCATCGGGCGCCAGGTTCCCCCGAAGAATCGCCAGGCCGCCGGTCGGTTTCAGGGGTTTCTCCAGTGTCGTCACCACCCGCTGGCCCGGCGTTTCCTTCGCCGCTTCCGCCACCTGCGCGAGGGTGCGGCCATCGACGGTTTGAGCGTCCCCATTGATGAGCCCGCCTCGGGCCAGCCGCTGGGCCACCAGCGGAATGCCCCCGGCATCGTGCAGGTCCTTCGCCACATACTCACCGCCTGGCTTCAGGCTGGCGACCACGGGCGTGCGCGAGGCGACCCGATCGAAGTCGTCAATGGTCAGCGGCACGCCGGCCTCGCGCGCAATCGCCAGCAGATGCAGGACACTGTTGGTCGAGCCGCCGGTGGCCGCCACGGAGGCGATTGCATTCTCCAACGCTTCGCGAGTGATGATCTGGCGCGGCCTGATGTCGCGCTTCAACAACTCCATCACCAGCCGGCCCGCCTCCTCGGCGACGTCATCCTTTCGCGGATCGAGCGCGGGAACGTCGTTGACTTTCTGTCCCGCCATGGGGCATAGGATCGTGG
>CAZRMD010000097.1:0-10779 GCA_964601135.1 uncultured Actinomycetes bacterium | reverse complement strand
CTAAATCGAGTGTCCCGCCCAGCAGCGCCTTTCCTACGATCGCACCTTCGGCACCAGCCTCTTTGAGAGCGGTGAGATCGTTGAGTGTGGCGATGCCGCCCGCGACCATGACCGGAAGGCCCAGCGGCTGAAGGCAACGTAGGCCCGACAGGTCGACGCCCTTCAGCGTGCCATCGCGCTCGATACTGGTGTGAATGAACCTCCGGGCGCCGGCGGCGCGAAGGCCTTCCGCTACCTGTAGCAGTCCGGCTTTGGATTCGGCGGTCCAGCCGCGAACGGCCAGCGTCTCACCCCGCGTATCGAGGCTGACCACCAGGTGATCGCCGAACCGATGCGTCCATTGACCGAATGAGGCGGGCGACTCGATCGCCGCGGTGCCCACGATCACGCGCGCCACTCCGCGTTCCAGCGCGGCTTCGACGTCGGCGATACTTCGGACGCCTCCACCGGCCTGAACCGAAAGGTCGACCGACGCGGTGATTTCCGCGATGACATCGAGGTTGCGCCAGCGCCCCTCGCGGGCGCCGTCGAGGTCGACCAGGTGCAGCCACGATGCGCCGGCCGCCGCGAAACCCCGAGCGAGCGCGAGCGCGTCCTCGTCGAAACGGCTGACTTCCGCGAACTTGCCCTGACGGAGCCGGACGGGTTGGCCGTCGAGGAGGTCGATAGCGGGAATTATTAACGTGTTAGCATGTTAGCATGCTAAAGCGAAGGGATCCCAGGTCGCCCGACTGGGTGACGCCACAGATTCGCGACCTGCTCCAGACCATCGTCGGCCTCAAGTCGGTCGACGATGCCGAGCGATTTTTCCGCGACCTGTGCACCATCCCCGAGCTCAACACGCTGGCCGCCCGCTGGCAGGTGGCCCGCATGCTGGAGAAGGGCGTGCATTATGCCGAGATCGCCGAGCGTACTGGCGCCAGCACCGCGACGATCACCCGCATCAACACCTGGCGCCGTTTCGGGGCCGGCGGCTACCGCATGCAGCTGGACCGGCAAAAGGCGCGGCCCCGGTGACGTCCACTCGCGGCTTGACTGATAGCCGCCTACGGCTGGCCGTGCCGAACAAAGGCCGGTTGGCGGAGCCGGCGATCACGCTGCTGCGCGAGGCCGGCTACCGTTTCGAGTCGGACGATCGCCGCCTGTTCGCGCCATGCGAGAACTTCCCCCTCGATCTCCTCTTCGTCCGTGCCGAGGACATCCCGGAGTACGCGGCAGACGGGGTTGTCGACGTCGGCATCACCGGCTCGAACCTCGTTTCGGAGAAAGCGACCCACATTGATCAGGGCATGCCGCTGGCATTCGGGTATTGCGCGCTCCAGGTCGCCGTCCCCGATGACCGGCCGTTCAACCGTACTGAGGACCTGGCCGGACGCTCGATTGCCACGTCGCACCCGAAGACCACGGCGCGATTCTTCGCTGAACGCAAGGTCCCGGTGGAGCTGATCGAGATCAGTGGCGCCGTCGAGATCACACCACTCCTTGGCGTCGCCGACGCGATCGTCGACCTGGTGTCGACCGGCAGCACTCTGGCGGTCAACGGCCTGCGGGCCATCGACACGATCCTGGAATCGGAAGCGCTTCTCATCAGCCATCCCGGGCTGAACGAAGAGAAGAACCGCCGCCGGCAACACCTGCAAACGATGCTGGCCAGCGTGATCGCCGCCCGTCGCAAGAAGTACGTGATGATGAATGCCCCGGCCGATGCCCTTCGCCTGATCAAAGGCGTGATCCCCGGCATGCAGTCGCCCACGGTGATGCCGCTCGCCGACCCGAGCATGATTGCGGTGCATGCCGTCGTCGACGCCGATGCCGTGTGGGCCCTGCTTGCGCCACTGAAGGCAGTGGGTGCGACATCGATCCTGGTCATGCCCATCGAGAAGCTCATCCCATGACCGCGCCGCGATCCGCGTCGCGGCAGCGGCGGACAAAGGAGACTGCGGTCACCGTGCGACTTGTCCTTGATGGCCAGGGAGGCGGCGACATCGCGACCGGCCTGCCCTTCCTCGATCATCTCTTGCGAGCGCTCGCCTTGCACGGGCGCTTCGATATGGATGTCGCCGCCACCGGTGACCTGGAGGTCGATGCGCACCACACCGTCGAGGACGTGGCGCTCGTGCTCGGGGAGACCATCGGGGAGGCGCTCGGCGATCGCGCGGGCATCATGCGATTCGGCGATGCCACGGTGCCGCTCGATGAGGCTCGCGGCACGGTCGCGGTGGACTGCGGCGGGCGCGGCTACGCGATGATCGATGTTCCCCTGCATGCACCGACGCTGGGCACGCTGCCGGCCAGTCTGCTGCCGCACTTCCTGGAAACGCTGGCCCTTCGTGGCGGATTGACGTTGCATGCGGTCGCGTCCGGACGCGATGACCACCATGTGGCCGAGGCGACGTTCAAAGCCCTGGCTCGGGCGCTGCGCCAGGCGTGTGCACTGGATCCAACACTGGCCGGAGGCAGCGCAAGCACGAAATGATCGCCATCGTCGACTTTGGCGCGGGAAACCTGCGCAGCGTCGAGAATGCCCTGGAGCGGATGGGAACCTCGGCGCAGATCGCCGTCGGGCCTGAAGCTGTCGCGCAGGCGGACGCGCTCATCCTTCCCGGTGTTGGCGCCGCGGGACCGGCAATGGCGGCGCTCCGCGAGCGCAAGCTCGATGCGGCGATCGTGGACGCCATCAGGAACGGCGTTCCCTTCCTCGGCATCTGCCTGGGACTGCAGCTTCTCTTCGAGCGAAGCGCCGAAGATGGCGCGGCGTGCCTTGGGATCTTTCCGGGGACCGTCGACCGGCTCGCGACCACGCAGAAGCTGCCGCACGTCGGCTGGAACAGCATCGAGGTCGTGCGGCCACATCCCGTCGTGTCGACGCTGAACGGCGAGGCCATGTACTTCGTCCATTCCTATGTCGTCGTTCCGGAGAGCAGCGACCTGATCGTCGCGGAGACCAGCCACGGCACACCATTCGTCAGTGCGGTTGCCGTGGGCCACGTCGTCGGCGTCCAGTTCCATCCCGAACGAAGCGGGGAGGCCGGGTTGCGGCTGCTCGAGAACTATGTCCAGTTCGCCAATGTTGGAGCGGCTCATGTTGCGTAAGCGGATCATCCCCTGTCTCGACGTCGCCGCCGGACGGGTCGTCAAAGGAACGCACTTCCGAAACCTTCGTGACCAGGGGGATCCTGTCGAGCTGGCCCGAACCTACTCGCAAGAGGGAGCCGACGAAGTCGTGTTTCTGGATATCGACGCCGCGCCGCAAAACCGGGCGACGCTCGTCGATATCGTCGAGCGGACGGCACACGAGGTCTTCATCCCCTTCACGGTGGGCGGTGGCATCCGCGAGGTCGACGAGATCCGGGCGTTGCTACGCGCCGGCGCGGACAAGGTATCGATCCAGACCGCCGCCATCCAGCGCCCGGAGTTGATCACGGACGGGGCTCGGCTCTACGGATCCCAGTGCATCGTCGTCGCCATCGATGCCAGGCGCGAAGCCGGCGATGGATGGCAGGTCTACACCCACGGCGGGCGGCGGCCCGCCGACATCCAAGCGGTGGCATGGGCGAAAGAAGCCGAACGTCGGGGCGCCGGCGAAATCCTGTTGACGAGCATCGATGCCGACGGAACGCGCAGAGGGTATGACCTCGCCCTGACGCGTGCCGTGGCCGATGCGGTCAATATCCCGGTGATCGCATCAGGGGGCGCCGGGAACCCGCAGCATCTGGCGGATGTCCTGACCGAAGGGCATGCCGATGCCGCCCTGGCCGCGTCCATCTTCCACGAGGGTACGTTTCCAATTCGCGAGACCAAGCAGTATCTGAAGGATCGGGGGATTCCGGTTCGATGAAGAGCCCCGATCCGGCAGCGCTGACCTTTGACCAGAACGGGCTGATCGTCGCGATCGTCCAGGACGTCGCGACCGGAACCGTCCTGATGGTGGCGTACATGGACCGCGACGCGCTAAACCGCACCGTCCAGACAGGTGAAGCGCATTTCTGGAGCCGCAGTCGACAGGCCTCGTGGCACAAAGGCGAAACGTCGGGCAACGTCCTGAGAGTCGAGGCGATCCAGGCCGACTGCGATGGCGATGCTGTCCTGTTGAGCGTCCGACCAACCGGCCCTGCCTGCCACACCGGCCAGCGGTCGTGCTTCGCCGAACCTGCGACGCTCGTCGACTCACTCGAAGCGACGATCCAGGCGCGCAAGCTCGAGCGACCGAGCGGCTCGTACAGCGCAACGCTCTTCAATGGCGGTCGCCCCGCCATCCTTCGAAAATTCGGCGAGGAAGCCGTCGAGGTGATGGTTGCCGCCGACCACGAAGACGATGATGCGCTGATCCACGAAGTTGCCGACCTCTGGTTCCATTCGATGCTGCTGCTTGAGGAACGCGGGCTTGGACCCGCTCGTGTGCTCGAGGAACTCGAGGCTCGTTCGCACCGCACAGCCTGAGGTTGCCTGCGCGCGCGGGCGAGGTGCAGAATGTCGGCTGCCGGCATTCCGGCAGAGGAGGTAATGGATGGCCGATCCGAAGCAAGTCGCACGCCAGTCGATCGAATTGTTCAACCAGGGCAAGATCGATGAGTGGGCCAGGACCGTGAGGGACGATGCCGAACTCGTTACCCCAATGGGCGGCACCTTCAAAAGCCGTGACGCCATCGTGGGCTACTTCAAGCAAATGCGTCAGACATTCCCTGACATGCAACTCGATGTCCACAAAATCGTGGCGGAAGGCAACACCATCGCGGTCGAATACACCTTCACCGGGACCAACAAGGGTCCGATGCAGCTGCCCACCGGCGAAACGATCCCGGCGACGAACAGGACTCTCAGTGGGCCCGCGCTCGATATTGCAGAAATTGATGATCAGGGCAAGCTGAAGTCCCTCCATCAGTACTTCGACACCGCTCCAGGTCTTCAGCAACTGGGACTGATGCCGCAGCCAGTAGCGGCGCGCGCTTAAGCCTGTAACGAGAGAGAGGGAGTCGATTCCGACCCCCTCTCTAACTCTTTGTGTTAACGATTACAAGCCGGAGGCGTAGTAGTAGATCGCCGGACCTGCTGGCACGGCCACGCGCTCGGCCAGCTCGCGCGCCTCGCGACTCATGCCGCCTGGCTGCGGGCTCCCGATGACGATCACGCCGACCAGCTCCTGGCCGATCGTCAGCGGCTCCGCGTAGAAGCTGCGGGTTTGATCCTCGTTCAGCCGATCGCTGATGTCCTGGTTCAGATCGAGCTGGAGAAGATCCGGATCGGAGTACGCTTCACGCGCTGCCAGCGCCTCTTGCCAGGAGCGCGGAAAGGAAGAGATTGGAAGTGGCGGTCGCGGCAGCGGCTGGATGCGGTTGGCGCGCAGCGTCACGACAAATGCGAGGGCCTCGATGTTCGCGCGGTAGAGGCCGAGCGCTGCAGTGTGTGCACCCGTCAGCGCCCGAGCGCCCTCGACCAACGCCACCGCGGCACGCCACCCGGACTCGGCGCGAACGAGCTGGCGCAGTAACGGATGGACAGCGGCCATGCGGCGGCCTTCGTCGATGTACTCGCGGTTGATCGCCTCCCACAGCGAGACGTTCTCGATGGAGGGAGCGCTGTCCGTCAGGGGTGGCGGAAGAGCGGCCTCATCAAGCAGCCGCGCCACCGCGTCCAGGGTGTAGCCGCGCTCACGGATGAGGCTCTTGATGAAGAGCACCCGCTCGATATCGGACTCCGAGTAGAGGCGCGTCCCGCCGCTCGAGCGTTGGGGCTTGAGCAGTCCATACTGCTCCTCCCAAAGGCGCAGGGTCGCTGCAGATAAGCCGCTTCTTCGGCTGACCGCGCCAATCCGGTAAATGCCTATCGGCATGAATGCCTAGGTAGTCCTCCTCCCCCGAGATCAACAGGGTACCGCGAAATCTGCAGGAAATCTATTTGCTCGTGAGACCGAGCTCCTCAATAATCGCATGCGAAGGAACGTGTCGAAACCTTCCCGAGGGGTTGTCGCGGTCGGTGGCCTCTCGGTCATGCGCTCGATGCCAGCCTCCGCCTCGAGCGCCGATGGCAGCGCCCTCCGCTCGGCCGTCGGCGCCTGGCTGGTGGGTGCCGGTGCGGCGATCTGCGCCATCGCCTCCCAGGATTTCCCCACCGAGCTCAGCCTTGAGATCAGCCGTGCGGGCATCGACCTCAGCCGCGTGCGCGAGGCTTCGGATCACGACGCATCCCCACATGGTGAAATCGACCCGGCGGTCGATCAGCTGGCCAGCGTCGGCCCGGACTGGGCGGTCCACGTCTGCGGGATGGGGATCGACCGCCAGCGCGAGATCGTTCGCGCTGTGGCGCATCGAGCCGCCCTGACAACCGTCGATCCGCCGCCCGCCGGCGGGCATGAACAGTCACACGCCGCCGAGATCCTGGAGCTGGCGGCCGAGTGCGACGCCTTTCTGGCAGATCGCGACGAAGTCGGGCGACTGTGGCCCGGTCAGCCGCCGCGTGAAGTGCTGCGAATGCTGATGCGAAGGGGCGTTCGCGCTGCCGTCATCAAGCTCGGAGTGGGCGGCTCGATCGGCATTCGCGACGGCACGGTCTCATGGATGCCGAGCTTTCCGGTAACGGCAAGCGGAGTGACGGGTGGGGGCGACGCGTATTCAGGAGCGTTCGCCGCCAAGTTCACGATCGATCGGAATCTGCCACGCGCCATGGCGTGGGCGACGGCCGCGGCGTCGGTGGTCGTCGAATCGTTCATGCTGCTCGATCAGCTCACCGACTTCGCACGCCGAACGGTGGAATATCGCGCTCGCCTGCTCGAGGCGGACATCAGGCGCGAGACGACCTAGGCCTGGCCATGGCGCCGGTGGCGGCGACGTTGAGGGCCAGAACGGTGCCCTCGACCTTGCGCAATCGGGCCGCCTTCGACATTGCCGCCTCGATCTGCTCGAGATTGCGGTCCGCGATGGCGATCACACTGCCACCGGCACCGCTGAGCGCGGCTCCGAGCGCGCCCGCCTGTTCGGCGGCGGCGATCAGGGCGTCGAGATAGGGATACGCGCGGGCGCGGGCCGGTTGGTGTAACCGGTCGTCCATGGCACTCCGAAGTAGCGCTCGATCGCGCTGTACGCAGGCGAGCACCCACTCGGCGACGCGTCCCAGATTGAAGACGACATCCTCGCGCGCGGGCCGGCGCGGCACGAGGCGGCGCGCGTCCTGGGTGGGGGAGAGTCTGGACGGAACGAAGACAATCGCGCGCCAGCGCCGCGGCCAGTCGAGGCGATGGACGCGGACGCCGCCGTTCTCGACGGCGGCAACGCAGAACCCGCCGTGCACCGCGGCGGCGAGGTTGTCACCATGGCCTTCGAGGGGGAAGGCCAGCTCGACAACGCGTTGCGGCAACATACGCAGGCCGCGCAGCCTTGCCCCGACCATGATGCCCGCCACGATAGCGGCGGCGCTGCTGCCGAGTCCACGACCGATCGGAATCTGATTGATGACGCGAAGCTCGAGTCCTTCGAGCGGACGACTCCAGCCGGCAAAGGGCTCCTGTGCCGCGCGCACGATCAGGTTGCGGCGGTTGAGGGGAACCTCACCGCTGCCGTGCCCGATCCACTCGATGGTGTTCGTATCGGACTCGCGAGCCTGGACGACAAGTCGCAGCTCGAGCGCCAGTGCCAGAACATCAAAGCCCGGTCCGAGGTTGGCCGACGAGGCCGGCACCCGGACCGTGGCTGTTTTCACTACAGCTTGAATGCCTCGTGCAGGGCGGCCACCGCGTCCTTGATCCGGTCGGCCTCGATAATGCAGGTGATACGGATCTCCGATGTCGAGATCATCTCGATATTGATGCCTCGCTCGGAGAGCGCATGGAACATGGTGGCGGCGACGCCGGGCTGACCGCGGATGCCGCTGCCGATCACGGATACCTTGGCCAGGCCGTTCTGCGCCAGCACGGTGCGCGCTCCAATGTTCTTTGCCACCGTTTCCAGGATGTGCTGCGCCTGGCGCCCGTCCGCCGACGTCACCGTAAAGGACATGTCCGTCACTCCCTCGTGGCTGGCTGTCTGGACAATCACGTCAGCTGCGATATCGGCGTCAGCCAGGGGCGCGAAGATCGCCGCGGCGATTCCGGGGCGATCGGGAACCCCAACCACGGAGAGCCGGGCGACGTGCTCTTCGTGGGCGATGCCGCGCACCCGGTTTCGCTCTTCCATGATCGACTCCTCCGAGCAAATGATGGTACCCGGGCCGGTGTGGAAGCTCGAGCGCACGTGCAACTCCATGCCATAGGCCTCGGCGATCTCCACCGACCGCGGATGCATCACGCGGGCCCCGGCGCTCGCCAGTTCGAGCATCTCGGGGTAGGCAATCCGCGCGATCAATCGTGCGCCAGGTACGAATCGGGGATCCGCCGTGTAAATGCCGCGCACGTCGGTGAAGATCTCGCAGATCTGCGCCTTGAGCGCGACCGCGATTGCCACCGCGGTCGTGTCCGAGCCGCCGCGGCCGAGCGTTGTCACCTCCATCTCGTCGCCCATGCCCTGGAAGCCGGCGACCACCACGACCCGCCCCCCGGCGAGCTCGCGCTCGATGCGCGCCGGTGTCAGGCCCACGATGCGTGCTTTCGCATGGCGACGATCCGTCTGAATGCCGGCCTGGAAGCCCAGCAGTGAGACGGCCGGGACGCCGAGCTCATTGAGGGCCATCGACACCAAGGGCGCCGACACGCCCTCACCGGTGGAGAGCAGCAGGTCGAGCTCGCGGGCCGCCGGATCTTTGGCAACGCGTGACGCCAGGCTCACCAAGCGATCGGTGGTATCGCCCATGGCGCTGGCTACTGCCACCACGTCGTAGCCGGCACGCTGGCTCGCGGCGATACGGTTGGCCGCCCGCTTGATACGTAGCGGCGTGGAAAGCGAGGTGCCACCAAATTTCTGCACGAGGATCGGCCTCGCCACGGATTCAGCTACCGCGCTCGACATAGCCCTCGCGCGTCAGCCACTCCGCCAGCAGGACTGCGCCCTTGCCGGCGCCGAGCTTGGTGTTGTGGGAGAGGACGACGTATTTGACGCCGTTGAGCACCGGCTCGTCACGGACGCGGCCGACGGTCACGGTCATCCCTCCGCCGGCATCCCGGTCACGGCGCGGCTGCGGCCGAAAGGGATCGTGGTCGACCCGCAGCAGACGGTCGGGCGCCGAGGGAAGACCTCGAAGGCCATCGGCGCCAAACGCTTCCATCGCGGCCGCCGCGGCGGCGGCATCGGCGGGTCGCTCGGTCCCCACGAAAACGGACTCGATATGGCCGTCCTGAACATTCACACGCGTGCAGGTGCAGGACACCGCGATTGCCGCCGGCTCTTCCCAGTGACCGAGGATTTTTGTCGTCTCGAGGGCGACCTTCTCCTCCTCGCCGGGAATGAAGGGAATGACATTGTCGATGACATCGAGCGCGAGCACGCCATCCTGACGGCCAGCGCCCGAAACCGCCTGCAGCGACGTCATCGTCACGGCTCGCACGCCGAATGTGTCATGGAGGGGCTTCAACGACACGACGAGCCCGGTGGTCGTGCAATTGGGAATGGGCGCAATGAAGCCGCGCCAACCGCGCTTGCGGCGCTGGTCGTGGAGTGCCTCGGCGTGCGCATCGTTGATGCCGGGGATCAGGATCGGCACATCGGGCTCATAACGAAAGGCGGACGCGGTGCTGATTACCGGGATGCGCTCCGCGAACCGCGGTTCCCATTGCTGGGCGACCTCTTTGGAGACGGCGCTGAAGAGCAGGTCGAGCGGATGGGTGAGGAGATCCTCATCGGAGAGACAGCGCAAGGAGAGGATCGAGGGATCCGGTCGTCCATCGGCAAACCAGCGGCTGCTCCCGGCACCATCGCGTAACGCCTCGCCGAGTGACTTGCCCGCCGACGCGCCGGATGTCCCAACCGTCGCAACCGTGAACCAGGGGTGCCGTTCGAGGGCGGCCAGCACCTGCTGGCCGGCGATGCCAGTGGCGCCCAGGACGCCGACGCGTAGGCTCGGGGTCATCCAACCAAGGTAGGGGTGCACTCAACCGCAGCCAACGCCTGCTCGAACTCGGAGGCGCGCGCCCTGGAGAGCCGCAACCGTCGACCCTCCCCAGTACGGAAGAGCTCGGTGGTCTTGAGGCCGTTGCCAGTGATGCAGATCACGACCGTCTCATCGCGACGGATCCGCCCGTCCGCGACGAGCTGTTTCAGCCCCGCTACCACGACGCCGCCGGCGGGCTCGCTCAGGATGCCTTCGGTCTCAGCCAAAAGGCTCATGGCGTCCTGGATCGCGTCCTCCGCGCAGGCGCTAGCCCATCCTCCAGAGGCGCGGACCGCGCGGGCGGCGTAGCGACCATCGGCCGGGTTGCCAATTGCGAGCGACTTGGCCAGGCTGTTCGGCCGGACCGCCGTCACCGTATCGAGACCGCGCTGGATCGCCGTTGCGACCGGCGCACAACCTTCCGCCTGGGCGGCATGGATCCGGGTGGACACGCGATCGACCAGCCCCACGCCGACCAGCTCATCGAATGCCTTGGCAGTCTTTGCCAGCAAGGAGCCGGCGGCTACCGGGACGACGATGTGGTCGGGCGGACGCCAGCCAAGCTGTTCGACAACTTCGAAGGCGAGTGTTTTGCTGCCCTCCGAATAGAACGGCCGCAGGTTGACGTTGACGATGGCCCAGCGATACTGGTCCGCCAGCTCGGCGCAGAGGCGGTTGACGTCGTCGTAGGTGCCGTCGACTTCGACGATCGTCGACCCATAGGCGGCGGCGGCGCCCACCTTACCCGGCTCGAGTCCGGCGGGGATG
>CAZRMD010000096.1:0-10953 GCA_964601135.1 uncultured Actinomycetes bacterium | reverse complement strand
CCAGCACCGGCGACGAGCCATCAAGCGCATTGTCGCATACTCTCGCAAGCGGACGCGTCTGGGCCGAAGGCGAGCCCGACAAAGGCGCGACGTTCTATTTCACGCTTGGAGGTAGTAACGAATGGCAAGCAGCGGCGTAGAGATCCTGCTGGTGGAGGACAACAAGGATGACGAGGCTCTCACCCTCCACGCGCTCAAAAAATACAACGTGACCAATAAGATTCACGTCGTCAGGGACGGCGCCGAAGCCCTGGAATTCATCTTCTGCACGGATCGCTACGCCGACCGGCGGATCAGCGACCGGCCCAAGGTGATCCTCCTGGACATCAAACTGCCGCTCGTCGATGGGCTCGAGGTTCTCAAGCGGATCAAGGAGGATCCGCGTACCAGGACCATTCCCGTCGTGATGCTGACCTCTTCGCGCGAGGAGCGCGACCTGTTCGAGAGCTACCGGCTGGGGGTGAACAGCTACATCACCAAGCCGGTCGACTTCGACCAGTTCACCGAGGCGGCGCGCAGCCTGGGGATGTACTGGCTGCTGCTCAACCGGCCGCCGGCAGAAGCCGCCTAGGGCAACGCTCGGCATCGTCCGGACTGTTTCCAGCCCGCGGCGCGGCCTTGATGGTTCTTAACCGGCCGTAAGCGACCTCAGGCGCGGCCGTTTTAGAAGGCGACTACCCCGCAAGGAGGAATCATCGTGCGAGGAAAGGCGATCATCGTTGGCGGCATTGGCGTGCTGGTGGCCGCGGCACTCAGCGTCAATGCCCAGAATGGGAATCAGCGGACGACCACGGCGAGCCTGGCCAGCCTGGTGGCGGCAAGGACTCAGGTCGCCAGCGCGGAACGCGAGATCACCATCGCGGAGCGGTCGACGTCGACGGAATCTGCGACCAAACCGGACAGCGAGCCGGCCGAGAAGCACGATGTCGATACGAAGCCGACGGCGCCCAAGGTGACCATCAGCGATGCCTGCCAGAATGCGATCGCCAATCTGAAGGCCCTGCACAAGGCAAACGTCGCCGAGGATGCCAAGGAACGGACCACGGCTCTAGAGTCCACGTCGGTGACGGCAGTGGCCACCGAGCAGAACGAAGACGCGACTGAAGCCCAGGCTTGGAAGGGCGCCCTGCTGTCGGCGCGGGCGGCCTGCGTCCCGCAGCCAACCACGGCGTGCAGCTCGGCGATCAGCGCCCTGCAGGCCAAGCTGCAGAGCCTGCACACGGAAGAGCTCGGCGAACTCCACGCGATCAGCGAGCTCGACTGGATCGGCGACCTCGCCAGCGTGCGGACCGCCTTCTCGGCCGTGGCGACCGCCTGCGGCAACCGCGAATAGAGAACCTCCTCCCCCAACCCTCCCCACAAGGGGCGAGGGATTGAACTGGAGCTAGGACGATGGGGCCCGGACGACCGGGCCCTTTTCGATTTCGACGGTTGTGCGGTCGACGTCTTCGGCCGATCGCAAGACATGCACGGGGGACAGGCCCTCGAGGTCGAGGCGGTCGAGGTCGCGAGCCAGGTCGGCGATTTGCCGGCGGACGGCTGCGGGGCGGACCCTTCGCGCCCGGGCGTCGTTGCGTTCCAGGCACAGCTCGAGCGGAAGATGCAACACGATGGCCGCAGCGGGCCGGTGATGGCGCTGGGCGATGCGGATGAGCTCGCTACGCGCCGCCCATTCGGTATTGGTCGCGTCGACCACGGTCATTGCGCCCCAGGCCAGCCGCTCGTTGAGCAACCGGTGGATCTGGCCGAAGACGGCATCGTTGTAACGCTGTTCGGCTTCGGTGCCCGCGATGGCCATCCGCAGCCGGTCCGAGGAAAGGACAGCCTCTGATGGAAAGTTGCGCTCGGCAAAGGTTGACTTGCCCGATCCGGCGGCGCCGATCAGGAGGACGAGCGCTGACCGCGGGATGACGATCCGCGTGCTCGGGCTGCTGCCCCTCACGCCGGGACGGTTGTCAGTGCTCGCTCGACACCCGCGAGGCGCTTGAGCGCGGCGGATTTTTCCGAATGACCAGCTCGGGCCTCGTTGACCGACCGGCGGAGCGACTCGATGGTGGCGTCGTAGGTCGAGCGGTCGACGGGATAGGGCGTGCCATCCTTGCCGCCGTGCGCGAATGAGTATGAAACCGGGTCGCGCACTGAAGCCGGCTCGCCATAGGTCAGCTCGGCGACCAGCGCCAGAGCGCGCAGTGCCTTCGCCCCCACACCGGGCACGGCCAGCAACGCGGTGTAATCCTCCGGCTGTCGTTCATAAGTGCTGAGCAACACCTTCGCGAGGCGCTCGGGATGAAGATCGCTGAGCCGCACCTCGTGATGGCGTGGCATCGCGACCGAGCGCATCTGAGTCAGCCCGCTGAGCAGGTTGATTGGCGTTTCCCGAGCCAGGGTCACCGATAGCTGTCGGTTGGCTTCGCTCTCCGACGCGACGAGGTTGAGGACCTGCTGCGCAGATGTCCCGGCAACCGCGGCGTGCGGATCGGAGTCGAAGCGCTCGGGTGGAAGCCAGTGGTAGCGGCGCGCCATACCGGTGGTTTCGTTCATGCCCTGCTGCACGACCGCCCAGCTGCCGTCGGCGCTAAAGAAGAAGCTGTGGTGATAGACCTGGAATCCATCCTGCACGGCTGCCGAGTCAACCTTGGCGGAGAGCTGGCTGGCGCGGGTGAGCGGCTCGGGATCCTGCCCCGTGACCCAGCAGGCGGATTCGATTTCCTGCGGCGTCTTGCGCGAAGTCCTGCCCTTGCCCCCCGCGACGAACAATCCGGTCTCGCCCGAGAGACCGCGCAGCCCTTCCTTCAGCGCACCGCAGGCGGTCGTCGTCAGGCCGCTGCTGTGCCAGTCGAAGCCCAACACGCAGCCAAAGGCCTGGAACCAGACGGGATCGGCGAGGCGACGCATCAGGCCCGAAACGCCTTCATCTGCCAGAATGGCG
This sequence comes from uncultured Actinomycetes bacterium, assembly GCA_964601135.1. Classification (GTDB taxonomy): domain Bacteria; phylum Chloroflexota; class Dormibacteria; order CF-121; family CF-121; genus CF-13. The sequence continues at coordinate 8,024 of CAZRMD010000096.1, read as the reverse complement.
AGCGCCATCTCGCGCGCGAGCAGGGTCATGCGTTCGAACAGCCAGCGTGGCGCGCGACCGCCGTGCAGGGGCAGGTCGGCGGTTCCGGTTCGCATCCGGTCAGTCTATTGCCGTGGCGGTCAGGATCGCATCGAACCAGAGCCCTCGGCGAAGGGCGCGAAATTGATCACGCGCCCCGCGCCAGTTGCCATGGCTTGGGACTGGCGTGATGCCGACGACCTCCACGTCGTAGTGCTTCGCCAGCCAGATCGCGCTGCCGCCGACGCCACAGCCGGCGTCGAGGATGCGCATGCCGGGGCCGATGCCAGCGCGCGATGCCAGGGCGAGGTAGTCCTGCCAGGTGTGGTCGTAGTACTCGCGGATGGGAGCAAGATCCTGGACCGCCATCGAACAAACGGTAGGCAAAAAAAGAGCGGCCGGTGGGGGGACCGGCCGCTCAAACCGACTCGAGCTCTTTAGCTGGCGTTCTCCCGGACCTGCGCCTTGTTGGGCGCCGGCGTGCCTTCGACGTGGAGCAGGTTCTCGACGCCCATCACGCCCGGGATCTTGTAGACGGCTTTTTCGATGTTCGCGATCTGGAAGGCGTTGTCCACCGCGCCGCGGATCGTGACGACGCCCGCGGTGACGTCGAAATTGATCTTGCCCTTCGGGAACTCCGGATCCCGAAAGACCTCGCTCTCGACGCGATCCTTGAGCGTGACGTCATCGGCTGCCGGCCGCTCGTTCGTGCGCAGGCTCACCATCTTTTGCGGCAGCGCAGCGGCGGTGCTTCCGGAATATCGGCCGAGCTTGTTGAGTTCACGCCAGCCGCGGCGCAGACGCGCCATGGACCAATCCTTGAACACAGCACGCCGCGTCCGGCCGCGCTCCGGGTCAAAAAAGTAAACGGTCAGCGCGCCGGCGACCGCGCCGGAGATGATGGCCCAAGGGGACATCACCCGACGCTTCGGCAACTGCTTGCGAAGCGAGTCCTGGGCTGTGCTGGTCAGCTCACGCGCCGCCTTTCCGGCGCCCGAGCCCAGTTCTTTGGCCGCCCGGCCGACGCGGTCGGCGACGTCGGCGCTGATATCTTTCGCCGCGCGACCGACCTTGTCCGCGACCTCGTCGCGTGTCTGCTTGAGGTCAATTTGCTTGAGCTCAGGCACCGCGCGTCACTCCCTCGGTGACTTTTTCCGCCGTCTTGCCTCCGGTGGCCTGGACCAGGTTGCCGTGGCTCAAGACGCCGACCAAGCGCCCATTGTCAGTAACCGCCAGCCGCCGGATCTCCTCGCGCTCCATCTTTCGAGCGGCATCCTGGATATCGTCCTCGGGGCCGACGGTCGTGATCTCCGAGCTCATGACGTGCTCGGCGGTCTCGTTTCGCGGATCGTGGCCCTCGGCGATGCAGCGGATCACGATGTCGCGGTCGGTAATCACCCCAATCACGGTGCCGCCGTTGGCGACAACCGGGATGAAGCCAGCGTCCTCCTGCTTCATCTTCTTGGCGACGTCGATCACCTTTTCGTCTTTTCGGGCCGATGTGATGGTCTTTGCCATCGCCTCACGGACCTTCATGGGACACCTCCCTTGAGTCCAGTTTTTTGCAACAACCTTTGCAGGCCGGCTGGAGAATATCGCGTAAACTGATAGCTATTATGACACATTGCTGGATGGTGAGACTGTAATGGCTGAGCCTGAGGCGAAGTCGATCACGCGCGGGCCTACGCCCGAGCCGCCGCAGAACCCGTCGGAGATCGCGCGCCGGGTTGAAAAAGAGGGGCAGGATAAACCCCTACCGGAGAAGGCAAAGGGCGCGACGAAAGAGCTCGATCGGGAAGTCTCGGGCGTTTACGAGGCCAAGCAGGAACGCGAGGCCGGGCGTGGACGGCCAAAACCGGTCAAGCCCAAGACGACCGAGCCGGACGAGCGTTAGGCGAAGAGCTTCAAGAGCTCGACCGACGCCTCAGCCTTGAGCTGAGCCATCGTGCACGACTTGGGTGACTTGTCGGGTCGCCAGCGAACGAAGCCGACGCCGTGTCGAAAGTGACCGTTTTCGAGCCGGTCGAATGCCACCTCGCAGACGAGCTCCGGACGGACCGGCTCCCAGTCGAGGTCGCGTCCTTGCGACCAGCGGCTAGGACCGCCTGGCGCCCGACCGCCACCGAAGCTGGTCCCGCCGCGCAAGGGCTCGAGGAGCTTGACCAGCTCGCGGCGCTCGGTGTCGTCGAATCCCGAGGTATGGCCCACGAACTCGAAGGTCTTGCCGCGATAGACGCCAAGCAATAACGATCCGACCCGCTTGCCGTCATTGCCCCAACGAAATCCGCCTACCACGACGTCGGCCGTGCGCTGCTCTTTGACTTTGATCATGGCCCGCTCGCCCGGGTGATAGATGCTGTCGACGCGTTTGGCGACGATGCCGTCCAGGCCCGTGCCGCGATATTCCTCGAGCCAGCCGAGCGCGACCTCACGGTCTTTGCTGACCGGACTGATCCGGATCGACTCCGGTTTCGGGCCGAGCAATTTCTCCAGGCGCTGCCGGCGCTCTTTCAGCGGCTTGTTGAGCAAACTTTCGTCGCCTTCGGCGAGCAGGTCGAATGCGATGTAGGTCGAGGGCTGCTCGGTGGCCAGCATGTTCACCCGCGAGGCGGCTGGATGAATGCGGAGCTGCATGGCTTCGAAATCGGTGCCATAGCCGGCGAAGATCACGATCTCGCCGTCGAGGACGACGCGCTTGGGCTTGATGTGCTGCAACGCCGGTACCAGCTCGGGGAAGTAGCGGGTGAGGGGCTTTGCATTGCGGCTGTGGATGATGACCTCGTCGCCGTCTTTGAAGGCGACGGCGCGGAAGCCGTCCCATTTGGGCTCGTACTGCCAGGCGTCGCCGCGAGGTAGCTCCGACTGAATCTTCGCTTCCATGGGCGCGAATGGCGGCATGAGCCCGAGTTTCACGCCCCATATACTAGGTTCGTGCCCAGCCCGAAACCTGTTTTGCATCTCCGCGACACGTTCGGGCGCATCGCGGATGACTTGCGCATCTCGGTCACCGATCGCTGCAACTTCCGCTGCGTCTACTGCATGCCCGCCGCAGGGCTGCCCTGGCTGGCGCGCAGCGAAGTTCTGTCCTTCGAAGAGATCGTTCGGATCACCCGCGTGCTGGTCGAGCAATGCGGCGTGCGCACCATCCGACTGACCGGCGGCGAACCCCTGGTCCGTAAGGGCATCGAGGACCTGACCGCAATGATCGCGGCCATCGATCCCACGCTGGACATCGCGATGACGACCAATGGCATTCTTCTGGAGGAGAAAGCGCCCGCACTCAAGGCGGCGGGATTGCGCCGGCTCAACGTCAGCCTCGACACGCTTCACTCGGATCGGTTCAAGGATCTGGCCCGGCGCGATGCGCTCGATCGTGTCTTGCGCGGCCTGACCGCCGCCCGTGTGGCCGGCTTCAGTCCGATCAAACTCAATATGGTCGTGATGCGCGGCCGCAACGACGACGAGATCATCGACTTCGCCCGCCTGGCACGCAGCGAAGGATATGAAGTGCGGTTCATCGAGTTCATGCCGCTCGACGCGGATGGCATCTGGTCGATGGATTCGGTGGTCGCCAGCCAGGAGATCATCCAGGCGATCGACCGCGAGTTCCCGCTGGAGCCGGTAGCCGACCAGCGGCCCGCGCCGGCCACCCGCTATCGGTTCCGCGATGGCAGCGAGGGTGGGATCGGCGTGATCCCGTCGGTCAGCGATGCCTTCTGCAAGGTCTGCAACCGCATCCGGCTCACCGCCGAGGGCCACCTGCGGACGTGCCTGTTTTCCATTCAGGAGCATGACGTCAAGGCTCTGCTGCGCGGCGGGGCCTCCGACGCGGAGATTCGGGACTTTATCGCGTCCGCCGTCTGGCAAAAGGAAGAGGGGCACAAGATTGGCCAGGCCGACTTCGTCCGGCCCGCCAAGACGATGAGCCAGATCGGCGGCTAGGTACTCCTCAAGAGGCGAATCAGGAGAACGAGACTCGCCAGGTCGGATGCAAACACCAGCAAGGCTTGCACGGCTTGGACCGGAACGGACGGCGCGGCATCGTACGTAGCCCACTGTCGGGTGATGGCCAGGGAGAAGCCATATGCGATCAATCCCAATAGCGCCAGATCCAGCGCCGCAGCCACCCAGGCCGGCCAGACTCGGCCCGGCCGTAGTGACATGGCCACCGCGGCGAGCGTCAACACTGCCGGCGTGAAGAACATGGCCCAGATGACAACGGCGAGGCCTCGGAAGTCCCAGCAGTGGCAAAGAGACGGCCTCAGAAAACGATCGATAAAGTCTGGCGATGCGAGCAAAATGGCCGCCACAATCGCACCGATCTGCACCGCAATGGCACGGCGGGTCGCGCGGATCATGGTGGTGCGCTGTGGACTAGGTCCTGCCATGGCTATTCCACCGTGAAACGGAGTTCGGCCGGCGATCCCGACAGGGGCTACTCGATCTTGTCGAGGAATCGGAGCACGCGTTGCTTGACCAGCGCGGCGGCGCGCTCGTCGTAGTCGGGCAGGCTGTTATCGGTGAAGAGGTGGCGATCGCCGGGGTACAGGAATAGCTCCGCCCCGTCGATTGTTTCGGCGAGTTGGCGGGCGACGTCGACGTCGCCGAGCGCGTCGTCCTCCATCGTGTGAATCTGGAGGCGAAGACCCTGGGGCCAGGGACGGCCGAACGCTGACGTCGGGACAGCCGCGTGAAAGAACAACGCTCCCCTTGCCCCCGAACGCGTCTGGGCCAGCATCTGTGCCGGCAGCACGCCGAGCGAGAGGCCCGCGTAGACCATCTGGTCCGGTAGACTCTCGGCCGCTTGCCGACCGCGCTCACTGACGGTCTTGAAGCCAAGCTCATCCTGGGCATAACCAAGCCCATCCTTCACAGTGGTGAAGCTTTTTCCCTCGTAGAGATCCGGGACGTGAACGACGTGGCCGGCGGCGCGGAGCTCATCAGCGAACGCGAGGCAGCCCGCCGTTCGCCCAAGCGCGTGATGGAACAGCAGAACCTCAGCCACCGACGTGCAGCTTAGACAACCGGCGAGGCCAGAATAGAATCGTGTCGATGAAGATCGCGATCGGCAGCGACGAGAAGACCCGGGTGACCGATGTCGTCTCGGAATACCTGCAGAACAAGGGTATCGAGATCGAAGCGCATGGTCCGCTCAACGGCCGTCCGATGGATTGGGCCGACGTTGCCCGGGAAGTCGGCGAGCAGGTTGCCTCGGGCGCCGTCGACCAGGGCGTTCTGTTCTGCTGGACCGGGACGGGCGTGTCGATCGCGGCCAACAAGGTGCCCGGCGTGCGAGCGGCGCTCTGTCACGACGCCGAGACCGCCCGTGGTGCCCGCAAGTGGAACGACGCCAACGTGCTGGTGATGAGCCTGCGCGCCACGCCGGAGGCGGTGGCCCGGGAAATCTGTGATGCGTGGCTCCAGGGCGAGCCGGATCCGAGCGAGCTGCCGGTGATCGAGAAAGTCAAAACGATGGAGCAAGGAGTGCGAAATGCCGTCGAGTCTCGCTGACAACACGTGTGTCCCCTGCCGCGGTGGCACGCCGCCCCTGACGCACGAGCAGATCCAGCCGCTGCTGGCACAGCTCGACGGTTGGCAGGTCGAGGGCGATCAGAAGCTGATCAAGTCGTTCAAGCTCAAGAACTGGGTCGAAGCGGTCGACCTCGTCAACCGGATCACGCCCGTCGCCGAGGCCGAGGGTCATCATCCGGATCTTTACGTCCGCTGGGGTGAGGTGCGCGTGTACCTCTGGACGCACAAGATCGACGGCCTGACCGAAAGTGACTTCTATATGGCTGCAAAGATCGACCGCGTCTTTGAAAAGGCGGCGGCTTGAGCGCCCCCTCCCCGGCCCTCCCCACAAAGGGGAGGGAGCTGTGATCACGCTGGTTCACGGCGCCGAGAGTTACCTGGTCGATCGAGCGGCCGGTGAACTCCTCCAGCCGCTGCGCGCCGGGCTGACCCTCGAGTTCAACTACGAGGACCTGCAGGCGGAAGCGCTCGCGGCCGATGCCTTCGCCGAAAAAGCCGGAACGCTGCCGTTCATCGATGCAGCCCGTGTCCTGGTGCTTCGGGATTGGGGTCTGCTCGCGGGCAAGCGTGACAAGGGCGCTGGCGCCGAACGCGCGGCCGCTTACTTCGACATCCTTCCGGACACGACGCATCTGGTGATCGTCGCGCATGTGCTGGTCGCTCCCGGTAACCCGATCTATCGCGCGATCGCCGCGCTCGAGCGCGACAAGCGTGCCCGAATCCTCCGATTCGAGCCGCCACGCCGTTCCGATCGCTCTGGCTGGGTGCGCAAGCTGGCCGAGGAGCGCGGACTGACGATCACGCCCGGAGCCGTGCGACTTCTCCTCGAACGATCACAACCCGACCTCCGACTGCTCGACCAGGAGATTGCCAAGTTGTCGCTCTACATCGTGCCGTCGGCCCGGATCGACGAGGAGGCGGTGCGCGCGCTGGTCAGCGACACGCGCGAGGAGGAGATCTACGCGCTGACGGATGCGCTCGCCAGCGGCCGACCAGGCGAAGTGGCCGGCGTCTTGGAATCGCTGCTGGAGGCGGGTCGCGAGCCGACCTGGATGCTCTACACGCTGGTCAGCCACTGGCGGCGGCTGCTCCAGGCGCGCGCGGTTCGCGATCGTGGCGGAACCCTGGCCGATCTCCAGGAGCGGCTCGGCGAGCACCCGTTTGTGGTCGAAAAGGCGTTTCGCCAGGCAGCCGATTACACCGCCGCCGATCTCGATCGTGGCTTCCACGAGCTACTTCGCATGGAAGAACAGATCAAACTGGGCGAGCTCGATGCTCGACTGGCCGTCGAAGGCTTCATTCTCGAGCAGGTGCTCAGTACGTAGCCAGGACGCCGTTTAGATCTTCGTGGCCGTGACAATCCAGCGCTTCGTGTCGACGTTGAACGGCCAGCAGGTGATGATGGTCAGGCGGATATCGCCCGTCGGGTTCATGACCGCCACGTCGCTGGGTGGGACGATGGCATGCCCGGTCACTCGATACGTTTGGGTTTGCCCGGCAATGGCGATCTGGATCAGGTCGCCGGCGTTCAGGTCATAGAGGTGGCCGAAGATGTTGCCGTTGATGTCGTCGTGGCCGTAGATGACGGCATTTCCATTCCCGAATGCCGCCGAGAAGGAGTAGTGGGTGACGGCATAACCGGGCGCGATCAACATGTTGCCCTTGCTGTCGGTGCCGCGGTCGTAAATCGGCGCATTGTGGATTCCGATCCGCGGGATGGAGATTCTGGCCACCGGCGCGCTCGGCTGGACGGCGGCAGCCTGAGTGGTCGAGGTCGCCGGTATTGGTGCCCCGGCCGCGAGGCTGGCCGCGACCTCATGCCCTGATGCGCGATTGGGCGCCGGCGATGCCTCCGTCGCCAGACTGACCAGTCGCGGAGTGTAGGTTGCCGACCATAGCCCGACAGCGCCCAGGATGATGACGAGCGCTCCGGACGGAATCAGGATGAGCGGCCCCTTCCGCACGTTCTGATCTTCTCCGGCGCGTCCCGGCATGTCAACCGGGCCGAAGGCGCCCAGTTAGCTCTTGGTCTTTGTGGTCCGGGCTGGCTTGGGTGCGGCCTTCGCCTGAGGAGCCGCCTTCTTTGGGCCGGCCTTCTCAGCCGGTGCCAGCTTGGCCAGTGCCGACATCAGACGCGACTTGCGGCGCGAGGCGTTATTGGGATGGAGGACGCCCTTCTCGGCCGCCTTGTCCAGGGCGCTGATCGCCCGGCGCACCTCGTCGCTCGTCATGCTCACGCCGTCGGGGACGGCAGGACGGCGGGCGCGCGAAACCAGCGTCTTGACCGCCGAACGGGTTGCCCGGTTCCGATTGCGCTTGCGCAACGACGCGCGAACGCGCTTTTTTGCTGATTGGGTATTCGCCATGCGAGGCGTGATTATAGCGATCATCGTTCCGAGACCCCCTCCCTAGCCCTCCCGGCGGACTCAAGTGGTCGGCGCAACACCGGCTTGTTCCGACGCGGATGAGAATAG
>CAZRMD010000095.1:0-10989 GCA_964601135.1 uncultured Actinomycetes bacterium | reverse complement strand
ACGCTCGCCGGCGATGTCCAGGACGACAGTTCCTGGGCGAGCCCTTGGGAACTGGCAAACTAGAGCCCCAAAACGGCCTGGCGGAGATGGCTCACAGCGGGGAACCAAAGCCCTCCGATCGCGGTATGTGCATCGGAGGTGTGAGGATGAGCCGCCGTCTGATCGCCGGACTGATCGTGTTTGTGGCCGTCTTAACGGGATGTGCGCGCCCAATTTCGGCCCCGCCGGCAGTCGCGGGCTACCGCCTCTTTGTCGAGCAGGGGACCAACCGCGTCGGTCCACCGGCGATCGCGGTGCTTGATTCCGGCACCGGAAAGGTTGAGCGCGAGCTTCCGCTTGGAACGCCGGCGTTCGATTGGTCGCGCTACTACATTGTGACCCCCGTGAACCGATCGGCCAGGCTGTCGGCGCTCGACCCCGCGTCGGGCCGGACACTGGCGCAAACCACGATCCCAGCCGGATTCACGCTCCCCCAATTGAGGTTCGACGGACCGACAGCGGGGCTCTCGCCGAACGGGAGCTGGCTGGCGCTGACGAGCCATCGTCAGGGGCATACCGATTTCCTGGTCGGCTCGACATCGCTCACCCAGTCATTCACATCGATCGCGCTCGATGGAAATTTCGAGTTCGATGCCCTCAGCAACGACGGCAGCCGGCTCTATCTGATCGAGAACCTGAGCCAGCCCAATCACTATCAGGTTCGGCTCTACGACGTGAGGAGCCATTCCCTCTCGCCGCAGATTGTCGTCGATAAGACGGATCCCAGGGAGCCGATGTATGGCTTCCGCGGCGACAGCATCGCGTATCCCACGGGAAGCTTCGTCTTCACCGTCTACGCACGCGACACTGCAGGGGCCTTCATTCACGCCCTGCCGCTCGATCAGCCGGTTGCCTTTTGTCTCGATTTGCCCCGCGACCGCGGGAACGGCCTCGAGGAGCAGTTCCTATGGTCCCTGGTCATGTCAGCCGACGGATCGAAACTGTACGGCGTCAATGGCGCCCTCGGCGAGGTGGCGGTCATCAATGCGACCGGGGCGCCGACGGTTGAACGGAGAGCAACCGTCGCGCTCAAATCGGGCGGCGAGTTGTTTGCGGGACCTGTCATCCATGCTGAGGCCAAGGGAGCCCGGATCGGAGGCGCAGCACTGTCTGCCGACGGCCGCACGCTCTTTGCCATCGATGACGCCGGCGTGCTTGCCATCGACACCTCCACGCTCAAGCAACGCCGTCACCTCCTCCAGGGCGAAATCATCGTCAGCATGCACCTGAGCAGCGACAGAACGTGGCTCTATGTGGCCGACGCCAGCGCCGGGAAAATCTGGCAGATCAATCCCATGACCGGCGCGACCGCCGGCGAGGTCAAGGGCGTCGACAATCCAATGGCGATTCTCTGGGCCCAGCCCCAGCTGCCCTAGAAAGATCCTGTCCAAACCACTGCAGCGCTCGACGCCGAGAACGGCGACCGAGGGCGGGCCGAAGCCCGCCCTCGGTCAACGTTCAGTCGGTTTATCCGTGCTGGACTTCGGTGAACATCGCGGCCACCACAACCCCCGCATCTCTGTCGATTGCGAGAAAGTCTTCCCCGCGCTCCAGGATCACCAAATGGATGTGCTCGGTTTGGCTGCCCGCCGTGGTGACAAAGGTGACCGTCGCCTCACCGCTGCAGTCCTGATTCACGCGGTACATGCCACTATATGTCCGATGTATTGGCGCCCCATCGAGACTCGCCATGTCGTCGCCGTTCAACATTCCTTTCCCGTCGAACGACACCCAACCGCTAGCGGCTACGTCACCGGCTGTGGGAAACGGCGTTTCAATGTTCGTTCCTACTTGATGGAGTGAGCCCTGGATTTCGTAGCCGTATTCGCCCTTGAGCGTCGTATCGGTGCAGTTCTGGTCCTGCATCCTGGTGCCGCTACCAGTCCCCGTGATCCCCGGAACGGAGATCATGAAGCGGAACGCTTCTCCCCGATTGACGATAACGAAGTGCCAGCTCGCTCCATTGGGAAAGGTCATGTCGCCGGCGCAGTTCGGACCAACCGTATACGTGCCCGGCACTAACGGTATCTCTCCCGGGGTACCGTTGTCGCTTGTCACCAGCTTTTTGCCGGTTAGCGTGCCCTTGCCGTCCGAGTGGAGCTGGCCGACCACCGCCCGGTCGGCGACCTCACGGCCACCTGGTGAGGAATAGCGTGAGGCATGCGTGATGAAGCCGTAGTCCCCCTTCAACGTCTCCGCGGTACACCGCGCAGCCGCGCTCGCGGTGCTGAGAAACACCCCCGACGCCGCTGCCACCAAGAGCATCAATCCCAGTGCGGGAAACAGCTTCCAGGAAATCCTTCGGCGCATAGGTACCCTCCTTCCAACCCATCCAACGTGCCTTCCGCCCAGCCTCGGTAGGCGGCCCTGTGAGCTAGTCTAAGACGGCCCTGGCGGGGGCTAGCCTCGAACTTCGGCTGGCTCACCCTGCCTGACCAGGTCAGGCAGCAGTTCCTCGGGGATCCCAAAGCCGTCGACCAAAAGACGCGCGTGCGGTCGCAATTCGCGGCAGAGCCGGTTGACGTTGGTGATGACGGCTTTAGCCCGGGCGGCGGACAGCTGCCCGTGCTCCATGAACCAGCCGCGGTCTCGCTCCAGCGTCGCCATCACGTGCAGGTCGCAGACCTTGTCGAGCAGGCTCTTCAACTCGGGGTCGTCGCAAGCCTCGACGGCGGCGGTGAAATGCTCGAGCACTACCCGATCGACGTACGCCCGGGCCGCGAGTAGCAGGTGGTCCTGCACGGCGTTGAAGGCGGCGAAGGCATCACCATTCCCGGCCATCAGCTTGCGGAGGCGTCGCGCGGCGGTCTCGATCACGTGCTTCTCCCGCCAGGCGAAGAGATAGGTGTGATAGCGCCGGTCCAGGATGTTCGTGTCTTCTTCGGATCGTGGCCAGGCGTCGGCGATCAGCTGCGCCACGCCACGGACCGCGGTTCGCTCCAGGACCTTGCCCACCACCTGGTCGGCGACGAAGCGGACCATCGCCACGGTGTCCATGCTCTCGAACTCATCGCGGAAATTCGTCAGCAGGCCCTTCGCCACCAGCTGCAGCAAGACCGTGTTATCGCCTTCGAACGTGGTGAAGATATCGATATCCGCCTTCAGCTCGGTCAGCCGGTTGGCCGAGATATAGCCGGCCCCACCACATGCCTCGCGGCACGTTTGGATCGTTTGCATGGCGTGCCAGGTGGCGACGGCCTTGATCCCGGCGGCCATGGTCTCGAGCTGTCGCTGCTTCGATTCATCGTTGGTATCGCCGTCTCCCGCGTCCTGCAGGGCCTTGACCAGGGCCTGCTGACTGAAGTGCAGCGCATAGGTGGTCGCCACGGCGGGCAACAGACGGCGTTGATGCTGGAGATAGTCGAGCAGAAGCACTTCCTGCGTTTGCCCTGGCGCATGGAATTGGCGACGCTGGAGACCGTATTGCACAGCGATCGTCAGGGCGAGCTTCGTTGCGCTCAGGGCAGAGCCAGCCAGGCTGACCCGTCCCGACACGAGCGTCCCCAGCATCGTGAAGAAACGCCGGCTTTCGCTTTCGATCGGGCTGCTGTAGGTGCCATCCGCCGCCACGGAGCCGAAGCGATCGAGCAGCGCCTCGCGCGGCACGCGCACGTGGTCGAACCAAAGCTCGCCATTGTCGACGCCATTCAGCCCGCCCTTGTGCCCGCAGTCGGCAATGCGAACTCCCGGACAGGCCTGCATCCGTTCATCGCGGATCGGCACCAGGAAGACATGCACGCCGCGACCTTTGCCCCCAGTCATGAGCTGGGCAAAGACGGCCGCCATGCGCCCATCCCGTGCGACATTTCCGATGTAGTCCTTGCGCGCCTCGTCGTCTGGCGTATGGATGATGAATTCTTGTCGCTCCGGATCGTAGGTTGCCGTCGTCCGAATCGACTGCACGTCCGAGCCGTGTCCCCTCTCGGTCATGGCGAAGCAGCCAAGCAATTCCATGGTCATCGCCGCGCGGAGATATTTCTCGTGATGCCGCTTCGTCCCGAGATGCCGAATGACGCCCCCGAACAGTCCGTACTGGACGCCAAGTTTGACCAGCAGCGAGAGGTCGACCGTGGCAATGGTCTCGAACCCGGCGAGCGCGGCACCAACATCGCCTTCGCCACCGTACTCGCGAGGGAAAAACAGCCGCGCTCCCCTGGTCTGGCTGACCTGGCGGGCCTGTTCCATGACATGGTCACGGTGCTCCTCGATCGATAACCCCTGCACGGGACGGAACAGGGCAGACGATCGAATTTGGGCCCGCGCCTCCTCACGGATCGAGGCGTAGCGCCCGTCCATGAGTGCCCGGAGCCGCTCGACCCGCACTGCCATCTGTACCATGTAATTACAGCATTGGTCACATATAACCCGCAAATCCGCCGTGGCTGACGCCCGCCGCGCCGCCATCGTGGGCGGAAACCGAATTCCGTTCGCGCGGGCCAACGGTCCCTATGCCCGGGCCTCGAACCAGGACATGCTGACGGCCGCGCTCGATGGGCTGGTCGCGCGATTCGGCCTCCAGGACCAGCGGCTCGGCGAGATGGCGGCTGGCGCCGTCCTCAAGCACAGCCGCGATTTCAACCTGACTCGCGAAGCGGTGCTGGGTTCCCGGCTCTCGCCCTGGACGCCGAGCTACGACGTACAGCAGGCGTGCGGCACCGGGCTCGAGACCACCATTCACATCGCCAACAAGATCGCCCTCGGCCAGATCGATAACGGCGTATCCGGCGGCGTCGATACCGCCAGCGATGCGCCGATCGCGGTCAACGAAGATCTTCGGCGCGTGCTGCTCGAGGTCAACCGCGCCAAGACCGTGCCGCAGCGGTTGGCGCTGGCGCGCAAGCTTCGACCGACACAGGTCGTTCCCGAGATTCCGCGAAACGCCGAGCCGCGCACCGGGATGTCGATGGGCGAGCACGCCGCGATCACCACCCGGCAGTGGGGCATCACGCGCGAGGAGCAGGACCAGCTCGCCGTGGCCAGCCATCGAAACCTGGCCGCGGCCTGGAACCGCGGCTTCTTCGATGACCTGGTCACCCCGTATCTCGGACTGCAACGAGACCAGAACCTCCGACCCGACGCGAGCATGGAATCGCTCGCGCGGCTGAGACCGGTGTTCGGCAAGGATGGGACCGCCACCATGACGGCCGGGAATTCGACGCCGTTGACCGATGGCGCCGCAACTGTGCTGCTCAGCACGGATAAGTGGGCCAAGGAACACCGGCTTCCGGTCCTGGCGCACCTGATCGATGCGGAGACGGCGGCCGTCGACTATGTGCACGGCAACGAAGGCCTCCTGATGGCGCCGGCCTACGCGGTCCCCCGCCTGCTCGAGCGCAACAAGCTGAGCCTGCAGGATTTCGATTTCTACGAGATTCACGAAGCGTTCGCATCGACGGTGCTGGCGACGTTGAAGGCCTGGGAGGATGAGACATATTGCCGGGAGCGGCTCGACCTTTCGAAACCGCTGGGATCGATCGACCGGACCAAGTTGAACGTGAACGGCTCATCCATTGCCGTCGGCCATCCATTCGCCGCCACCGGCGGACGCATCGTCGCCACCCTGGCAAAGCTGCTGGCTGAGAAAGGCTCGGGCCGTGGGCTGATTTCGATCTGCGCCGCCGGCGGCCAGGGCGTGGTCGCCATTCTCGAAGCCGCGTGAAACTGAAGTTAAAGGTCCCGATTCTTCCGGAGGCCGTCCCGCTCCGGCGATACGTACCCGGTCAACCCCTGGTCGAGGGGCCGGTGCTCCTCGGAGGGGCAGGAAGGGTCAGCGACGGGCTCACCAAAATTCTCGAGGCTGTCGGCGTCGAGGTCCATACATCGGCTCCGTCACAAGAATCAACCTCGGCTGGTGGCGATGGGCAGGGTGGCGGCGTCCGCTGGAGCGCCATCATCTTCGACGCCACGGCGATCAACGACGTATCCAGCCTGGCCCAGCTTCACGAGTTCCTGGCTCCGACCTTTCGTTATCTGGGTTCGTCGGGTCGATTGCTCGTCTTCGGCACACCGCCGGAGGGCTCCGATCCGGAGGCGGCGGCTGCGCAGCGCGCCCTCGATGGGTTCGTCCGCTCGGCGGCGAAGGAAGCTCGCAAAGGCTCGACCGCCAACCTTATATATGTGGCGGAAAGCGCCGAAGGGGCGCTGGAGTCGACGCTCCGGTTCTTCCTGTCGGGTCGCTCCGCCTACGTCGACGGCCAGGTGATCCGGGTCCGCCCCGCGAGAATGCCCGCGACTGACGACTGGGACCACCCGCTCAAGGATCGGCTGGCAGTGGTGACGGGAGCGGCTCGCGGGATCGGGGCCGCGATCGCGGAAACGCTGGCACGCGACGGCGCGAACGTCGTGGTCCTCGACGTGCCGGCGCAGGGCGCCGCCCTGGCCGACGTCGCCAACAAGATCGGCGGGACCGCGTTCCAGATCGACATCACGGCCGAAGACGCCCCAGCCCGCCTGGCCGCATATTTGCTGGAACGCCATGGCGGCGCCGACATCTTCGTCCACAACGCCGGGATCACGCGCGACCGCTCCCTCGTCAACATGAGCGCCGACCAGTGGACCAGTGTGCTGAACGTGAATCTGCAATCGCAGCTGCGGATCAACGAGTCCCTGCTGGAGAAGAACGTGCTGCACGAGGGCGCGCGGATCATCTCCGTCTCATCGACGAGCGGGATCGCCGGCAACCGCGGGCAGACCAACTACGCCGCCAGCAAGGCCGGCATCATCGGCATGGTCCAGGCGACGGCTCCCGAAATGATCAAGCGAGGGATGACGATCAATGCCGTCGCGCCGGGATTCATCGAAACCGCGATGACGAAGGCGATGCCCTTCGCCACCCGCGAGATCGGCCGCCGCATCAACAGCCTCAACCAGGGCGGGCTCCCGATCGACGTTGCCGAGACCGTCGCCTGGCTCGCCGAACCAGGGAGTGCCGGTGTCAACGGCCAGGTCGTTCGGGTCTGCGGTCAGAGCATGGTCGGCGCATGATGGTCCGTCTCGAGCATGCGCCGAGCCTGCCGCGTCTCTATGCCAGGTCCGTGGTCAGCGCTCGCGGGCGGCACGGCGATCGCCTCGCCGAGAAGACGCTGGAGTTAGCCGAGGTTCCGATCGACCGCGACCGGCTGGCGAGCTATGCAGAGGTCTGCGGCTTCCGCCAGTCCGATGTCCTACCACCGACCTATCCCCATATCCTCGGCTTCCCGCTCGCCGTGACGCTGATGGTCGAGCCGTCATTTCCCTTCCCGCTCGCCGGGCTGGTGCATGTCAACAACCGAATCACGCAGCAGCGGCTACTGCAGGCGGACGAGCGCCTGACCGTTCGCGTTCATGCCGAAAATCTTCGGGACCATCCGCGAGGTCGCCAGTTCGACATGCTCACCGAGGTGACGATCGCTGGCGAGCCGGTCTGGACCGAAACCAGCACGTACCTCCGCCGCACCAGATCATCCAGGCCTTCTGCGAAGAGCAGCAATTCACCCTCCACTCCCCCACGTACCGGGGAGACTCGGGAAGAAGGCCCTCAACCAACCGCTGTTTGGCGGGTCCCCGCGAATATCGGCCGTCGCTACGCCGCCGTTTCCGGGGACGTGAATCCGATTCATTTGAACCCGCTCGCGGCCAAGTTATTCGGGTTTCGCCGCACGATCGCACATGGGATGTGGCTCAAGGCCCGCTGCCTGGCGGCGTTAGACGGCCGCCTGCGCGACACAGTCACCGCCGAGGTCGAGTTCAAGTCGCCATTGCTCCTCCCGTCCACGGTCGGCTTCAACGCCCACGAAGAGAACGGCAGCTGGACGCTGAGGGTCTTCCATGCGGCCTCGGGCCGCCCGCACCTCAGCGGATCAGTCAGGACGGTGGACGAACCGTAAGGCCCCGAGCGGAATTGAAATCGCGGACGTTGCGGGTAACGAGGGTAAGCTCATGCTCCATCGCCGTAGCTGCGATCAGCGCATCGGGAGTCCGCAGCCCACTGTTTCGACGGATTCGGCCAGCCCGCTCGGCAATATTCCGATCGACAGACAGTTCTTGAAAGGGCTCTAGCAGTCGCTTGATCGTTTCCTCCTCCGTTTCACGTCCCGCAAACAGCTCGCAGCGCGTGACAACGGAATAATGAAAGCGATCACCCCCTTCTTCGATCTTTCGTGAGCCTCGAAGATGATCGATGAAGACGTCGGTATCAACGAGCAGGTCGGCCACGATCCCACTCGTCGCGACTCGGAACCTCGAGGCGTGGAAGGGCGCCGAATGTCGATTCGAGCGCGGCCTTGGGGTCGGGCCGCCGGTCGGCTAAATAGAGGTCCAAGGCCTCCCGCACCAGTTCGGCAAGCGTCCGCTTTTCTCGTCGTCTTCGCTCGTCCAGACGCCGCCGCTGTTCGGCCGTGAGATAAACCTGGGTCCGACGGGCCGCCATATACAGCGCATTATACAGCACCTTGCAGGCGGTACTCCCGAGGAAGATTCCCCGGATCTGAACCGTGTGTGGGCTAGGCGGCTTCGGCTCTGCCGGTCTGTCGCATGGCGGGGTCGAAGCGCTGATACTTGGCCTTTCCCTTTCCCTTGGCCGCCTGCAGCGCAAGGTCGGCGTTCCGCAAGAGCTCCGACGCTGTCTCCTGGCCAGACGTGACCGCCGCGACGCCGATGCTGACCGGCAGAATCACATTGCGCTCGGGGGTGGGAAACGGCGCTCGGAACTGTTCCAGGATTCGCTCTGCGAGCGCCTCGGCTTCGGTGATATTCGTCCCGGGCAGAAGGATCGCGAATTCGTCGCTCCGCAGCCGGGCGGCCAGTGCTCCGGGTGGCGCATTCTGCTCCAGCCGCGCGGCGACAGCGGCCAGCAGTTGATCGCCGAGATCGCTGCCAAGGGCCAGGTTGATCCCCTTGAAGTCATCCAGATCGATGAGCAGGATCGCGGCCAGCAAGGCCGACCCATCGACGGCCTTTTCGAGCGCCCGGCGAAACGCCGACCGATTGGCGAGGTTGGTGAGCGAGTCGTGGTCGGCTTGATGGATGACCTTCTCTTCCAGGAGCTTGCGCTCACTGATGTCCCGGACGTTGATGACCAGCGCCTCGACGCTGGGAAGGTACAGCAGGTTGGTGATGGTGATCTCGCAATCCGTCCAGCTGCCGAGCTTGTGCCGAATACGGGAGTTGACGGATTTCGGACGTGCGGAAGCCTTCAGGGCATCTTCCAAACACTTGAGCACCGCCGGCCGATCGGCCGGAAACACTAAGTCGACCAGCCTGGTGCCGACCAGCTCGCCGGGCGCATAGGCAAACATCCGCTGCACCGAACCGCTCTGGAAGTGAATCACCCCGTCACGATCCGCGAGCGTCGCCGCGTCCGAAGAATGCTCGACCAGGGAACGCAGCTGCTCCTCGCGCTTATGCAGTGCCGCCGTCTGCTCCCTCAGCGCACTGTTGAGGCCACGGTTTTCGGACAGCGTCAGGAACTGGCGGACGGCAACGAGCACTACGATGACCATCAGGTCATAGAGCAGGACGTCATCGACCGAGCCGGTCAGCACCCTGGCGGCCAGCGAAGCCGCCACGGCGCCGGCCACCGCAACGTAGGGGATGAAGACGCGCCAGCGCGTCATTCGCTGGTCTTGCGATCGAGCATCAGAAGCCGGCATCGACCAGGCGCGCAGGCCGGCCAGGGCAATGAGGAGATACCCAGCCACCCACACCGCATCGATCGATGTCGCCGGAGTAATGCCTTTGATAGCTGTCAAATAGGTGAATGCGCCGCCGACAAGGATATTCGCGAGGAGTCCAGCCGCGAGCAACAAGAGACCGGCGCGATTCGGTGCCTTGACGCGGCTGGCGATCAAGAGGATCAGCATGCTCAGCATCACGATGTCGCCCATCGGATACGCCAGGCTGATCAGGCGAGATGACATTGTGTCGCCTCCGCCAAGGTAGACCGGCTCGAGCAGAACGACCCAGCTGACCGCGATCAGTGAGCTGGTGATGATGGCGCCGTCGAGCAGCGTGGCAAGCACCGGGTTGCGGCTCTGCGTCGCCGCGAACACGAACACGCCGGCCACGCCAAGTAGCGCCGCCCCCGAGAAGCCGGCGTCGGCAGGCGACGGGAAGGGGAGCTGCTGGCCGGGTCCAAGCTCGTAATAGGAGCGGACCGCCTGCCCGCCAAACCAGGCCAAGGACGATCCGCCGAACAGCGCCCAGGCTACCCGTACCCGGCCAGCCTGCCGGCGCGCTGCCAACAGGCAAAGGACCGAAGCCAGAAGGGCGGCGACCGCTTTTCCGAGGCCACCGACCCACTGGCTAGCCAGGGGGCCTCCGAAACCGAAGCCTACGCCGAGGCCAAAGGCGGCCGTGAGCGCTCCGCAGATAAGAACTGCGACGGCAAAACGCCCGTTCAAGCCTTTGGCAGCCTGGTTCACCAGGAGGTGTATCGAGTCAGCCGCCTACCGACTTGCGGCCGAATTCAGGCCCCTATTCCAGGTAGTCTTTCAGTTTCTTGCTGCGGCTCGGATGCCGGAGCTTGCGTAGCGCCTTCGCCTCGATCTGGCGGATCCGTTCGCGGGTGACGCCGAACCGTTTCCCCACCTCTTCCAGGGTCCGCTGATGGCCGTCGATCAGGCCGAAGCGGAGCTGCAGAACACGGCGCTCGCGCGGGGTCAGGGTATCGAGAATATCCTCCACTTCGGTTCTGAGCATCGTCAGCGACGCGGCGTCTGACGGTGAGGTGGCCTCCTTGTCTTCAACGAAGTCTCCCAGGTGGGAGTCCTCCTCCTCACCAATAGGAGTTTCGAGCGACACCGGATCTTGCGAGACCTTGACGATCTCGCGCACTTTCTCAGCGCTGATCCCCATCTCGTCACCGATCTCGTCGTCGGTGGGCTCCCGGCCGAGCTCCTGCAGCAGCCGGCGAGACACCCTGACCAGCTTGTTGATGGTCTCCACCATGTGCACCGGGATGCGGATGGTGCG
>CAZRMD010000094.1:0-10993 GCA_964601135.1 uncultured Actinomycetes bacterium | reverse complement strand
TCCTGATCGGCGTCGCGCTCTTCGTGTTGGGCGCGGCCTTCTTCGAGGGCGTGATCTGGGGCGGGATCGAGTTCGGGACGTCGTCCGGTGTGGCTGCGGGCATCCTGATCATCGCGCTGGGTGCCGTCCTGGTCGTCCTCAACCTGACTTCGCGCCGCCGAGGTTCTGGGTAACCCGTCTTAGACTAGGCGGCGTGCATATTGGCATCCTGACCGGGGGTGGCGACGCGCCCGGCCTCAACGCGGCGATTCGGGGGGTCGCGCGACGCGGCTTCCAGAAGGGGTTCCAGGTCAGCGGGATCAAAAACGGCTGGGCCGGCGTGCTGGGTGCCGGCGACATGGAGGACCTGACGCCGACCTCCGTGCGTGGCATCTTGCCGCTGGGTGGAACGATCCTTGGCACCTCGCGGACGAACCCACTCAAAGAAAAGGATGGCATCGGGCAGATCATCCGGCTGCTGCGCAGCCGCAACATCGATGGCCTGGTCGCCATCGGCGGTGACGACACGCTCTCGGTTGCGGCCGCGATGAGCGATGCCGGGTTTTCTGTCGTCGGAGTGCCGAAGACGATCGACAACGACCTGTCGGTTACCGAGTTCTGCATCGGCTTCGACACCGCGGTTGGGGTCGTCGTCGAGTCGCTCGACCGACTGCACACCACCGCCTCGGCACATCACCGAGTCATGGTGGTTGAAGTCATGGGCCGCGACACCGGCTGGGTCGCGATGGTCGGCGGTCTTGCGGGCGGCGCCGACATGATCATGATTCCTGAAGTCGAGGTTTCGTTCGACTCGGTCGTGAATCACCTGCGCAAACGGAGGTCCGAGGGAAAGGACTTCAGCATCATCGTGGTGGCCGAAGGCGTCAAGATGCGCGAGCTCGAGCCCGCCATGGCCATGTCGGCCGCCGCGGAGAAGCGCGATGCATTTGGGCATGTCCAGCTGGCCAAGCAGGGAATCGGCGAAGCGCTGAGCACCCGGATCGAAGAAGCAACGGGCTTCGAGACCAGGGTCACGGTGCTGGGTCACGTGCAACGCGGCGGGTCACCCTCGCCAGTCGACCGGATCTGGGCGACGCGCTTGGGTGTTGCAGCCACGGATCTCCTCGCAGATCACAAATCCGGCGTCATTCCGATCCGGAAGAACGGGCAGGTGGCGGTCGTTCCCCTGCGCGACGTGATCGCCGAGACGCGGCGCGTGCCGCGCGAGCTTTACGACCTCCAGCAGGTCTTCGGCTGAGTCTGCGCCCTATTTGAAGTATTCCCGCATCACGCCTGAGCAGCTACAGGCCGCATTGTTGAGCCGGCCCAGCCCCCAGGAGTCCTCGATCGTTGCTATCAGGCTGTAGTGATCCTCCGCTGTGGAGGACTTAAAGCCGGCATTGGCCAGCGGTGAGATGACCAGCATCGCCACTTGGCCACCCGCGGCGTAGGTGCAGCATCCGGCGCTTGTCGAGCCCTCATCCCAGGTGATGAACAGGACGCCACCGTTCTTGAAGGCGGAAGAGTTCAGGATGGTTGGCACGTTCTGCGACAGCCAGGTATCGCCGGTATTGACCGAGCAGTCGTGCATGTCGTTACAGAGGTTTGGCGTGATCCAGACAAAGTTGGGCGCGTTGCCGCTGGCCATGTCCGTCCCAAACTGGGTGTACGGGACAATGTGGCCGGCGCAACGGGTCGCATTCGTGCGGATGTCGTTGTAGTAGATCCAGGGATCGTGCTTCTGCGCGTACTCACCTGCATCACCGATGTAGCAGGCAGAGGGCATGCTTTCCATGTACGCCTTCCACGTCCTGCCGCTGCCTTCGATCTGATCAGCCAGGTTCGTCGCGTTCACCCAGCAGGTCGTGCAGTCGCTGGTGATGCCAAAGGTATTGCCGGCGCTCATCGCCAGATAGTTCGGCAGGCTCGGATGGCTGACCGCGTAGTACTGCGTTGCCAGCCCTTACTGGTTGGCGATGTTGTTGATATACTGCGACGAGGAGTTCCAAATTATATTGCAGTACTCGTTTTTATCCATCACGATCACGAAGACGTGACTGAAGACCGGTAGCGTCGGGGTTGGTGTCGGTGTCGGTGTCGGGGTCGGGGCAGGTGTGGGCGTGGGCGTCGGTATCGGTGTCGGTATTGGTGTTGGTGAAGGAGCAGGGGTCGGAGTTGGCGCCGGCGTTGGTGTTGGTGTCGGGCTAGCCGTTGGTCCAGGCGTTGGAGTTGGCGCCGGTGTAGGTTGTGGAGTCGGGCTCGGACTTGCGGCTGGCTTCGGTCCGTTGGCCTTTGGAGTTGCGTGCGGTTTGGTTTGCGCCTTCGTCTCGGCGGCGCCCGCTGGTCGCCCAATGGTCGTTGCGGTTGCGGAAGGCGTGGCCATCGCGATGGCCGAGCGATCCGTGTGCGGTGGCGCCAGCAGCAGCAAGCCACCGACCAGTCCGCAGGTCACGAGCAGGCTCGCGACGATGCCCCTCACAGGTTCGTTTACTCCCCGACTCCACTTAGCGCTTCTGCGGATCGAAACGCAATTCGTAACCGGGCAAGACTCGGTAACAGGCGCGTCGCCTGAATTCGGGCGTTCTAACCCGCTCTGCGCTTTTGCAGGTATAGGGTCGCGTCGGCGGCGGCGAGGAGCTGCTCCACGGTCGTGCCGTTCTCGGGGAATGTTGCGATGCCCAGGCTAACGCCGGGGATCTGCAATAGTTCACGGCCCGCCATGAAACGGTGCCGGGCGATGCCGTCGGCGATTCGCGCAGCCACGCTGGCAGCCGCGGCGGCGCCGGTCGCCGGCAACAGCACGATGAACTCGTCGCCACCGTAACGAGCCACGACGTCCTCGCCTCGGACCGCATCCATCAACGCATTGGAGACTTCCCGCAGCAGCGCGTCGCCGGCCAGGTGGCCATAGGTGTCATTGATGCGCTTGAGTTCGTCGACATCGAGAAAGAGAATCGAGAAGCTCTCGCCCCGGCTACCCGCGCGGGCGATCTCCTGCTGAGTCCGCTCGAGGAACATCCGGCGGTTGTAGAGGCGCGTCAGCGGATCGTGGCTGGCCTCGCGCTTCAAGGTGTCGTGCAATTGCGCCACCTCGAGGCAAGAGGCAAGCTGCGATCCGACGGCGGTCATCAGCGCCACGTCGGCTTCGGAGAAGGCATCGACCTGCTGGCTCTCTGCATTGAGCACGCCCACGACGCGACCTCGGCTGATCAGGGGAAACGCAATCTCGGAACGTACTTGCTCGTCGAGGCCGACATAGCGGGGTTCCTTCCGCACGTCGGGGATGATCTGCGGCACCCCATGGGTAAAGACCCATCCGGTAACGCCCTGGTTGACCGCAATGCTCATTCCCGTGATGTCGACCTGATAGCCGCTGTGCGCGCCGACGCGTAACACGCCTGGCTTTTCGCTGGGCAGAAGCACGGCGACCATGTAATAACCCATGACGTCGCGGATGATGTCCACGATGCGGTTGAGGAGGGTCGAGAGATCGAGCACCGCGGTCATCTCCTGGGCGATGCGATAGATGATGCGGAGCTCGCGGGAGTCGGCCACGCTCAGGATGTCTTGAGGACCGCGGTGGGGCGCTACTGGATTCGAGGCGAGCAGCGCCTCGACCAGCTGCGTGTGCCACGGAGCCTTATCGGACGCTGCCTTTCGGAACATGTCGACGAATGACCTGGTCAGTGCCGGGTCCAGATTGATGCCGGCAAACCTTGTTATCTCGTCTAGCCCCTCATCCAACGTTCGCTCGCTCTTCTGTGGAAGGTCGAAGGTCACGTTGAAGAACGCGTTGACAACCGAGATCAGCCGGGTCTCCAGCGGAATCGCTTCACCCCGGAGCCCATCGGGGTAGCCCTCGCCGTTGAACGATTCGTGGTGTGAGCGCACGATCGGCGCGAGGTCGGCGAGTGCCGAGAATTTCGCAAGCACGTCAGCGGCCACGACGGTATGCGTCATGAGGAGCGCTCGTTCTTCGGCGTCGAGCCGGCCGCCCTTGTTGATGATGCTATCGGGAAGACTCAGCTTGCCAAGGTCCTGGACCAAGGCGGCGTAGCGGGCTCGCCGGCGGCAAACCGCATCGAATCCCAGGTATTCGGCGAAGCGGTCCGCGAGCTCGGCATGTTCCTTGGCCCGCGTTTGCAGCGCGTCGCGTAGCTCGATCGCCTCGGCCAGGGTCAGGACGGCCGCTTCCTCGATTTCCCGCGACTCAGCAAGTAACCGCGCGGTTTGCAGCGCGGCAGCGGTCTGGTTGGCGAAGGCCATGACCGCCGGAATGTCAGCGGCTTTGAGGGTTGGACTCATGACCGTGATCGCGCCAATAGCGCGATCTTCGACGACCAGGGGTGCCGAGATCACGGCGTGGGCTTTCAGCAACTCGGCCACCTGGCGAGCATTGGCGGACGTGGCAGCCGGCATCGCGAGCGCCACGCGACCAACCAGCTCGTCCGGATCGCCCATGAAGTGGGGCTGCAGCGTCGTACACACGTCATGCAGGATCGGGATGCGCTCGAATGGGAGGTAATTCTCCTGCTCATCGCTGCCGGTGAGTGCCGCGAGTTGCGCCAGCGGCTGCGTGTGGCGATGCGCGACCGTCAGCCCCTTGCCGTCAGCCGCCAAGTCGAAGATGTAGGTCGAGAGGCCGGCATCTGCCAGTCGGGTGCCGACTGCCTGGAAGATCGCCTGGCGGTCGGGTCGCTGCAGCGCCTGGAGGCCGGCGTCGCTGAGCGCACGGAGCAGCGCATTGGCGGGTCCGGATCCGTCCACCAACTGCGGGGCGGGAGGCGCCGCCAGCTTTGGCAGAAACTGGGTGAAACCAGCCTCGGCAAGGCGTTCCGGTCGGAAAAACCAGACGCGGCCGATCTTTTCGGCGGGCAGGCGGCCGTCCCGGGCCTGCCGCCGCACCACCTCCGGGTGCCGCTGCATCATGGCCGCCACCTCCTCGACGGACAGCAGGTTCGGCAGCTTGAGCGCCAGCGGGACGGACGGTTGTGTGACGCGACGATTCACTGCTCCCTGCAACGAAGGAAGGCTGGAGTTCCTACGTCTTATCTGCCGTGGACCCGCTGCCCTCCGGACCGATGCCCGAGCGCCGGACCATCCTGGTCACGGACGACAGTAGCGCCAATCGGGATCTCCTCTCCGGTCAACTGACGACGCTCGGTTTCTGGACGGAGGCGGCCACCAATGGACAGGAAGCCATCAACGCGGCCCGCCGGCTCAAGCCTGACCTCATCTTGATGGACGTCGAGATGCCTGTCATGAATGGGCACGAGGCGTGCAAACGCCTCAAGGCCGATCCGGTCACCGCCGACATTCCTGTGCTGATGATGACCGGCTTCGACCCGCGACCCGAACGGTTGAAGATGGTCGAAGCGGGTGGCGACGACTTGATCGTCAAGCCCATCCCAATGCGCGATCTTCAGGTCCGGGTGAGGGCTCTCCTTCGCCTCAAGGAGCTGCGAAAGGATCTGCGCAGCACGCAGGAAAGCCTTCGCGAGTTGGTCAAGAAGGAGAACCCGACCGAGTCCAAGGAACCCTTCGACGACCGCGTCGCGCTGACGGCCCAGGCTCTGGCGAGATTGATCGGTATGGATGCCGAGGATCAGGAGATCGCCTTCCATGCCGGACTGTTGCATGACATTGGCCAGATCGGCGTGCCCGAGGAACTGCTCAACAAGCAGGGCGCCTACACGCCGGAGGAGTTCGCCCAGATCCAGAAGCACACCATCCTGGGCGCAGAAATCGCGGGACCGTTCCGCCCGGCCTCCGTCCTGGCGCCGGCCATCCGCCACCACCACGAGCGCTGGGATGGCACCGGTTACCCCGACAAGCTGCAGGGCCCGGCCATCCCGATGATGGCCCGTATCGTGGCCGTTGCCGACGCCTTCCACGCCATGATCACCGACCGTCCCTATCGCGCCCGGCATACCGTCGCCAAGACGCTCGAGATCCTCGCGGCCGGTTCGGGGTCCCAGTGGGATCCGCGCCTGGTTGCCGCTTTCGCCACGTCCTCGCTGCCGCAGCGCATCGCCGGCACTCAGGGCGAAGAAGCAAAGATCGCCTAGAACAGTTGCACGGGGACAGACCGGGCGGTTGTGCCGTCCAGCGCCTCATCACGCACTCGGCCAGAACCGTTGGCCTCGTTTGCGTGGTACAAGACGCTGTCCGGCACCCCGCCCTGTTACACGCGAAAGCGCGGCGGGCAGAAGCCCGCTAAAACAGTTCGACCGACCCGAAGGCCGGTCGAACCTCGAGTTAAATCAGTCGAGCGTTAGTTGAAGACGCAGCTGGGGTTGCCCTGGATGGTCCCGTGGACCGTGCCCTGCGGAGATCCCTTGTAGGTGAAGATCTCGGTGCCGTTCGTGGGAGCGGCGGCGTTCCAGTTGGCAGTCGAGCTGTGCAGCAGGTTCGCCGCCAGCAACTCGCCCTGGTTGACGGTCGTGCCGGCTGCTGGGTTGGCAGCGTCGCTGGGGATATTCGGCAGGGGCGCTCCACCTGTCGTGCCGACCGGATACACGTTGTAGGTCATGTAGTACAGGTCGGCAGCCCCCTGGATGGTGGCGCCGTCAGTCTTCATCCCGTTGCAGGCCGCGTTGGCGTTGACGCCCGAGATGTTGAAGAGGACGATGGCGGCCAGCACGCCCAGGATCGCGATGACGACGAGCAGCTCAACGAGGGTGAACCCTCCCTGGCTGCGGTGCGAGCGGCGCCGCGCGTTATTTAGAGCTTGGAAAAGCATGGTATGTCGGATTACCTCCTTAGCACTGTCGAGAATAGGCACGTTTTCTTGCGAGAATCGTGAAAATCGGGTCAGCGCAGTAGCAGCTGCGTGACGGCCACGGCCACCGCACCGATCAGCAGCACAGCGACCATGAGGGCCACGAGCGGCCGAGTCCGCTTCGTACCGCGCGGCGGGGCGAAGTCGACGCCGACATTTGTCGCCCGGTCACGCCGCGACACGAATGTCACCTCCCTGTGACGGAGTAAGGCGGTTCCTCCAGCGCTCCTGCTGGAGCAGCCCGATGCCTGCCAGGTGAGCTTGCCACGGGAATCCCGGAGGGGCTGTGAATGACGTACCCGGAAGCATGACGCTGAACTGGAAGTGTTCCTGGGCGCGACGCAACCCGTCTTCGAGAAACGCGAATCGCCCGGCCAGAGCGAGGGTGGTCGAGGGACCGATCGACACGTCCGGGGCCGCGCCTCGCATGAACTTGACCAGGGCATTCACTGACATCCCGAGTTCGGCGAACTGCGCGTCGATTTCCTCGGGGGGTGCGTCGAGCTGAAACGTCCGAAAGAACCCTGGCCGCCCGCGAACCATCAGAACGAGGGTGGCGTCGGCGGCGCCCCATTCGAGTACCAGTCCGTCCGCCGTCCCGACCCCACGAGCGAGGGCTAGTGGCTTCAGGTCCATGCGCTGCACTCGCAAGCCGGCTGCAGCAAGCGCGGCGACCATCGCGTCGATCATGTCCCGGCGGGCCGCGACGAGATAGACTGCGAAACCGTCGCCGTTCCGAACCGCGTGCCAGGCGAAGTACAGGTCGGCGGCGTCCATCGGGATGAGACGCCGGCCCTCGAACATCACGGCACGGTTGAGCTCGCTCGAGGGCAGCGGTGGAAGCCCGAAGTCCCGATAAGCGGTTCCAGTTTCGGCAATCGCCACCCGAGCCTCGACGGCGCGAAAGCCGCCGGCCTCGATCGCGCTCCGGACCGCGGTGGTCAGTAATGGGGTTGGCATGCCGTCCACCAGTGCGCCCTCAGGCAGCAAGACCTCGGCATGGCGAGTCAGCCGGCGCCCGTCTGCCTCCAGCAGTCTCAACTCGCGGGCGCCGAGATCAAGGGCAAGGCGCGTGGCTATTGGAACGCCTCCCAGTTGACCGTCCAGCTCGCCTTCTTGCCGGCGTTCGAAGAGGAGATCTGAGCGTTCAGCTGGCGGCTTGTTCCCGTCGCCGTGACGTTGATGTTGTAACTGGGTTTTTTCGTCTTACATCCGGTGACCGCTGTGATTGTGACGGTGACGCTGATCGTGGTCGAACCGTAGTTCAGCGGAAAATTCATCGAAGGCGGGGGATTGCAACCGGCTCCCTTCGCCGCCGAATCGCTGGTTTCGATGGCATAGGCCAGGCCGGCATCGAGGGCGTACGTGCTTCGGGTATCGGCTTTGATGCTTGAGAGGCCGAGGAATGCCCCGCTAGCCAGCCAGAGCGCCGCTGAGATTAGCAGCAAGAACGCGGCCACGAAGACCAGCACGATCAACAGCGCCTGTCCTCGTTGCTTGGCGCGGTGGCCACGCGACATCAGAAGCAGCCTCCGGGTCGATTGCTGACGTTCAGGGTCGAGGCGCTGGCGCCGGTCGCCGACGGCTGGATCGTTGCCGTCGCATAGCAGCCGCTGACACTGATCACCACACTGGTGATGCCGCGGGCGGCGAGCTGCGCCGAGCCATTCACGGTTCGGATCAGGTTGCCAGTCGCATCGACGCTGTAGACCACCGTCACGGCCGGCGAACCGTAGGTCAGCGTCACCGTGCTCGTCGAGCTGATTGTTCCCGCCGGCAGCGCGTTGGCGCTATTCAAGTCGCGTACGAGGCTGAGGCTGGCCTTGCTCGTCGCGGTGTCTGCGGAGATGACGCGAGCTTCGGCGCTGATCGTGCGATAACCGACCAGGAAGGTGCTGATCATCACCAGGCTCACGATGGCGAAGATCGAGATCCCGACCATCGTCTCGACGAGGGTGAATCCCCGCTGATGTTGCTGACTCATGGCTGGACCTTCAGGAAGTCGAGTTGTTCGCTGGCGCTGTTTGGCCCGGTGACGCTGAGAATGACCTCCTGCAGGCCGTTGTCGGTGGCCGCCGTAAAGCTGTTCGTGGCGGGGTCATAGAACTTGACCTGGTAACTGAACGCATAACCCGTGACGGTGAGATTCGTGTACGCGCCGGCCGTGGAGTAGGTCTGGCTCTTGATGAACTCGGCATCCGAACGGGTGAGCCGGTCCAGGGTCGTGAGCTGCGCGTGCCGAGTGGCCGCGATCGTTGTCGCCGAGAAGGCGCTGAGGATCGAAACCACGATGATGGCGAGCAGCGCCACCGCGATCAGCGTCTCGAGGAGTGTGAAGCCGCGCTTAGGTCTCATTTCAGGGCTCCGACGAGGCCGTACATCGCGGAGATCAGCGAGATGGCGATGAAGCCAACGACGATGGCAACCGCCACCGTCATCACCGGCTCGATCAAGGAGGTCATCGTGCGAATCCGAAACTCGAGTTCCTCTTCATAAAATTCGGCGGCCTGTTCGAGATAGGTATCGAGTGTTCCTGTCTCCTCACCGACCCGGACCATCTGGGTCAGCATGGGTGGAAACAGATGCGTGCGGACCAATGGTCCGGCGAACCCGTCGCCGCCCGTCATCTGCTCCTTCACGGTGTTGAGGCCGCGCTGAAAGACGCGGTTCGCGGTGCTGGCAATGACTGCCTCAAACGTCTGTCCGAGCGGAACGCCGGCCTTCAGGACCATTGCCATCGTTCGGGCGAATCGATTGAGTACGGCCGAGAGGACGATGGGTCCGATGATGGGTGCCTTGATCGAGAGCTTGTCCTTCGCGTATTTGCCCCGCTCGGTCCGAAGCGCGAGGACGACGCCGCCAACCAGCGCGACGATGACCGCGCCGATGACCGGCGCCCACTTCGTGATGAACTGCACAAAGCCGATGAGGATCCGCGTCGACAGCGGCAGCTCGACTCGAAACTCCCCGAAGATCCGGACGAACGCCGGCAGGGCAAAGACCACCAGGATGATGACGACCGCCGTCGCGACCACCAGGATGACAGCTGGATAGATCATCGCCGCGCGAACGCGCCGGAGGGTGTTCAGATCGCGCCGCAGATACACGGCAAGCTCGGTGAGGGTCGCCTCGAGGTTACCGGTGAGCTCCGCGACCCGGACCAGGTCGATGTAGAGCGTGGGGAAGACCTTGGGATGCTTGGCCAGCGCTTCCGAGAGATTCTGGCCGCGCTCGAGATCGTCGAGTACCGAAAGAACGACGCGCTTGAAGAGTGTGGAGGCGGTCTCCTCGGCAATCGTCCCAAGCGCCCGACTCATCGGCACGCCGGCGCCCACGAAGGTTGCGAGCTGGCGGGTGAACAGGATGATGTCAGCGCGCGAAATCTGGTACAGGGAGGGGAAGTAGTCCGCCATCGTCTTGCGTGGCGGCACCGGTGTGAGGCGGACAATCTTCAGCCCTTCGAGCCACAACGCCTGTTCCGCGGCGGACGGTCCTTCCGCATCGATCCGCCCCTCGCGTCGCCGGCCGGTCTCGGTGTACGCCCGGTACGCGAAGCTAGGCAACGCGGTCCTCGCTGATGTGTACCGAGCGCATCACTTCGGCGATGGTGGTTAGTCCTTCGTCGACCCTCGCAATACCGCCCGAGCGCAGCGTCGTCATCCCTTCAGCGCTGGCCAGTGTCCGCACGACTTCGGGCGACGCGTTGCGCAACAGGAGCCGCTTAATCTCCTCGGTCATGCGCATCACCTCGAAGACGCCGATGCGTCCGTAGAACCCGGTATGGGCGCAGTAGGCGCAACCCGCGCCGCGGCGGAAGGCGGTTTGCTTGCCACCCAGCGAGTGGTAAAACTCCAGCTCTTCCGGCCCGGGCTCATGCGGTGCCGCGCACTCGGGACAGATCCGCCGCACCAGTCGCTGAGCGAGCACGCCGATGACCGCCGACGTGACCATGAAGGTTTCGATGCCCATCTCCAGGAAGCGGTACATGGCGCCGATGGCGTCGGTGGCGTGTAGCGAGGAGAGCACGAGGTGACCGGTGAGCGCCGACTGCACCGAAATTTCGGCGGTCTCCTTATCCCGGATCTCGCCCACCAGGATGGCGTCCGGGTCCTGGCGCAGAATCGCGCGCAGGCCGTTCGCGAAGGTGATGCCCGCCAGGCGGTTGATCTGGATCTGGTTGACGCCCTCGAAGGTGTACTCGACCGGGTCCTCGATGGTCATGATGTTCTGCTC
>CAZRMD010000093.1:0-11152 GCA_964601135.1 uncultured Actinomycetes bacterium | reverse complement strand
GCCGGCATCGAAATTGGTCGCCGCGCTTACCGCTTTAGGTTGAACCCGGTAGACCACACGAGGATCTCGTGCGGCGAATCTATGTACGGCGTCGGCTGTGTCGTCCCCGGAAGCATTGTCCCACACCGTCAGCACGAGGTTCGCGTAGGTTTGCGCCAGCACACTCCGGATGGCCCGCCCAAGCGAACGGGACCGTCGGTAGGTGGGGATTATGGTCGTTATCCTGGGCGCGGCTATCACTGGAGTCGTCCTATCGCGTCTCGACGGCTCTGAGCCGGAGCGCCAGCAGCACACTCCTCAGTTCAGGGCCCATGAACACCACAGAGGCGAGGCAGAACGCTGCTGTGGCGGCCAGCCAGGCAATCGCCAGCGGGACTGCGTGGTGGGGTCCGGCAGCTTGAGCCAGCATCCAGGCCGGGGCATAGAAGACCATGGCCACAATCACCGCTCTTGACACCTGTAAGAGCCAGTTCGCCGGTGGTTGACCCAGGCATTCCCGAGATACGCGAGGGACCATATAGGCATACACAACAAGGTGATAGCCGACCCAAGCCAGCCCGGCACCGGTCAAACCTAGCCAGAGAATCAGAGCTGCTGTAAGCGGCAGCGAGAAGAGGAGGGCCCACAAGTTCGTCCGCGACACGATATCTGGACGGCCGGTGGCCAGGCAAAGCATATAGGGGATGGTCAGGGTACTGTTCATATAGAAGCCGAGGGAGAGTAAGGCCATGGGCACGAGCAGAAGTCTCGCCGCTTCCTGATTGAGGAGGTATCCGAAGAGGGGAAACGAGGCGAATACGATTCCAGTGAAGATCGGGGCCGCGATCAAACAGACGAACTCCTGCAGTTTGCGGTATTGCGTGGTCATGTTGTGATGGTCGCCGGACCGAGCCAGCGCAGACAGGGATGGCAAAGCCGCCTGTCCGACGGCGATGGGAACGAGCATCGCACGCGCACCGACGTTGGATGCGACGCCGTAGTAGCCAAACTGGACCAGCGGAAGTAGCTTGGATATGAACAGCTTGTCGGTCTGCGTGTGGACAATCGCCAGCAGAGAGGTCGACATCATGTGGACCGCGAAGGCGGCGTTCCGCCTGAGTACGGCAAGGGAGAAACCAGGGACGATCGTGCGCCAGCTGAAGAGGCGAACGGTCATCAACAGGTAAGCAAGCAGTGCAACGCCGGCGCAGACCGCAATCCAGGCAGCCACCTGGCATAGGCCACCGCCTTTGATCACGATTGCCGCAGTACCGGCCTGTTGTAGAGCAGCCATTCCAAAGTCGATGGCGTTATTGATCTCCATGCGCTGGCGGCCGCGGAAGAGACTTGTGTACAGCACCTTCGGCAGCGACAGGACCGCCGCGATGTTGAGGATGCGAAAACTCTCGATGGTCGCGGTCGGGCTCAATGACTGCAGGTTGATCCAATGCTGGACCAGCCAGGGAGTACTGAGATAGGCGATCACCGCCAGCAGGGCCGTGATGACCCAGTAAACAGTGGAGGCTGTCCGGATCAGCTGAGTCACGTAAGCCCGGTCGGACACGTAGTTGGCGCTCACCTCCCTAACAGTGGTCGCCGAAATGCCTAGCTCCAGCCCGGAAACCACGATCGCGGTCAGCGCCAAGTTCAAGTAGACGATGCCAAGGGCGTCAGGTCCGAGGCGGGAGAAGATGAGCTTGACTGATACCAGGCTGAGCGCAAGCACCAGGCCCTGTCCGACCAGGTTGTACAGGGTGTTCTTGGAGAGCCGGCTCACCGGATTACGATCACCGCCGAGGCTTGCTTCTCTTCAGAAATCCACCCGGACAGTACGTGACTCCCAAGCGGTTGTAGTAGGGATCAGAAGCGAAGTCTGGATTCCTTGCCAGGAAATCCTCCACTGCCGTCCAGGGATTGTCCTGATCCCAGGCGGGCGAGCCGTTGGGCGCATCCGTCAGCACCTTCATCACGCCGTCGAAGACCACCACGTAACTGTCCGGGGTCACCAAGGGCGCGTAGAGATCGAGCTCCTTGGCGACGTGGGCTTTGGTGTGGTTAGAGTCCAGGGTGACCAGGACGCGATCATCCGGGCGAAGCTGAGCGCGAATCTGCTCGACCGTGTCTACCTCCACCGAGCTCGCCTCGATGAGACTGATGCGCTTGCTGAGGGGGTGGCTTTGCAAGGCAAGTCGGTTGTACTTCCGGATCTCGATGTCGATGCCGAACACGTGGCCTTTCCCCAGCAGTTCCAGAATCGACGCATAAAGGACAAGTGCGCCGCCGTGCGCAACGCCGCACTCGATCACGACGTCGGGCCGCACTTTCCAGATCAGCTCCTGCATCATCAAGATGTCCTCGGGCGTCTGGATAATCGGAATTCCAAGCCACGGGATCTCATAGGAGATCTTCTGCTGCCAGCCTGATCTGGTGAACAGGTGTGCCAGGGCCCGGTTGCCTTCCGGCGTGTAGATGTCAAGCGTTCGCGGCCCCTGTGGGGTGTGAACAGTGATGGTGCGCTCGAGGGACTCGTGGAACAGCTCAGGCTCAATCAATGGCTCTCGGTCTCCTTAGTCGGATTCGCTCCGATCAGTTAGCCGGGTCGGGTAATCGCGACCACCACTCAATGGTGGATGCGAGGCCGTCGCGCAAGTTGCGACGAGGCGTCCAATTGGTGGCCGCACGGAGGCGTGTGTGCTCTCCTACCAGGAACGGAGGATCGCCTTCGCGCCCTGGCAGTTCTCCGAACCGGATCAAACCCGGCCGGTCGAGGATATCAGCGATCAGGTTCAGCAAGCCGGCGATTCTCACCGGCTCGGCCGAGCTCACGTTGAAGACTCCGCAGGCGGGGCTTTCGGTGAGCGCGCAGAGGGCAGAGGCGACGTCATCAATGTGCAGGTAATCCCGCACCTGGTGGCCGGTCGTGGCCGCGAAAGGACGGCCTTCGGAGAGCGCCTTGATGACAGCCGGGACCAGCCGCCGGGGATCCTCTCGTGGTCCGTACAGGTAGAAGAGCCGGGCCCAGGCCAGCTGCATTCCGAGCTGTCGTGCGCGCTGGGTGGCTACTGTGCTCAGAGCCAGCTTGCATGCCGCATAGAGAGTAGTGGGGCCAATGGGACTGCTCTCGTTGAGCGGTTGTTCCGCATGCGCGTACTCGGCGCAGGTGCCGGTCATGACGACGCGAGCACAGTTTGCGGCGGCGAGGGCCTCCAGCAGTGACAGCCCCGACGCCAGGCAGGATATGTTCTCCGCCGATTCCAGATACGTGCCTGGTTCGGCGTACCAGGCCAGGTGGGCACAGACATCTGGTCGAAACCGCACAACCTGGTCAAGCCAGGTTTCCGGCTGCCCAAGGTCGCCATGGATCACAGAGACGTGCTCGATGACGCCGGTCAGCCGCCACGTGTCCGAGGTAGTCCGGATCAGCGCCGCCACCTCATGCCGCTCATCGAGCAGCCGCCTTACCAGGTGGGCACCGACGAAGCCGGTGGCACCCGTGACGAGAACCCTCAATTCGGCCCGCTCGGCGCGAGCAGGGGGAACGCGCGATCGCGCTCGGAGATGACCCTGGTGGCCGCAGGCGGCCAGTCGATGGCCAGCTCGGGATCGTCCCAGCGCAGCCCGCGCGCCGCGTCGGGGACGTAGTCGTGCGAGATCTGGTAGTAGACGTCGCTGCCATCGGCGAGCGTCTGAAAACCGTGCGCGAACCCTGGAGGTACGTACAACGCGCGCGGATGGGTGGCGCTGAGCTCGACGGCGGTCCACCGCAAGTACATCGGCGACTCCTCCCGGATGTCGACGATCACGTCGTAGATCGCGCCCGCCGTGCAGATGACCAGCTTGGCTTCCGCGTGCGGCGGGGCCTGAAAATGCAGACCGCGGAGCGTTCCCGCGACGGTGTTCCTGGACAGCGAGCATTGAGCGATCCGCGTTTCAAGTCCGTGCCGGCGCGCTTCCTCCGCGTCCCACAGCCGCGCGAACTGACCGCGCTCGTCACGGTGG
Source organism: uncultured Actinomycetes bacterium (assembly GCA_964601135.1). Lineage (GTDB taxonomy): Bacteria > Chloroflexota > Dormibacteria > CF-121 > CF-121 > CF-13. The sequence continues at coordinate 7,174 of CAZRMD010000093.1, read as the reverse complement.
GCCGGCGCCTCGATCAGGTAGGCGCCCGCCAGCGGCAGCTCCTGGAAGGTCATACGACCGTGGGTGTGGGAACCGGGATCACGAACCGGCCGCCCGCCTCTCGGTAGCCCTTCTGCTGGGCGAGGATTTCCTCCGCGAAGTTCCAGGTCAGGAGCAGCACGTAGTCAGGCCGGTCTTCGACAAGGCGGGCCGGCTCGACGATCGGAAGGTGCGCGCCCGGGGTGTAGTGCCCCTGTTTTGCCGTCGAGCGGTCGGCAACGTATTCGAGGGTCTCGCGCCCGATGCCGCAGTAATTGAGCAGCGTCGAGCCCTTGGCGGAGGCGCCGTAGGCGGCGATTCGCCGGCCCTGACTCTTCAGATCGCCGAGGAGGTCGACGAGCGCGCCCCGGAGCCGGGCCACACGTTCCGAGAACCCCTGGTAGTACTCGGGGCGGTCGAGGCCGGCGGCCAGCTCCTCGTGCAGCAGGGCGGTTACCGCCGCGCTCGGTTGCCCACCCCGCGCCGCGAAGAGGCGAAGAGATCCTCCGTGCAGGGGGATCCTTTCGACATCCACGATCTGGAGGCCGTGGCGGGCGAACAGTGACCGCATCGCGAGCAGCGAGAGGTAGCAGAGGTGCTCGTGATAGATGGTGTCGAACTCGACGTGGTCGATCAGCTCCTTTACGTGGGGCGCCTCGATAACCGCGACTCCATCCGGCTTCAGGGATGTCGCTATGCCCGCCACGAAGCCGTTCAGATCGGGGACGTGGGCGAGCACGTTGTTGGCATGGAGGACGTCCGCTGGCCCGAACTGGTCGCGCAGGCTGTGGGCGAGCTCGTCGCCGTAGAACTCCGCGACCGTCCGGATGCCGGCCTGTTCGGCGATCTCGGCGATGTTGCGAGCCGGCTCGACGCCGAGGACCGGTACACCCGCCTCCACGTAATGCTTGAGCAGATAGCCGTCGTTGCTGGCGACCTCGATCACCAGCGACTCCGGGCCCAGGTTGCGTTCGGCCACCAGCCGGCGGGCGATCTGGCGAGCGCTCTCGAGCATGCTGTCCGAGAAAGAGGACAGATAGAAGTAGTGGCGGAAGAGGCGGGCGGGATCGACGCTGTGGGTGATCTGGACCAGCGTGCAGGAGGGGCAGAAGGCCAGTTCAAGGGGAAACCGCGGCTCGGGCTCCTTCAGCTGCTCATCGTTGAGCAACGCGTTGGCCAGCGGTGTGGTTCCGAGGTCGAGGACGGGGACCAGCGGGGCCTGGCCGCAGGAGCGGCAGGAGATGGCGGTCACGATGCCTCTCCCAGGTACGTTCGGTACCACTCGATGGTTCGGGCGATGCCCTCGTCAAGACTGAACTGAGGCCGCCAGCCGAGCCCTCGGGCGCGCTCGGCACTCAGGTACTGCTCGCGGATCTCGTTGCTCGCCCGGTTTTCGATGATCGGCTCGGCGTCGGAAGCCATAAGGCTGCTGATCTTCTTGACCAGCGCCGTAACCGAAACCGGCTCCTGGTTCGAGAAGTTGAACGCCTCGCCGTTGAACTCGGGATCGCCCGCCATGCGCTCCGCGAGGAAGGCGTAGGCGGCGGCGCCGTCCTCCACGTAGAAGTAGTCGCGCACGTAGCTCCCGTCGGAGCGGATGACCGGCCGCTGACCGCGCAGGATGCTCCGGATGGTTCCCGGCACGATGCGGCTCCAGTTGAGGTCGCCACCGCCGTAGAAGTTGCCACAGCGGGTGATGGCGATCGGCAGGTCGTATGTGTGCGCGTAGGACTGCGCGATGAGGTCGGCCGCGGACTTGCTCACGTCGTAGGGGTGGCGACCCTGGAGCGGCGTCGATTCGTCATAGGGCAGGACGGGCTGGTCGCCGTAGGCCTTGTCGGAAGACGCGATCACCACCTGTTTGACCGACGGGCTGCGTCGGACCGCCTCGAGCAGGGCCCAGGTTCCGCGCACGTTGCTCTCCAGCGTCGATACCGGATTCCGGTTGGCGATGCCGACGATCGTCTGCGCTGCCAGATGGAGGACGGTGTCGACCTCGTACTCGCCGAGGGCGCGCTCGAGCAGAGACTGGTCGGTTATGTCGCCGCGCACGACACGAACGCGTTTCAGCATGCCCGTCGCCACCAGTTCGCTCTGGGGTACCCAGTCGCGGATGAGGCAGATCACTTCAGCGCCGTCTTCGAGAAGACGTTTGACTAGCCACCCGCCCACGAGGCCGGTGCCACCGGTGACCAGGGTCGGCCGGTCGCGCCAGAAACTCGCGGCTACTCCCACGTCTTCCACGGCGCCTGCGCGGAGTTCCAGAGTGACTGGAGCAGGCGGTAGTCGCGAAGCGTGTCCATGCACTGCCAGAAGTTCTCGTGACGGTAGGCGGCCAACTGACGATCCTTTGCAAGGTCTTCGAGAAGCTCGGCCTCCAGGCTGGTGTCGTCGTTCTCGATGAGGTCGAAGACGCCCGGCTCCATGACCATGAAGCCGCCGTTGATCCAGCCCTCACCGATCTGCGGTTTTTCGGTGAACTCGCTGACCAGCGGGCCGTCGAAGATCAGTCCGCCGAATCGGGCGGGCGGTCTGACGGCGGTGACGGTGGCGAGCACGCTCTGGCGGCGATGGAAGTCGACCAGAGCGGTAAGGTCCACGTCGCAGACGCCGTCCCCGTACGTCAGGAGGAAGGTCTCGCCTTCCAGGTAATCGCGCAGCCGCAAGAGACGGCCACCGGTGTTGGTGTTCAGCCCGGTGTCGACGACGTGCACGATCCAGTCTTCGGTCTGCTTCTCGTGCTGGTGCACGCGGCCTGTGCCCAGCTCGACGGTTAGGCTGCCGTTGAGACTGTGGTAGTCGAGAAAGTACCGCTTGATCTGCTCGCCCTTGTAGCCGGCGGCGATGAAGAACTCGCGGTGGCCATGGACCGCGTAGGACTTCATGATGTGCCACAGAATCGGCTGGTCGCCGATCTCGATCATGGGCTTGGGCCGGAGTTCGGTCTCCTCCGCGAGCCGGGTGCCGAGACCACCGGCGAGAATCACGACTTTCATCGCAGCGCTGGACTCCTCAGGGGTCCAGCCGCACGTCCATCTCGAGCTCGGCCGCAAGCAGGCGTTCTATCGCGGCCTGGCCGTCGCCAAGGAACTGCTGAACCGTAAATCGCGAGTACTTGTGGTCGATGAGCTGGCGCAGGAACTTCGGTGGAATCGTCACCACATGGGCGCCGGCCAAGGCGGCGTCCTGCACGTTGATCGCTTCGCGGATGCTGCCCACGATGATCTTCGCTGGATACTGCCAGGCTTCCAGCCACTGCGCGGTGCTGCTGATCACGGCGGCCGCATCCACGCCTTCATCGGACATCCGGCCGGCGAAGAGACTGACGTAGGTGGCGCCGGCTTTCGCGGCCAGCATCGCCTGTCCGAAGGACATGCAGGCTGTGGCGTTGACCTTGACTTCCTCAGAGTTGAGCGTGCGAATCACGGAGAGCGAGGGCTCGCCCTTGGTGTTGATGACAGGGATCTTGACGACGATGTTGGGCGCCCAGGAGGCCATGTCGCGCGCTTGGGCGAGCATACCTTCGTGATCGTCGTGAACCACCTCGACGCTCAGCGGAAGATCCCCCAGCAGATCGGCAATCTCTTCGGCGGCGGCGCGCATCTTGTAGGCGCCGGCCGCCAGCATGATCGAGGGATTGGTGGTGACCCCGTCGATGACACCGTGGTCGAGCCACGTCCGAATCTCGCTGATGTCCGCTGTGTCCGCGAAAATTTCCATGCTGTTATGCCACCTGCTCGTGCTGCTGCAGGCTCAGGATCATGCGAACCGCTTCGGCGAGTGTCGGGTAAACGGCATCTGCCATCGCAAGCGCCTCAGAGTAGCGGGGAGTGGTGGTCCGGCGCCGAGGAGGGGTGACCAGAACGGTCCGGCAGCCGGCTGCTTGCCCGGCCTGAAGGTCGGTGATCTGGTCGCCGACCATGAAGCTGCCGGCGAGGTCGAGGTCGAGTTCGGCGGCAGCCTTGAGCAGGAGTCCGGGCTGCGGCTTCCGGCATTGACATGCGCACCTGTACTCGGAGAACAGGGCCTGCGGATGGTGATGGCAGTAGTAGATACCGTCGACGTGACCGCCGCCGGCGGTCAACCGGCGGAGCAGGAGTCCTGTCGTCGCCGCGACCAGTTCCGGGGTGGATTTCCCCTTGGCGATGCCCGGTTGATTGCTGACTACGACGACGGCAAAGCCAGCGCTGTTCAGATCGGCGATGGCGCCGGCGACGCCTGGCAAGAGGCGGAACTCCTCTGGTCGCTGCGGCGAATCGATCCCATCCACCGTTCTCACCATGGCGTTGATCACGCCGTCGCGATCGAGGAATACGGCTCTACGCGGCATGCAGCCGCTCCCGGAGCATGTGAACCACCAGGTGGTGAGCGACCACGTGGACGCTCTCCACAACCGGCGTGCCCAGTTGATCCTCGAGCACCGGTACGACGAGGCAGTGATCCGCGAGGCGGGCCATCGCGCCACCGTCGTAACCGCTGAAGCCGATCACCCGCATGCCCGCACCGCGCGCCTGCTCGATCGCCCTAACCATGTTCTGGGACCAGGGGCCGGCGTCGCCCTCACCGGATCCGCCATGGACGGAGAATCCGACGAGGATATCGCCAGGTTCCTGCCAGGGCAGCATCTGCTCCGCGAATATGGAACCGAAGCCGGTGTCGTTGGTCCAGGCGCTGACCAGTGGCGCGTTGTCAGTCAGGGCGATCACTCGAAAGCGCGGTTTGTCGGGTGCGATGGTGTACTTGGCCAGGTCGCATGCGAAATGCGTCGCGGTGCTCGCCGATCCGCCATTGCCCATGACGAAGACCTTTCGCTGCGAGCGCCAGGCCTCGAAGAGAGAGTCGACGATCGATTCCAGGACCTGAGCGTCGAGCTCGGCCACGGTGGCCCGGGTCACTTCGAGGAAGCGTGTGACGCCCTTCAGAGTGGCGGTCGAGTTGGAGGCAGTGAAATCAGGCCGAGGCATGAGAGAGAGAAGGCTGGGGAACCGACTGGCCGGTGGCCGAGCCGGCGAAAGTCTAGCGGCTGCCGATGAAGAGTGTCAAAGGATTCAGGCAGTGGTCTCAGCGATCGCCACGCCGGCGGGCTCGCCTGTTTCCGCGGGCTGTGCCACGGACTCCCCGACATCGACGAGTCGAGGGCGGAACTGCTGCTTGCGCCCGCGTACCAGCAGGGGCGACGCTAGAACCCGGCAGGTTCCGGCGATGATGCGAAGGTCGAGCACGAGCGACTGGTGGCGCACGTACTCGATGTCCTTCTCGATGTTGAAGCGCATTGGTTCCGAGTCGCGATGGTGGATCTGCCACCAGCCGGTGATCCCCGGCTTGACCACGTGCCGCTCCAGCTGCCAGGGCTCGTACTCGGCTAACAGAGCGTACTGCTCGGGACGGGGGCCGATCAGGTTCATATCGCCGCTGGCGACGTTCCAGAGCTGGGGCAGCTCATCCAGTCCCGTGCGTCGCAAAAGACGTCCCACGCGCGTTATGCGCGGGTCCCCGTCGCCCACTTTGTAAGAGAAGCGGGGCGCGTCGGTGTGCATAGTTCGGAACTTGACGATCGTGAAGGGCTGCCCGTGAAGTCCACCGCGCCGCTGACGAAAGAAAATCGGCGCGCCGGAGTCAAGCCATACAGCAAGAGCGATGAGCGCGAATACCGGCAGCAGCAAGGCGCAGAGGACGAGCGCAGCTGCACGATCGGCGACGTTCCGGAAGGCTCGATAGCGCGGGCGGGGACAAAGCGCTTCCAGCGCAACCCAGTCGATTCGGTCCGCCAGCGTCGACTCGAGTCGGTCGTCTACGGGCGTGAGAGGGGTCGGGACCGACAAATCACGCGGGAGTCTAGCATCGGCCCGGAATAGCAAGCAAACGGACTTTTGCGCTATCAGCGCGTCGCCGGAACCCGAGCCGGAAGCGGCGGCGAGGCCGAGGGGGAGACCGAGGGGGAGGCCGAGGGGGAGGCCGAGGGGCTCGGCAGAGTCACTCGTGGAGCGGTGGCGAGAGCGGGATGAGCGTTCGTGTCTGGGGATGCGATGCTCAGGCGCGGGGTGGGAAGCGGGTGAGATTCGGCAGCCTTCGGCTTGAGCGCAACCGCCGCCGGTGACATGTATACCGGCCTCGCCACAGGTTCTGGTGTCCGGGTTGGGGTCGTGTCGGGCGCGCTTGTCGCGGAGGTTGCAGCGGCGGGTCGATTCGAAGGAACAGCCGCGATCAGGTCTGGCCCGGTACGGCCGGCCAGGTGCAGGGCGTAGTTGCCCGCAAGGGCGAGTGCCATGAGTAGCAGCGCGACCCCCGACGCGGCGACACGATCCATCCACATGCGGAGGTCGGTCCACCGATAGGTCGCTCCGCACCGTTCCAGCTCGTAGCGCTCCACCGCGGCGGACTCGCGGCGGTCGGCCAGTCGCTGGGGCCGTCGGCGCAGCCATAGATAGCAACCAGCGGCCAGGAGCGTGGATCCCACGAGGAACGATACAGCTGCTGCGAGATCGAGCAGGACGATGCCGCGACTCTAGCATCCGGCCTTCGCGATTCGATCCTCATTGAACGCGCGGATATGATCCGTCGGTGCCTTCCGACGTTGGCCCTGACCTGGCGCGCACCAACGTCCTTGGCGTCGGCATCAGCGCCCTGAACATGCGCTCTGCGCTCGACTGGATCGCCGAGGCGGTGGCACGGCGCGATGCTGGTTACGTGTGCGTCTGCACGGTCCACAGCGTGATGGCGAGCCAGTCGAATCCCCAACTTCGGGCCGCCATCAACCGGGCGTCACTGGCGACTCCTGATGGGATGCCCTTGGTGTGGCTCTCACGGTCGGCGGGGCATCTGGAGGTCGAGCGGGTGTACGGGCCAGACCTGATGCTGGCCGCCTTTGAAGAATCGGAACGCACTGGCTGGCGTCACTTCCTGTTCGGAGGATCCCAAGGGGTGACAAATACGCTCCGGCAGCGATTCGCTGAGCTCTTTCCAGAGGCCGCGATCGCTGGAACCTACGAACCGCCGTTTGGGAGCGTCGAGGAGCTCGCCAGTGCTGAGATCGCAGACCGGATCAACGCGGCACACCCCGACATTGTCTGGGTGGGCATCGGCGCGCCCAAGCAGGAGCTCTGGATGGCGAGGGTCCGCGAGCTGCTCGACGCGCCCGTCCTGATCGGAGTGGGAG
>CAZRMD010000092.1:3811-11190 GCA_964601135.1 uncultured Actinomycetes bacterium | reverse complement strand
GTCATCCGCGCCAGCTCGCTCTGGCTGACGGTCCCCGACTCGCGGATCGCTTCCAATACCTGGCGCTGGTTACGACGACGCTGCGATCGCGAAACTGAACCACCTCCAGCCACCTCGCCAGGAGTGTGAGTTGGGCGGAGCAGTTTGTCAAGTTTTGGTCGCAACCCGCCCGCCAGCGGCCTCAGTTAGTTCTAATAAGCCCCCAGGACTGGCGTTCGATAGGCGTCATTCACCAGCCCGGCTTCGTAAACGACCGGTTCCTCCGGTCAGGCGGGAATTGCGGCTTTAAGATCGTCGAGGTTGGCGAAGGACAGTGGACGCGTCCCGCCCTCCGCCTCTTTGATCTCCGCACGCAGGCGTTCGAGAAGCGGGACCGGAATCCGCCGCGCGCCGGCCCTCTCGATGATCGGACCGATTACGTGGTCCACCTCGGTAACCCGCCGGTGGATGGCGAGGTCTCTCCAGACGCCGGTCCGCTGCTGCACGTGCGCAGCCCAGTACGCGTACTGGGCCGCCCAGCACCCCTCCACATCGCCGCCACTTGCGAAAACCTTGGGATCGAACCCGTCGACCACTTCGCAACGAACCCCCTCGGCTTCCGCGACGCGCACCACCTCGGCGACAAGCGCCCCGAACAGCGGCCGGTAGGGGGCACGGTCGAGGATCTTCGGTACGTCCTCGTCAACCAGAGCAGTGGCGAAATAAAAGGCGCCTAGCGCCTCCTTCGCCCACAGGTAGCCGAAGATGTTGCTCGTCACCTGCACGGGATGGAACGTGGAATCGAGTACGCCGGCGAGCTCCATCGTCCGGGCGCTCGATTCACCATTGAGCTCCCCGATCTTGAAGGAGCCCGGTCCGCCGTACACAACCTGGCCCGGGCCCGCGTAGTGGCCGCCAAAAGTCAGGAAGGCCCCCACCGTCCGATCGACCCCCACCTCCCGCGCGATCTTGTACTCCTCGAGTCCGTTCTGGAGCGAGACCACGAAACCGGTGGCCGACAAGCGCGGGGCGATCGTTTGCAACGCTTGCTGCGTGTCCTTCGACTTCACCGCCAGCAGCACGGGGCCCAGCTCCCAGTCCACATCGCTCGGGAGGACCGCCCGGCATTCGACTTTGAAGTCGGCGTGTCCCGATATGTGCAGTCCCTCGCGTTGAATGGCGCCGGCATGCTCGGCGTTGGCCTCGACGAATCGCACCAGATACCCGGCGCGCGTCAGGTGGGCGCCGACGACGCCGCCGATCCCCCCGGCTCCCACAACTGTGAAGCCGGCCCTACCGCCGAGCATCGTCACCTCCTGGCAGCTGGTCGAACACCTCGACCGCCTGGCGAAGCGCGAACGCCACGCGATTGCGCGCGCGCACCAGCCGCGAGCTCAGGAACCTGTACTCATCCGATTCCTCCGGCAGCTCGCTCAGCTTTTTGACTTCGTCCAGGGCGGGGACCTGGGGCTGGGACAGCGCGGGGTCGTGCCCGAAGCGATCTCCCAGCGTGTAGTCGATTGGAACCAGGGCACGGCTGAGAGCTCTAATCGTCCGGTTCGCGGTCGCAGCGTCGATGCGCGCTTCCTCGATGTCTCGGTACAGGCCGTCGCAGCGCCGGCTCAGCTCCCTCGCCCGATCCAGGAGGGGAGTCAGATCGAAGCTGGTCGTCTGCTTGCGCAGACTCTCCAGGTGCGCGCGCAGCGCTTCGCTGTGCTCGCGATAGTCGATCGGCAGCACCTCGTCCGTGAGCAGCCGCCAGACCGTGTGCTGGTAGATCCGGGTATCTCGCTCGAGAATCGCGGCGTCGATCTTGTCGGCCGTGTCGGCCGGCGTGTGCCACCACCAACCCGTCCCATGTCCGACGCGGTTGCCGCCGCCGAAGACGGCTGCCATGGCGTTGGCTCCGCCGGCAGTCGCAGGTTGTTCGCTCATGTTTCCGAAGATCGAGGGAACGCCGATGCCCCAGAACGACTGGTCGCCGGCTCGGCTCATGCGCCGTCCCGAGAAGCTCTGGTCGGCCTGCGACTCGAGTGCGTCGCGCGCCAGCGCGGCGAGCTCCGCGGAAGCCGTGGTGTCGCTGACAACCGTGTTGCCACGCCCTCCGGTCGAGTCCACGTTGACGTGCACGACCGCTCGCCGCTCCAGCTCCTCCCAATGGTTGTCTGCGTACCAGGCGGAGCTCGAATAGCGGCCCTGTGAGTGCCCGGACCAGTAGAGGACGCGCAGGCTGCGCGTCCACTGGTGCCGCCGCTCCGCGCAGAGCCGCGACACCTCGAGCATGGTGGCGTTGGCGCCGCCGTTGTCCATCACTCCCCGGTACCACGTGTCGTGATGCCCCGTGAACAGGACAATCGGGTCGTCGTCGCCCGCGGCCGGGCGGAGCAGATCGGCCTCGAGAATCGGGGTCGTCCGCCATCGGGTGTCGACCATGGCCTCGATTCGAACAACCACCGATCCCCGCGAACCGAGAACGCTCTTGAGCTCCTCCCCACTCGCCTGATCGATCGTGACGACGGTCGTCGTGGGGAGCTGCGCGATCTGGTCATCGCCGGGGCTGCCCCACACCGGCGATATGCACATCTCGTGCAGGTGCTCGTGTGGTGAGGTGTGAATCTGCGCCACTGCGCCGGCACGGCTGGCGGCGAGCGACGCCAGCGGGTTGGCAATCCCGTCGATGAGTACGACCTTGCCACGGACGTCCTTGGCCGGGTAGTCCGCGGGGAGCCCGCGACCCACATAGATGACCTCCGCCTCCAGACCGCCCCTTGGGCTGGCCCGCGAGAACGAGTGGGTGATGCAGCGGACCGATTTGCCAGCGGCCTCGAGAGACGCAGATCCCGGCAGGCTGATGTAAGCGGAATGCAAGATCAAGCGCGTGGAGAAGCCGTACTCCTCCATCCGCTCACGGATGTACTCCAAACTCGCCCGCTCGCCGTCGCTTCCCGCATGTTTATCCCAGCGCTCGAACTCGGCGATATGAGCCATCAACCGGGCTTCGGAAACGCTCGGTGAGGATCCCGCAGCGGGCGAGCCCATCAAATGCTCTCGGCGGTCGCGCCGTTGGCAAGCATGAAGCCGTAGTCACCCGGATCTACCTTCGTGAAGGCCTCACGCGTCAGGACGACGAGCGATGGCTCAAACGGGGCCTTCAGCTCTTCGAGCGTCTCGAAGATGTAGGGACTGACGACCCGACCTACAACGGTGCCCGCCGGGATCGCCTCACCCAGCCGGTCGACGCTGACCTCCGAGCACATGATTCCGCCGTGATGCGGACGCAGGATGCGGATCTCGTGGACAACGGTCTGGCGCTCCGGCACCTCCGGCTCACCCGGAAGCATCCCGAGGTGCTTCATGACGTTCTTGATTCCACGCACCCCTCGGTTGATGAAGTACTCGTTCTTGACCTGGCCGCCACCGAGCTCGCTGACGACGGTCGGGATCCCGTTTTGCCGTGCGTAATTTCCCAGCGAGCCAGGATATGAGGGGCCGCGGAAGAGCAGGTCGAGTCCGTAGACCTTTGACAGCTCGCTGCCCTCGTCGTGGATGTAGGCGTAGTCGACCGTCGGCCAGACACCGCCCGAATGGAGATCGATCATGGCGTCCAGTCCAGGCAGGTAGCGGGCGCAGATGACATGCGCCAGCTGCTCCGACAGCTGGCCGTCCGGATCGCCAGGAAAGATCCGGTTGAGATTGTTCATGTCGAGTGGTGTGTTGCGGGTCACGGACTGAAATGCGTACGGGTTGGCAACCGGTAGGGCGCGGATCCGGCCCTTCATTTCGCCCAGATCATCGCTCCGCAGCATCCGCCGGATGGTCTCGATGGAGATTGGTTCGTCGCCGTGGATGGTGGCGATGATGCCCAGCGTCGGCCCGGGTCTGCCGCTGTCCAGGTCATGAACATGAAGCACGACGTCGTGCCCGTTGGCGAGCGTGTGGACAGGAATCGTGGTGACTTGCGACCGGGCTTCAGGCATGAGTGTCTCCTTCAGATGTGAGCTGCGTTTCCGAACGCCCGACCATCTGCGAAAGGCCGGACGGGCCGAACGATCGAAGCAATAGCAAGGCAAGCAGGAGCGTCGCCGCCACCAGGATCGTCGACAGCGCAGCCAGTGTCGGGTCCTGGTACTTCTGCATGTAGTTGTACATCGCGATCGGGAGGGTCGGGTCCTGGTGCGAGACCATGAAGATCGAGGCGTCGACTTCGTCAAAGCTGACGACAAAGCTCAGGACACCTGCGGCAACGAGAGCGCGCGTGAGCTGAGGCAGCGCAACTGACAGAAACGCGCGCACCGGCGACGCTCCGAGGTCCTGAGCGGCCTGCTCGAGTCGTGGGTCGACCCTCAGCAGCGCGGCCGAAACGATAGTGACGACGAACGGCATGATCAAGGCGGTGTGGCCGACCATCAGCGACCACAGCGTCCCGTATACGTGCAGGCGCAGGAACAGAATGAAAGCGGCCATGCCGACGGCCACTTTGGGCACGATCATCGGCGAAAGCAGCAGGCCGTGCACCAAGCCTTTTCCTGGGAAGGTCAGTCTGACCAGCGCTATCGAGCCCAGCGTTCCGGCGGCCAGCGCGAACCCCGTTGCAACCATGCCCACGAACAGGCTTCGGATTGCGGCATCCGCGAAGTCCGTCTGGTTGCTGAGGTTGACGTACCACTTGAGTGAGTAGCCCGGCGGCGGCCAGGCACCGTAGGGAACGCTGTTGAACGAGTTGACGACGACGATCGCGATCGGCGCCAGCATGAAGAGCACGATGAGGACCAGCAGCAGCCGAAAGCCGATCGTCGACCAGACCCGGGTCACGCATTGACCCCACGTGTGCGGCCGAGCGGGCCACGCAGCAAAGCGGTGAAGGCGCCGATGGCGAGCAGGGCCAGCGCGAGCAGCACATAGGACTCAACGGACGCCAGCGGCCAGTTGAGCGATCCCACTTCGCCGTAGATGAGTGCGGGCAGGACCTGGACGCGGCCACCACCAAGCAGCGACGGAGTCGCGAATGCGCTGATGGAGAGCGCGAAGACGAGCTCGCACCCCACCAGAAGACCCTGGATGGTCAGCGGCAGGGTGACGCGCACGAAGGTCTGAATGCGGTTGGCACCGAGATCGGCGGAGGCCAGCTTGAGAGCCGGATCGAGCTGGCCGAGGACGCCGATGATCGGGAACACCATGAACGGCAGCAGAATGTGCACGAGCGCGATCACCACGCCCGGGAACTCGTAGAGAAGACGTACAGGTGCGTGAAGGATGTGCAGGCCGAGCAGGATGCCGTTGACGAAACCGTGGTCGCCGAGCAGCAACGCCCAACCGTAGGAGCGCACGATTACGCTCGTCAGTAGGGGCGCGAAGAGGGCGAAGTAGCAGACATTTCTGAACAGCGGTCTACGCACTGAATTCAGTGCATAGGCGGTTGGATAGCCGATGAGCGCAGTCACCAGCGTGGTGACCAGGCCAAGCTTCAGCGTGGTCGCGACGACCGACCAGTAGTAGGGCTGGCGGAGGAACGTCGCAAAGTTCTGGGTCGTCGTGCCGGGGAGGAACTCCCCGTCCTGGAAACGCTGAAAGCTGAAGGCGAGGAGAACGCCCATCGCCGCGACGAAGAAGAGCAGCATGACGGCCAGGGATGGCAGCAGGAGCAGATAGCCCCTGAACTGCCACCTCCGCCGGCGCGCTGCAGTCGCGACTGAGCCGGCCGCGTCCAATGTGACTATTGGCCCTCGATCGCCGACACTAGATGTTCGCTTTCACGAACTGGTCCCACTTCTGCCGCCATTCGCTGTTGTTCTTGGCGACCACCGTCCAATCGATCGACTGCAGCTTCTGGACCGTTTCCTTCTTGAAGGCCGCCAGCGAGGCCATGCTGTCCGGCAGCTTCACATTCTGGTTCGCCGGCACCTGGACCGACGTCGTCGCCCACTGCTCGTTCCACTTCGGAGACAGCATGTCGTTGATGATGTCCGTGACTACCGCGTTCTGATCGGCGGTGTTGCCCTGCACCGACTGCAGGTACACCGGGACGCTGATCGCGCCTTCCTTAGGCGGAACGTAGTCGAGTGGCGCACCGCCGTTCTTCCACTGGAGCCCGGTTCCGTTGAAGTACGAAGTAAGGGGTGCGGTGCCATTGCTCAGGACGTCGAGGTACTGGGGATTCGACGTCACGATCGTCCGGATCTGCTTGGCATGCGCCTTCCAGAAGTCCCAGCCGGGCTGCATGTTGTCGAGGCCGCCGCCGTTCATCTTGGCCGCGATGTAGACGGGGTACCAGTAGTAATCGAAGAACGTGACCTTGCCCTTGAACTGAGGATCCCAGAGGTCGGCCCACGAGCTCGGCGCGGTCGAGATCTGCTTCGTGTTGTAGACAAGTCCGATCTGGTCGGCTCCGTAGCCGATGCCATAACGATCGTCCCGCTTGAACAGCGGGAGCACGTCTTTGACGTTCGCTATGGCGGCGTATTCGAGCTTGTTCCACATCCCGTCGAGGATTCCCTGGGCTGTGGTCTGGGCATTGAAGAAGCCGAGGTTGACGAGCGGCTGGTCGGGGGTGGTCCGCTTCGCGGCCAGCATCTTCGGATAGCCGACGGTGTTGCTGTCCTCGTAAATCTGGATCTTGATGTTCGGGTGGCGCTGCATGTAGTCCTGCGCGAACGCCTTTGGCATCTTGCCCAGGTCACCACCGAGGAAGACGAACATGGTCACCGAAACGTTGCCCTTCGGAAGCCCGCGTCCTGGAGACGACGAAGGGCTGGCGACGCTTCCGCCCCCACCGCAAGCGGCCAGGGCCGCCGCGGCCGACGTCATGATCAGAAACTCACGCCTTGAAAACTGGTTGCTCATCGATCTCTCCGTCCTACGCGTTCTCTGCTAGTGCTCCAGGAGCACCTCGGCGTCGACATCCCACCCGACCGCCACGTCATCCCCGGCGCCGACAGCGAGCGAACCGCGCTCGTTTTGACGCTGGCAAATCACCCGCCGCCCATCCTTGAGGACGACCACGTACCTGGTGTGGGAGCCCAGGTAGACGATTTCGTCGAGCTTGCCGACAAAGCGGTTTGCCGTCTGCAGCGATTCCGGCGGGCCGATTGCGACCCGCTCCGGCCTCACTGAGACGGCAACCCCGGAGCCTCCATCGACGCGCAGACGGAGTCCGCCCGACTCGAACTCGCCGTCGCTCGCGAGGTGGCCCTCGAACAGGTTGGTATCGCCCAGGAAGCTGGCGGCAAAGCGCGTCCTGGGCGCCTGGTAGAGCTCCTCGGGCGGACCCATCTGCACGACTTGGCCGCGGTCCATGATGGCGATGCGGTCGGACATCGTCAGCGCCTCGCCCTGGTCATGCGTGACGTAGATGAACGTCGTCGACGAGCGCCGCTGGATGGCCTTCAACGCTTCCTGCATCT